>JAFLEA010000001.1 GCA_017302035.1 Lysobacterales bacterium
GGCCGGCACGGTCGAGCAAGCGGCCGAACCAGGCACGCGCGGCCACGCGCGCGTCGCCGGCCGCCTGGGCCGCGACCATCGCCCGTCCGCGGGCCAGGGCGGCATCCGGATCCCGGGCCAGCGAGCATTCGACCAGGAACTGTTCGGCCAGCGGATGCCCGGGCTGGGCTTCGGCCACGCGCCGGGCGAAATGCTCCGTGCCTTGCAGGTCCCCGGCGCGATCGCGCTGCCTGAGTCCAGCCTCCAGTGCCGGCAGGTGACCCGGCATTGCCGTGAGCCATCGTTCCAGCACCTGCTCGCTTTCACCGCTGCCGGAAGCTTCCAGCGCCAGCCGCGCGGCCCACAGGTCACCGGCGTCGCGGTGAGTGGCCAGCGCCGCCTCCAGCGTGGCCAGCGCATCCGCGCGGTCGCCGCTGCGGTTCCACAGCAGCATCAAGCCCTGCAGCACGGCGCGATCGACGCCTGCCGCCAGCGTGGCGCGCAGCAGTGCCAGCGCCTGTTCGCCGCGCCCGGCCTGCAGCGCGTACAGGCCTGCGATGCGACGCAACGCCGGGTTGGCGACGGCCTCGTCCTCCGTCAGCGGCACGACCAGGTCGGCGGCCTCCCCGAAACGGCCCTGGCGGGCGGCCAGTTGCGCCAGCAACGGCCGCAGCGCACGGGCATCGGGCAAGAGTTCGGCAACCCGGACGAACGCCTGTTCGGCGAACGCCCAATGGCCCTTGGCGAAGTAGCTGAATCCCAGGATCGACAGCAGTTGCGGGTCGTCCCGCAGCACGGCGCTGGCCGTGGATGCCAGGGCCAGCGCCCGGTCGGCATCGCCGCGGCGCAGCGCCAGCAGCGCGTCCAGGGCCAGCAGGCGCGGGTCGTCGGCCTCGACGATGCGGGCGACGGTACGGCTGAGCCGCTCCGCCTCGGCCAGGTCGCCGCGGGCCAGGGCGACCTGCGCACGCGCCAGGTACGACGGGACGTGGTTCGGATCCAGGCCCAGGCCCTGGTCCAGCGCGGCGCCGGCGTCCTCCAGGTTGCGCGTGCGCAGCAGCAGGGAGGCACGTTCGAAATGCAGGCCCGCGTCTTCCGGCGCCAGCAGGATCGCCCGGTCAAGCGCCTCCAGCGCGGCATCCGTGTCGCCACCGCAGGCCAGCACGCCGGCCAGCGCGCGCTGCGCCTGCGCGTCATCGGGGGCGGAGGCGACCCAGTCCCGGGCCAGGGCCAGGGCTTCGTCCACGGCATCGCGCCGCAGCGCTTCTTGAATACGTTCCTGCATTGCTTCGGGTCTTCCGGAAAAACCCGCAGTCTACCGTGCCGCCTGCCCGGCGCCGTTCAGCGCGGCAGGGCGGCGCCCAGCCGCGCCGCCACCCAGCGCTCGGAAAAGCCGTCGCCGGCCAGGTTTTCCACGAACGCGCAGTGCCCGCCCCAGCGCGCGACCTCCAGCCCGGCGCCTGCGGGCAGGCGCCAGTGGCGGAAATGCTCGATCGGGATCACCGGGTCGTCCTCGGCCATCAGGATGCTGGCCGGCACTTCCAGCCCCGCCAGGCGGTCGCCGGCGATGGAGTAGCTGTCGAAGTATTCCTCGGCGCTGTCGAAGCCGGCGTGCCTGCGCGCCAGCCAGCCGATCAGCCCGCGCATGTCCAGCGCCAGGGTGGCATCGTCGTAGCCGAAGTGCTCGGGGAACAGTTCGCGCTTGCGCTGCAGCGAACTGCGCCACTGGCGGCGGAAATACCAATCGTAGAACCGCGCATCGCGCTCCATGACGTCCATGGTCCCGGCCGGGTCGACCAGCGGGCAGACCGCGGCGATGTGGCGCAGTGGCAACCCGGCCCGCGGCGCGTGCAGGCCCAGGCGCAGGGCATGGTTGCCGCCGAGCGAATAGCCGGCCACCACCAGGTCGCGCACCTGCAGGCGCCGGACCATGTCCGCGGCCGCGTGCACCACTTCGCCGATGCGGTTGGAGTGGAACAGCCCTTCGTTGAGGTGGTGGGTATCGCCGTGGTCGCGGAAGTTCAGGCGGAACACGTCCAGCCCGTCGGCCAGCAGGCGCGCGGCGGCCAGGCGCATGTAGCTGGATTCGGCGCTGCCTTCCCAACCGTGCAGCAACAGTGCGGTGCCGCGCGGCTCGCGGCCGGGGACGTGGCTGTGCCAGCCCTGCAGGCGCGCACCGTTGCCGCCGTCGAGGATGTGCTCGGTGGAGGTCGCGCCGCTGGCGGCCAGCGCGCGCTGGCCGCGGCGGCGGCGCAAGCCGCTGGATCCGAGCACCGATTGCAGGTGCGGATTGCGCAGCAGGCGCGGGGGTTGGAAATCGGCGGCGTGGGTCATGGCGGGGAGGGCGGGTTCGCCACGGCCAATCTTGCATCGCCGCGGGCCCGGCGCAAGCGCGGCCGCGCGGGGATTCAGCCTTCCATCACGAGCCCATCGCCGCCACGATGCGCTCGCGCGACAGCTCGGCGATGCGGCGCCGGCCATCCACGTCGCCGGGCGGGACCGGCTCCAGGAAGTGGACCTCGGCGATGCGCGCGGGCTCGCCGAGCAGGCGCAGGAAGTTCTGGGCGAAATTCTCGCGCGGGCCGAACGCGACCATGGTCTGCGCCGCGCCGCGTTCGCCGTAGCGCAGCGCCACCGGCTGCACCGGCACCCGGGCCTCGACCGCGGCCAGGAAGATCCGCGCATGGAACGGCCCGACTTCGTGGCCGCCGCGGGTGCGCCCCTCCGGGAACACGCCCACCGACTTGCCCTGGCGCAACCGCTCGACCATCTGCTCCAGCACGTCGTTGAGCGAGTCGGTGCTGCCGCGCTGGTGGAAGATCGTCTGCCCCTGCGCCGCCAGCCAGCCCACCAGCGGCCAGCCGGCGATCTCGCGCTTGGCCACGAAGCCCATCATCCGCTGGCTGTGCAGGATCTCGATGTCGACCCAGCTGACATGATTGGCCACGAACATCGTCGCCCCCGGCAGCGGCGTGCCGAAGCGACGCAGGCGGAAGCCGAAGATCCACGCCAGCCCGCCCGACCAGGCGCGCACCGCGCGGTCGCCCAGGGTCTCGGCGCCGCAGCGGATCGTGCGCAGCGGCGGGGCCAGGCACAGCAACGTCAGCGGCAGCGGCAGCAGGACGTGCAGCAGCAGCAAGGGGGTGCGGCAAAGGTAGCGGAAGGCGCGCCCGACGCCGCCCGACCGGGCCGGCTGGCGGGCCGCACGCGGGGGAGCGGGGTCCATGGACGCGCACGATACCGCGCCGCGGGCGAAAAGGGCACGCGGGCGGCTGAACGCCGGTCAGGCCGGCTGCGTCGCCGGCACCACCGCCAGGGTCAGCCGCGATACGCACGTCGCGCGTCCGCGCGCATCCTCGATGCGGATTTCCCAGACCTGGGTGCTGCGGCCCACGTGCAGCGCCTTCGCCGTGCCGGTGACGCTGCCCTCGCGCACCGCGCGCAGGTGGTTGGCATTGATCTCCAGGCCCACCGCCATCTGCTCGCAGGTGTCCAGGCACAGGTTGCCGGCGCTGCTGCCCAGGGTCTCGGCCAGCACCACCGAGGCGCCGCCGTGGAGCAGCCCGTACGGTTGCCGGGTACGCGGCTCGACCGGCATGGTCGCCTGCAGCCAGTCCTCGCCGGCGGCGGTAAAGACGATGCCCAGATGTTCGATCAGGGTGCCGCGGCTGAGCCGGTTGAGTTCGTCGATGGAAACGGGGGCGCGGAAAGCCATTGGGGGGTTGCCGGATCAGGAAAGGGTCCGATTATCTTCCCAGCAGGGGCGCACCGGCGCACCGCCGGGTGCGGAGATCAGTTTCCGGCCAGCAAGTCCGGCTGCGGCGGCGGGTACGACAGGCGGCCGTCGCGGACCTGCGCGGCGGCGCTGTAGCGATGCTCCTGCGCATGGGCCGCGCCGAGGATGTGCACCACCTCGATCCCGCGCAGCTTGAGCACGTCGGCGATCAATGCCCGGTGGCAGCGCCACCACACCGCCTCCGCACACATGATCGCGGTCCGCCGGCGCGCGGCCAGTTCCAGCAGCTGGGCCATGCCTTCGGCGAATTCATCGCTGTCCAGATGGTCGGCATAGCCCTGGAAGGACGCGTTGCGCCAGCCGCCGTTGGGCGATCCGGTGCGCACCCTGCGGCGCCCGCCCAGCTGCGGCAACCAGCGGTATTCGATGCCCACGGCGGCCAGGTCCAGGGCCAGCGCCTCGCCGGCGAACCACGGACAGCGGCGCGAGCCCGGGAAGCGGCGCACGTCCGCCAGCGCCTGGATGGCGTAGGCCTCGAGCAGGGCCAGGAACTCCTCCCGGGTGCGGGTGGAGTGGCCGATGGTCCACACCGTCGCCGGCGCGGCGTCCATCCTCAGTCGATCCGGTGCAGCACGGCGCCACGGTGCAGGGCGACGTGGTCGGTGCGGTCGCTCTGGATCTCGTACTGCGGATCGTCCTCGCTGCAGTGGTGGGTATACCCTTTGTAGTCGACGTCGCGGGTATGCACCTTGACGATCCGGCCGCTGACCTCTCCGGCCTCGGAATTCCAGCGCACGTGGTCGCCGACCTTGAATGCATGGGCCATGGTTGCCGCTCCCTGGATGCGAGTGCCAAGCATACGGCGGCCGGCGTGGCCGCGGCGCATGCGCGCCACCGTCACAGGATCGGCACCAGGCCCGCTCCGAACGCAGTCAGCATCCGGGTGAAGATCGATTTCGGGCCCAGGCTGACCTCGGGGAAGTCGCCGACCGACACGTAGCAGCGATGGAAGCCCGGATCCCGCCGCGACAACGGCGCCGGGCAATCGGGGCCGGGCTGGAACTCGTAGTTGGTGGCATAACGCCAGGGCCACACGTCCAGCACGGGCGAGGCTTCCAGCACCTTGCCCAGGCTGTAGTTCAGCCCCGACAGCAGCGGCGGCTTGCCGCGCGCGGCCACGGCCCAGGAGTTGCCCGGGGCGATGTCGCGCTCGATGCTCTCGGCCAGTGCCTGCGCGAACACCGGATCCTCGATCACCAGCACCGCCTCGGTATTGTAGGTCTCGCTGCGCGGATCGAAGTTGTGGGTGCCGACCACGCCGATCCGGCGGTCGATCACCATCGACTTGGCGTGCAGGCCCATGCGCGGGCCTTCGCCGAGTACCGGAACCGGGCGGTTGGCCGGGGCACTGGCACGCAGCAGCGAAGGCCTGGTTTCGGTGCGCAGCTTGTCCTCGACGCGACCGTCATCGGCGCCGGTGTGCACGCCGCCGGAACGGCCGGACGCGCTGCTGCCCAGGCTTCCCGGCAGCTCGCTGCGCGCGGGGGCGGGCGCGCTCGCGGGACCGGGCGGATCGCCCGGCTGCCATGCCCCCAGCGCCGGATCCAGCGGCGGATCGGCCGGGAACGGCTTGTACTCGAATATGTCGAAGCCCAGCTCGCGCACGTGCCGGCGCTTGTACTTGTAGGTGAGCGCGTAGACGATCGGGTTGTCGGTCGCCGCCAGGCTGTTGGTGGATACCACCACCCGCGGCGGATCCGGGTGGGCGCGCAGTTCGCGGAACAGTTGCAGCGCACTGTCGGACAACACCAGATAGGGCGTCTGCAGCAGGATCTCCTCCCGCGCGCCGGCCAGCAGCCCGGCCAGGCCCGGCACGCCGGTGCCTTCCGCCGGGCCTTCGTGGTGCTTGCGCGGCAGGTCGGCGATATAGGCGACGTCGCCGACCGGAATCGTCCGCTGCACCAGCCGCTCACGCACCAGCGCGGGGTCGCCGGCCGCGCGCGACATCGTCTCCACCCGGTCAGGCCGCAACGGCGCAGCCGGCGGCAGCGGCGGCACACCGTGCCCGAGCAGGATCTGCGCCACGTCGTCCAGGCGCTCGGCCGGCACGCTCAGCGGATCGTCCCAGTAGTGTTCGAAGTTGCGTTCCATCTCTCGCGCCACCGGCCCGGCCACCAGCACGTCGCGGTCGCGGAAGTTGTACTCGGCATCCCAGTCGTAGTAGTCGTCCTGGTAGTTGCGCCCCCCGGCGATGGCCACCGCCCCGTCGACCAGCAGCAGCTTGTTGTGCATGCGCTGGTTGAAGCGGCGGAAGCAGCAGATCACGCTGGCCGCATAGTCCAGGTAGCCGGGCATCGCCTCGCCGAAGGTGGGGTTGTACACCCGCAGTTCCAGGTTCTCGTGCGCACCGGCCAGCGCGGCCAGGATCTGCAGGTCGGCGATCGCCGAGAGCTGGTCGATCAGGACCCGCACCCGGACCCCACGCTTGGCCGCGGCCAGCAGCTCGTCGATCACCAGGCGCGCACTGTCGTCCTTGTCGAAGATGTAGGTCTGCAGGTCGATCCTGGCACTGGCCGCGCGGATCAGGTTGATCCGCGCCAGCAGCGCGTCGCCGCCCTGGTCCAGGATCAGGACGAAATGATGCGGGGTCGCATCGGGCGACGCCTGCGACTGCGCGAACGCGGCCGCGCCCAGCGCATGCAGTTCCGACGGCGCCGCGCAACGGTCCTCGCGGTCGCACGTCAACGTGGCATCACGCGCCGACACCGCTATCGCCGCGGCCTGCTCGTGCCCGGCAGGGGCCAGCGTGCTGCAGGCGGTGGCCGACAACAACAGCAGCGCGCACAGCAGCCGGGCGATCGCGTTCACTCCACCGGCCCGCGCAATTGCAGGCTGGCCAGCAGCCACACCTTGTCGGCCAGCGCCACCTGCCACTGGCGCATGTCGAAGTCGCTGCGGTCGATGCTGCCGTTGACCTGGATGCCACAGTCCAGGCCCGGCCGGGCGCAGGCCGCGGGCAGGACTTCCAGCCGCTGCGGCCGGGTCACCCCGCGCAGGGTCAAACGGCCGTGCAGCGGTCCGCCCTTGCGCAACAGGTCCGCCGGGTAGGGGTCGGACACGAATTCCATCCAGGGATGGCGCACGGTGTCGAAGAAGCTGGCTCCGCGCATCCAGGCCGTGTAGCGCGGCCGGTCCGGGATCACCGCCTCGGAGGTGGCCACGCGCAGACGCACCTGTTGCCGCCCGTCCGGCAGGGGTTCGACCACCCCCTGGAAACTCGGGAATTCGCCCGCCACGCGCTGGCCGAAGCGGGTATAGACCTCGAAGCCCAGCCAGCTCTGCCCATCGTCGAACCTGGCCTGCGCATGCGCCTGCGGGACCAGGGCCGCCGCGGCCAGCGCCAACGCCGCCTGGGCCCGCAGCCACGCGCGCGCCGTGGTCCGGCGCATCGGCTCAGGGCCACCAGAACGCGGTCAGCCGCGCCATGCCCGGTTCGATCGCCGCCTGCGCCGGCAGCGCCAGCACCGCTACCGCCGCGGTCGGCATGCCGCGATAGTCGCCGGACTGGCCGCTGTGCAGCAGCGCCACCAGCCGCTCCATGCCCGGGTTGTGCCCGACCAGCAGCAGCCTCTCGACCTCGCCATGCGCCTGCAGCACGCCGAACAGCGCCCCGGGAGTGGCGTCGTAGATGGCCGGTTCCAGCCGTTGCTCGGCATAGCCGGCGACCGCAAGCACCGCCTCCAGGGTTTCCCGGGTGCGCCGCGCCGGCGAGCACAGCACCCGGTCCGGGACCAGGCCATGCTCGGCCAGCCAGCGCCCGGCGGCCTCGGCCTCGGCCAGGCCCTGCGGCGAGAGCGGCCGGTCGAAATCGTCCTGGCCGGCCACGGCCGGCTCGGCATGGGCATGCCGCAGCAGAATCAGTTCGCGCACGCCGTTCCCCTCCCGCCTGCGCTCATGCCTTGGCCAGCCATTTCAGCAACGGCTCCCAGTCGGCCTGGTGCTCGCGCACCTGCGCCGAGTGGTAATCGAACAGGCTGCGGCCGAGCCCGACCAGGACCACGTAGGCCTGGGTGTCGCGCAGCTGCGCCACCACCGGATACGGCCAGGTCTTGAGCATGTCCAGCGCCTGCTGGCTGGCGTTGGTCCACGGCTTGCTGCGATTGAGCACCAGGCCCACCGGCAGTTTGTGCTTGCGCACCCGCTTGACCTTGGCCACGGTGTTGAGGAACCCGACCGTGGCCTCGATGTCCATCGCCGAGGGCTGCACCGGCACCACCATCGCATCGGCGTGGTCGATGAAGTCCTCCAGGTCCTCGGCCATGGCCCCGGCCGGGGCGTCGATCACCACCTGGTCGGCGTCGTCCGGCAGGCGCAGGCGCCAGGCGCGATGGCGGCTGGCGTCGATCGGCAGGACCGCGCTCTCCAGTTCGGCCCGGCGCTCGGCCCAGCGGGTGGCCGAACCCTGCGGGTCGGCGTCGGCCAGCACCGTACGCCGGCCCTGCAGCGCCGAATGCGCCGCCAGGTGGGTGGCGATGGTGGTCTTGCCCACCCCGCCCTTGGAACAGGCCACCAGGATCGTCTTCATGCGCGCAATGCCTCCGCGTTGGGCTGCCCGCAGGGTACACCGGGCCCCGCGGCGGCGGTAGGAACGTACCCGTAACGGCGAGCCGGATCGGGACGGCCGGGACCCGGCGTGGCGGCTGGGAACCGGGGGCCCCCGCTTGCTATCGTGCGCCGGTCCCTTCGCGGAAACCCCATGAGCCAGCTGCAGGACCTGACCGCCCTGATCCGGGCCAACACCCCGCTGATCGTGATCGAGACCCGCGACGAGGAACGGGTGGTGGAACTGTTCCGGCAGGCCCTGATGCAGGTCTGGCGCGCCTTGCACCGCTGGACCATCACCGAGGGCCTGCGCCGGCTGGACCTGGACCGCGAGGACGAGCCCGAGGGCCCGCCCGACGCCAGTTCGGTGCTGCACGCGATCCGCCAGGCCGAACAGCGCGGCATCTACCTGCTGCTCGATTTCCATCCCTACCTGGGCTACGCCAGCCACCAGCGCCTGCTGCGCGACATCGTCCAGCGCCGCGGCTGCGAGCCGCACGTGCTGGTGCTGGTCGGGGCCAAGGTCGAGTTGCCGGCCGAACTGGATGCGCTGGCGGTGCGCTTCGCCCCGCGCCTGCCCGACGCCAACGCGCTGCTCAAGTTGGTCCGCGAGGAGGCCGTCGCCTACGCCCGCGAGCACGGCGGGCGCCGGGTCGAGGCCGAGGAAGACGCAGTGCGCCAGATCGTGCGCCACCTGCAGGGCCTGGACCTGCACGACGCGCGCCGCATCGCCCGCCAGCTGATCCATGCCGACGGCGCGCTCACCGCCTCGGACCTGCCGCAGCTGGCGAAGCTGAAGTTCGAGCTGCTCAACCGCAGCGGCCACCTGCACTACGAATACGACACCGCCGGCTTCGCCGAGGTGGCCGGCGCGCGCCGGCTCAAGCGCTGGATCGGCCAGCGCGCGCCGGCTTTCGCCGGCAACCCGCCGCCGGGGCTGGATCCGCCGCGCGGGGTGCTGCTGCTGGGCGTGCAGGGCTGCGGCAAGTCGCTGCTGGCCAAGGCCATCGCCGGCGCGTACGGCGTGCCGCTGCTGCGCCTGGACTTCGGCACCCTGTACGCCAAGTACCACGGCGAGACCGAGCAGAACCTGCGCACCGCGCTGGCCTCGGCCGACCAGCTGGCGCCGTGCGTATTGTGGATCGACGAGATCGAGAAGGGCGTGGCCGGCGACGCGGGCGAGGGCGACGGCGGGGTGTCGCGGCGCGTGCTTGGCTACCTGCTGACCTGGATGGCCGAGCGCAAGGCCCCGGTGTTCCTGGTGGCCACCGCCAATCAGGTCCAGCACCTGCCGGCCGAACTGCTGCGCAAGGGCCGCTTCGACGAGATCTTCTTCGTCGACCTGCCCGACCCGGACACCCGGGTGGAACTGCTGCGCATCCACCTGCACGACCGCCGGCTGGAACCGCAGGCATTCGCGCTGCCGGCGCTGGCGGCTGCGGCCAATGGCTTCTCCGGCGCCGAGATCGAGCAGGCCATCGTCTCCGGCCTGTACGCCGCGCACGCCGAAGGGCGCGTGCTGGATACCGACCTGCTGATGGCCGAGATCCGCGGCACCCGCCCGCTGTCGGTGCTGATGGCCGAGCAGGTGGAGGCCCTGCGCGCCTGGGCGCGTGAGCGCACGGTGCCGGCGGACTGAGGCGCGGCACAGCCCGCCATCGGCGCCGGCGCAGCGCGCGCTCCCGCGGCGCAGCGCGCATCTTCGGGCGAAAAACGCGACAATCGGGGGTTCATTCGACCCGCCAGAGACCCCCGCCGATCATGTCGAACCCGCCGAAGATCATCTACACCCTCACCGACGAAGCCCCGTTCCTGGCGACCCAGTCGCTGCTGCCCATCGTCCAGGCCTTCGCCGGCACGGCCGGGATCGACGTGGAGACCCGCGACATCTCGCTGGCCGGGCGCATCCTGGCCCAGTTCCCGGATTGCCTGGCCGAGTCGCAGAAGATCGGCGACCACCTGGCCGAGCTGGGCGAGCTGGCGACGAAGCCGGAAGCCAACATCATCAAGCTGCCGAACATCAGCGCCTCGGTGCCGCAGCTCAAGGCCGCGATCAAGGAGCTGCAGGCCCAGGGCTATCCGCTGCCGGACTACCCGGACGCGCCGAAGGACGAGAGGGAAAGGGACATCCAGGCCCGCTACGACCGGACCAAGGGCAGCGCGGTCAACCCGGTGCTGCGCGAGGGCAATTCCGACCGTCGCGCGCCGCTGTCGGTGAAGAACTATGCGCGCAAGCACCCGCACCGGATGGGTCCGTGGGGCAGGGATTCCAAATCGCACGTGGCGCACATGGATGCCGGCGACTTCTACGGCAGCGAGCAGTCGGTCACGATCGAGAGCGCCGGCAACCTGAAGATCGAGCTGGTGCAGGACGACGGCAAGATCGTGGTGCTGAAGGAGAAGACCGCGGTCAAGGCCGGCGAGATCGTCGATGCCTCGACCCTGAGCCGCAAGGCGCTGGCCGCGTTCATCGCCGCGCAGATCGCCGACGCGCGCGCCCTCGGCGTGCTGTTCTCGCTGCACCTGAAGGCGACCATGATGAAGGTCTCCGACCCGATCATGTTCGGCGTGGCGGTGTCGGAGTTCTACAAGGACGCGCTGGGCAAGCACGCCGACGTGCTGGCCGCGGTCGGCTTCTCGCCGGAGAACGGCATCGGCGACCTGTCCGCGCGCATCGGCTCGCTGCCGCAGGACCGGCAGGACGCGATCAAGGCCGACATCGAGGCCACCTACGCCGCCGGCCCGGCGCTGGCGATGGTCAATTCGGACAAGGGCATCACCAACCTGCACGTGCCCTCGGACGTGATCGTCGACGCCTCGATGCCGGCGATGATCCGCGACTCCGGCCGCATGTGGAACGCGCAGGGCAAGCTGCAGGACACCAAGGCGGTGATCCCGGACCGCTGCTACGCCGGCGTGTACCAGGCGGTGATCGAGGACTGCAAGACCAACGGCGCGTTCGACCCGACCACCATGGGCAGCGTGCCCAACGTCGGCCTGATGGCGCAGAAGGCCGAGGAATACGGCAGCCACGACAAGACCTTCCGGATCCCGGCCGACGGCACCGTGCGCGTCACCGACGATGCCGGCAAGGTCGTGTTCGAGCACAAGGTGGAAGCCGGCGACATCTGGCGCATGTGCCAGGCCAAGGACGCGCCGATCCAGGACTGGGTCAAGCTGGCCGTCACCCGTGCGCGCCTGAGCGGCACCCCGGCGGTGTTCTGGCTGGACAGCGCGCGCGCGCACGACCGGCAGATGATCGCCAAGGTCGAGCGGTACCTGAAGGACCACGACACCACGGGTCTGGACATCCGCATCCTCTCGCCAGTGGAAGCGACGAAGTTCTCGCTGCAGCGCATCCGCCAGGGCAAGGACACCATCTCGGTGACCGGCAACGTGCTGCGCGACTACCTGACCGACCTGTTCCCGATCCTGGAGCTGGGCACCAGCGCCAAGATGCTGTCGATCGTGCCGCTGATGGCCGGTGGCGGCCTGTTCGAAACCGGCGCCGGCGGTTCGGCGCCCAAGCACGTGCAGCAGTTCGTCGAGGAGGACTACCTGCGCTGGGATTCGCTGGGCGAGTACCTGGCCCTGGCCGCATCGCTCGAGCACCTGGCCGAGCAGACCGGCAATGGCCGCGCCGCGGTGCTGGCCGCCGCGCTCGACCAGGCCAACGGCCTGATTCTGGACAACGATCGCTCGCCGGCACGCAAGGTCGGCGAACTGGACAACCGCGGCAGCCACTTCTACCTGGCCCTGTACTGGGCCCAGGCGCTGGCCGCGCAGGACCGCGATGCGGAGCTGAAGGCGACGTTCGCGCCGCTGGCCCAGGCATTGGCGGAGAACGAGGCCAGGATCGTCGCCGAGCTCAACGGTGCGCAGGGCAAGCCGGTGGACATCGGCGGCTACTACCACCCGGACCTGGCCAAGGCCGGTGCGGCGATGCGCCCGTCGCCGACCTTCAACGCGGCGCTGGCCGCGCTGTAATTCCGACGCGGCATCGCGCAGCCCGGCCTTGTGCCGGGCTGCGCATTTGCGCCCGCGCGGCGACGATGCGGCCGGCGCGTGGCGTGGTCTTCCGGGTCGCGTGCTAGGCTCGGATTTCCCTCGCACTGGAGTCCCGCGATGATCCGAAATCCCCTGGCTGGCGCCTGTCTGGTCGTCCTCGCCCTGGCAGCCTGCTCGCCGCAGCAGAGCGCCACGCCCGCAGCTGCCGAACCCGCCACCGAAACGGTCGCTCCGGCCACCGCAGCCGATGCCACCCTCGACGCGGCCATCGCCGGCGCCTGGCGCGATCCGGCCAATGCCGCGCGCGACCCGTACCGCCATCCCGGCGAAACCCTGGCGTTCTTCGGCATCCGCCCGGACATGACCGTGGTCGAGATCACCCCCGGCGGCGGCTGGTACGCGGAGATCCTGGCGCCGTACCTGAAGGAGCATGGCCACTACGTGGCGGCCGTGGTCGATCCGATGGCGGTGCCCGAAGGCCGCGGCCGCGACTACCAGCAGAAATCGAAGGATGGCCTGGAGAAGAAATTCGCCGAGGCACCGGCGCAGTTCGAGCGGGCCACGGTGGTGACCTACGATCCGACGGCACCGGTGCTCGGCGAGCCCGGCTCGGCGGACCTGGTGGTGACCTTCCGCAACGTGCACAACTGGCGTGGCGACGGCCAGGCCGAGGGCATGTTCAAGGGGTTCTACGAGGCGCTCAAGCCCGGCGGCACGCTCGGCGTGGTCGAACATCGCGCCAGCGGCGACGTGGCCGACGACGACCAGAGCGGCTATGTCGGCCAGGACCAGGTCATCGCCCTGGCCACCGCCGCCGGCTTCGAGTTGGCCGCGACCAGCGAGGTCAATGCCAATCCGCTGGATACCAAGGACCACCCGAACGGGGTGTGGACGCTGCCGCCGTCCAACAACCACCCGGAGGAGGATCGCGCCAAGTACCAGGCGATCGGCGAGAGCGACCGGATGACGCTGCGCTTCGTCAAGCCGCGCCAGGAATAATGGCTCGGGGTGGATGCCGGGACCGTCCCCGCGGCGGCCCGGCGTTTCCGACGTCTCGGCACCTCTCGCTGGCGCGCGGCACGGCACGATGCTGATCGCTTTCAACAAGCCCCATGGCGTGCTGTGCCAGTTCACCGACCGCAGCACGCCGCCGCGCCCGACCCTGGCTGCTTTCGGCCTACCGCCGGAGGTCTACGCCGCCGGCCGCCTGGACCACGACAGCGAAGGCCTGCTGCTGCTCACCGACGACGGCACCCTCGCGCACAGGCTCACCGATCCGCGGCACAAGCAGCCCAAGACCTACTGGGTGCAGGTGGAAGGCGAACCACGCGAGGAGCAACTGGGCATCCTGCGCGAAGGCGTGGTCCTCAACGATGGCCCGACCCGGCCGGCGCAGGCGCGCCGACTCGACCCGCCGCCGACGTTGTGGCCACGCGAGCCGCCGGTGCGCTACCGCAAGACCGTGCCCGACGCCTGGCTGGAAATCGTCATCGGCGAAGGCCGCAACCGCCAGGTGCGGCGCATGACCGCCGCCGTCGGCCTGCCGACGCTGCGGCTGGTGCGGGTGGCGATCGGTCCGTACCGGCTGCACGGGTTGGCCGGTGCTGAAGGTTGGCTTCCGCCCGGCCAATGGCGCCGCGTCGATGGATGATCCCGATCCGCGCCCGTCCTGCGGCGCGGGGGGCGGATGGACGGATCTTCCGCGAAAGAAACGGAAGCAGCCGACCCGCCGTCGGCGCCACCCCGAAACACCGCTCCGGTGCGGCCGTCAGGCCTTGGCAGGTTGCCGGCGCCGGCGCGGCGTGCGCGGACGGACGACCGCCGCTTCGCTTTCGTCGCTGGCGATGCGCCGGGCCTGGCCTTCGATCGCTTCCTGCTGCCGGCGCTTGCGGCCCTTGCGGTACAACACGTAGGCCAACACGCCGGCGCCGACCACCGCCGCGGCGGTGGCCACCGCGACCGGATGCCGGCGCACGGTGCCGCGGGCGTAGCCGAGCCCGGCCTTGGCCGCGCCCAGCGCTGCGCCGGTCTTGATCCACTGCTCGGCGTCGACGCCGGCGTCGCGCAGGCTGGCGCTGGCCTGGCGCAGCCCGGCACCGGCCTGTTCGGCCAGGTCCAGGGCGCGATCGGTGAGATGGGACATCCTGCTCATGGGAGACTCCGCGGGAGGCAAGGGGGACATTGCCAGTATCGGCGATGCATATGTGCAAGATACGTCAGCAACGGCGGCGAGTGGCCGCTTCCGCGGCCGGGCGAAGGGTGCGGTTCATCACCGCGGCAGGCGAGGGGACCGCGATCCAGGTTCCGCCGGTCCGCCGGCCCGCCCATGGCCGGCCACCGGCACGTCGTACCGCCGGCCCTCACGTCCCGCGCGGTTTCGCACGATGCGTGGCCACCGCATTCCAGGGGTCTTCCGGCCAGGGATGCCGGGGGTAGCGCCCCTTCATCTCCTTGCGCACTTCCGGATAGGTCCGGTCCCAGAACCCCTTCAGGTCGCGGGTGACCTGCAGCGGCCGGCCGCCGGGGGAGAGCAGGTGCAGGGTCAGCGGCACCCGACCTTCGGCGATCGCCGGGGTATCGGCCAGGCCGAACAGTTCCTGCAGCTTCACCGCCAGCACCGGCGGCTGCGGCACGCCGTCGTGGTCCAGCGCGTACTCGACCCGCCGCTCCATCCCGGAGGGAACCGCGATCCGGGTTGGCGCCAGCCGGTCGAGTTGCTGGCGCAGGCCCCAGGGCAGCGGCGATTTCAGGGCCTCGCCCAGTTCCTCCTCCGATACCGCATCGAGCCGGGTCTTGCCGGCGAAGGCAGGCCTGAGCCACGCATCCAGGGTGGCCAGCAGGGCCGCGTCGGACAGGTCCGGCAAACCCAGCTCCGGCATCCAGTGCCGCAGCGAGACTTCGCGCGCCTGCCACTGGCGCAGACCCTCGGTCCACGGCAATGCGTCGATGCCCAGTTCGCGCACCGCTTCGGTCAGCGCCTGCGCGGCCTGGGCCGGATCGACCCGGCCGGCGGGGCGGCTGTCGAGCACGATCCGGTCGAAACGCGATTCGCGCCGTGCCACCAGCGCGCGCTTGCCCGCGTCCCATACCGCGCCTTCGCGCTCGACGAAGCGCTCGGGGAAATCGGCGCGCAGGCGCACTTCGTCCACCGGCGCGGCGCGCAGCAGCAGGGCGTCGCCACGCGGCTCGAAGCGCAACTCGCTGGCCACCAGCCACGGCTCGCCGCGCAGTGCACTGTCGTCGAACAGGCGCGCGCTGCGGCCGTTGGCCAACTGGTAGCGCAGGGGATCGACCGGATGCCGGGCCGCGATCCGGTCGGGGTAGGCGTGGGCGAGCAGGTCGCCCAGCGCGTGCGCTTCGACGTCCGATGGCGGCGCGGCTTCGCAACGCAGGCGGCGGCGCCATTGCTGGGCCGCCGCATCGATCGCGGCCAGGGCCGAACGACTGGCATCGGCCGGTGCGCGACCACCCCGGAACGCGGCCAACGCCCGCCAGCGTTCGGCCAGCGCATCGCTGCGGCTGCGCAGCGGATCGCGGGCCTCGACCAGCGCGGCCAGATCGGCGGCCAGCGCCTGTTCGCGCGGGTCGCGCGCGGCCAGCAGCATCGCCGCCAAACGCGGGTGGATGCCGAGCGCGAGCATGCGCCTGCCGAGCGCGGTGATGATGCCGCCCGCCTCCGACAACGCGCCCAGCCGCAGCAGCAGTTCGCGGGCGGCAGCCATCGCCCCGGGCGGCGGGGAATCGACGAAACGCAAGCCGGCACTGCCCCAGGCCGCCAGTTCCAGCGCCAGCCCGGCGAGTTCGACCTGGGCGATCTCCGGCCGGCGCTGCGCATCCAGCCGCTGCGATTCGGGCCACAGGCGCCAGGCCCGGCCCGCGGCGACGCGGCCGGCACGGCCGGCGCGCTGCTCGGCCGAGGCCTGGGAGATGGCCACAGCGTCCAGGCGCGAGAACCCGCTGTTGGGGTCGAAGCGCGGCTCGCGCGCCAGGCCGCTGTCGATCACCACGCGCACGCCGGGCAGGGTGACGGAGGATTCGGCGACGTTGGTCGCCAGCACCACGCGGCGGCGACCGTCCGGCGCCGGCTGCAGCACCCGCGACTGTTGTTCCACCGGCAGCTCGCCGTGCAGGGCGAGGACATCGGTGGCGGGTGGCAGCGCGGCCGCTTCCAGCGCCGTGCCCAGCCGCGCGATTTCGCGCTGGCCGGGCAGGAACACCAGCACGTCGCCAGGATGCTGCGCCAGCGCCTGTTCGGTGGCCCGGCGCGCCTGCGATTCCAGCGATTCGTCGCGCCGGGCGGGGAAGTGCGCCACCTGCACCGGGTAGCTGCGGCCCGTGCTGGAGAGGCGGGGTGCATCGAGGAATGCAGCCAGGCGCTCGCCGTCGAGCGTGGCCGACATCACCACGATGCGCAGGTCCTCGCGCAGGCCGGCCTGCACGTCCAGCGCCAGCGCCAGGCCGAGGTCGGCCGACAGATGGCGCTCGTGGAACTCGTCGAACAGCAGCGCGCCGATCCCTTCGAGCAAGGGGTCGTCCTGGATCATGCGGGTGAGGATGCCCTCGGTGACCACTTCGATCCGGGTTCGCGTCGAAACCCTGTTCTCGAAACGGATGCGGTAACCGACCGTCTGGCCCGGCTCCTCGCCGAGCTGGCGGGCCATGAACATCGCCGCGCTGCGCGCCGCCACCCGGCGCGGTTCCAGCACCACGATCCGGCGACCCTGCAGCCACGGCGCGTCGAGCAGGGCCAGCGGCACCTGGGTGGTCTTGCCTGCGCCGGGCGGCGCCTCCAGGACCAGGCGCGGGTGCGTCGCCAGGCTGTCGGCGATCGCGGGCAGCAGCGCGGCGATGGGGAAGTCGCGGGGATCCATGCGCGCAAGGATACGGTGCCTGTCCGTTCGCGTGGCCGTGCGGCTCCGGCGTATGCAGCCCACCGTCGGCTCTACAATGGCGATCCCGCACCGGTTCCATCCCGCATGCAACTGATCGACACCGGCCTCAACCTCACCCACGACAGCTTCGACCGCGACCGCGACGCGGTCTGGCGGCGCGCGCGCGAAGCCGGAGTGACCCGCGCGATCCTCACCGGCGCCAGCCGCGAACATTCGCCCAGGGCGCTGGAACTGGCGCGCACCCGGCCGGGCGAATGGTTCGCCACCGCCGGCGTGCACCCGCACCATGCGCTCGAATACACCGACGAGTGCGACGCGGAACTGCGTGCCCTGCACGCGCACCCGGACGTGGTGGCGGTGGGCGAGTGCGGGCTGGACTACTTCCGCGACTTCTCGCCGCGTCCGGCGCAGCGCAAGGCGTTCGAACGCCAGCTGCAGATCGCGGCCGACCTGGCCGTCGCCGGCGTGGCCAAGCCGCTGTTCCTGCACCAGCGCGATGCGCACGCCGATTTCATGGCGATCATGAAGCAGCTCGATGGCCGGCTCGGCCCGGCGGTGGTGCACTGCTTCACCGGCACCCGCGAGGAACTGTTCGACTATCTCGACCAGGACTGGTACGTGGGCATCACCGGCTGGCTGTGCGACGAGCGCCGCGGCCGGCACCTGCGCGAGATCGTCGGCAACATCCCCGCCAACCGGCTGTTGGTCGAGACCGACGCACCCTACCTGCTGCCGCGCACGCTCAGGCCGATGCCGAAGGACCGCCGCAACGAGCCGGCGTTCCTGCCGCACATCGTCGAGGAACTGGCGCGCGACCGCGGCGAGGACGTGACCGCCACCGCGGCGGCCAGCACCGCCGCCGCGACCGCATTCTTCCGCCTGCCCGAACCGGCCTGACGGCCGCCGTCCCGGCACAGGCCGAAGGCGCTGCGGCGGCCGCATGGCGGGGCAGCCCGCGCCTTGGCGCCCGAAGGCAGGAAATCGCCAGATTCCGGCCCGTGCCGCAGCGCCGGATCACGCGCCTTCGTATACCTGCAGGTGTACCCAGGCCGCGCGCAGGTTGGGGGCATCGATGCCGTGCGCAAGGGTGCGCCGGAACATGTCGCCGACGATGTGCGCCGCCTCCACCCGCCCGCCGGATTCGAGGTCGCGCAGCATCGAGGCCTTCACTTCCGAGCCGGCGAGGGTGAGGCCGGTGCGCGCGGTATCGCGCGCCTTCTGCGGCACCGGCCGACCCTCGGCCCGGGCCACCGCCAGGCATTCCTCGTGCAGCGCAGCCATGAATTCCGCGCCGCCTTCGCTGGCGACGATCCTGCCGACGCCGGCACGCATCAGGCAGGTGCCGGCGGCGAGCGTCGCCAGGAAACTGAACTTGTTCCATTGCGCCTGGGCGATGTCGGCGCTGGCCTCGTGCTCGATCCCGGCCTTCGCGCACAGGGCAGCGAAGGCCTCAACCCGCGCGCTGGTGCCGCCGTCGCGCTCGCCGAAGGTGATCGACGCCGGCCGCCCCAGGTGCAGGATGCCGCCATCGGCCGCCTTGGCCGCGCTGATGAAGCACAACCCGCCGAGCACCCGTTCGCGGCCGAAGCGCGCGTCCAGCAGCGGGTAGTGGCGCAGGCCGTTGAGGATCGGCATCACCGCGGTGCCGGGCCCGACCGCCGGTGCGATCGCCTCGACCGCGCTGTCCAGGTCGTAGGCCTTGCACGACAGCACCACCAGGTCGAACGGCGCGGCCGCCGCCAGCGCGGGCAGATCCCCGGCGACGACGTGCACGACCGGGACCGTGGCATCGCCCAGCGGACTGTGGATCGACAGCCCGTCGCGTTCGAGCTGGGCTGCGCGCGCCGGGCGCACCAGGAAGGTCGCGTCCGCGCCCGACTGGGCCAGGCGCCCGCCGAAGTAACCGCCGGTGCCGCCGGCGCCGAGAACCAGGATGCGCATGGACGCGCTCGCTTCGTCCGTGGGGGTGCCTGCATTCTAGGCCGCCCGCGCAATCGCACGAGCCCCCACATTGTTATGCTCGCCGCGCCGCCTTTCCCTGGGAGTCGCCGCATGCACCGACGCTCGTTCCTGGGCACGGCCGGGGTCTCGCTGGCGCTGGCTGCCACGGCGGCCCGCGCGCGACCGCTGGCGGTGGACGCCGCCGCCGATCCGGATCCGGGCAAGTTCGCCCGCCCATCGCCGCTGGCTCCGATCCACGCCAGCGCCGACCGCATCATCGACATCGGCGCCTGCACCCGGCCGTTCCGCGCCCAGGGCCCGCGCATCGAAGCCGAGCGCGTCGGCCGCCACACCGTGATCCACAACTACGGCCATGGCGGCAGCGGCTGGTCGCTGTCCTGGGGCGCGGCCCAGGAAGCGGTCGCACTGGCGATGGCCACCCGGCAACCGCGCATCGCGGTCGTCGGCTGCGGCGTGATCGGCCTGACCACCGCGCTGGTCGCGCAGCGCGCAGGCTTGCAGGTGCGGATCCATGCCCGCGAGTTGCCTCCGGACGTGCGTTCGTTCCACGCCACCGGCGTGTGGTCGCCGGATTCGCGCCTGTGCGCCGCCGAGCATGCCACGCCGGCGTTCCAGCAACGCTGGGAGCGGATGGCGCGCGCCTCGTTCCGGGTCTACCAGACCCTGCTCGGCCTGCCTGGCGAACCGATCGAATGGCGGGACGGCTATGCCCTGTCGGACGTACCGTTCGACCAGCCTGCCGGCGGCGACGGCGACGACGGGGAGCCGGACTACGCACACCTGGAATGGCGCCTGCTGCGCGACCTGGGCCCGCGCTCGCGGCCGCTGGCGGCCGGGCAACATCCGTTTCCGGTACCGCACGTGCGCGCCTATACCCAGATGACCTTCAACATCGCCGCCTACGCGCGCCTGCTGATGGAGGATTTCCGCCGCGCAGGCGGCGAGGTCGCCATCGCCGAGTTCGCCGATCTGGGCGACCTGGTCCGGCTGCAGGAGAAAACCGTGGTCAACGCCACCGGCTACGGAGCGCGTGCGTTGCTCGGCGATGACAGCGTCGTGCCGGTGCGCGGCCAGACCGCGCGGCTGGTACCGCAGCCAGAAGTGCGCTACGGCCTGAACTGGCGCGGTCACAACCTGTTCGTGGTGCCGCGCCGCGACGGGATCCTGGTGCAGGCGCAGGCCCCGGGCGATTTCGGCAATCCCGACGACCGCGTCGACCGGGCCGCCTCCGAGGCGGCGGTGGCCCGACTGGCGTCGCTGTTCCCTGCACCCGCCGGCGCATGAGGATCAGCTGCGCAGGCCCACCCCGCGCCGCAGCAGCCACAGCGACAGTGCGGCCAGCGCCGCGGCGAAGCCCAGCATCAGCGTGTACGCCACCCACAGCGGCACGTCCGAGGTGCCGAGCAGGCCGAAGCGGAACGCGTTGACCATGTAGAAGATCGGGTTGGCGTGGGTGGCCGCCTGGGCCCAGCCCGGCAGCAGCTTCACCGAATAGAACACGCCGCCCAGGTAGGTCAGAGGGGTCAGGATGAAGGTCGGCACGATGGTCACGTCGTCGAACTTCTTGGCGTAGACCGCGTTGACGAAACCGGCCAGCGAGAAGATGGTCGCGCCCAGCACCACCGTGCTCAGGGTCACCAGCGGATGCGGCACCCGCACCGTGGTGAACAGCATGGCGATGCCCAGCACGATCGCGCCCACCATCATCCCGCGCAGGACCGCGCCGGCGACGTAGCCCCACAGGATCACCCAGTTCGGCATCGGGCTGACCAGCAGCTCCTCGACGTGGCGGCCGAACTTGGCGCCGAAGAACGAGGAGGAGATGTTGCCGTAGCTGTTCTGGATCACGCTCATCATCACCAGGCCGGGGACGATGAACTGCATGTAGGTGTAGCCGCCCATGTCGCCGATCCGCGAGCCGATCAGGCCGCCGAAGATCAGGAAGTACAGGGTCATGGTGATCGCCGGCGGCACCAGGGTCTGGGCCCAGATGCGCAGGATCCGGCTCACCTCGCGGCGGACGATCGTGCCCAGCGCGACCAGGTTGCGCTGCATGGAGGTCGGTTCGGCGGACGCGCTCATGCGGCGTCCCTCGACCGGTCGCCGGTCAGGCGCACGAACAGCTCCTCCAGCCGGTTGCTCTTGGTCCGCATCGAGCGCACCCGGATGCCGGCCGCCTCCAGCGCCGCGAACACCCGGTTGAGGTCCATTGCCCGCGGCATGTCCAGATCCAGGGTGTGGTAGTCGCTGGCGACCAGCACGGTACCCTCGATCTCGGGCAGCCGCGCCGGCAGGGTGCCGTCGATGTCGAACAGGAAGCCCTCCACGTCGAGCTTGGCCAGCAGCGCGCGCATCGGGCCCTGCTCGACGATCGCGCCATGGTCGATGATCGCCAGGTTGCGGCACAGGCTCTCGGCTTCCTCGAGGTAGTGGGTGGTCAGGATGATGGTGGTGCCGGCGGCGTTGATCTCGCGCAGCACCCGCCACATGTCGCGGCGGATCTCGATGTCCACCCCGGCGGTGGGCTCGTCCAGGATCAGCAGGCGCGGCCGGGTCATCATCGCCCGCGCGATCATCAGCCGCCGCTTCATCCCGCCCGACAGGGTGCGGCTCATCACCCGTGCCTTGTCCCACAGATGGGCACGACGCAGCTCCTCTTCCGCCCGGACCTGCGCTTCGGCGCGCGGGATGCCGTAGAAGCCGGCGTAGTTGACCAGGATGTCGAGCGGCTGCTCGAACATGTTGAAGTTGATTTCCTGCGGCACCAGCCCGACCAGGCGCATGGCCTCGCTGCGGTGCGCCACCAGGTCGGTGCCGAACACCTGCACGCTGCCTTCGCTCAGGTTCACCAGCGAGCTGACGATGCCGATCAGGGTCGACTTGCCGGCGCCGTTGGGGCCGAGCAGGGCGAAGAAGTCGCCGGGCATGACGTCGAGCGAGACGCCTTTCAGCGCCTGCACGCCGTTGTCGTAGGTCTTGCGCAACTCGCGTACGCGCAGCGCGGGGATCGCGCCTTCGCCTGGGGAAGCCATGGACGCCTTCGCGCCGCTTGCCGGCGCCTGATTCGGGGGGCTGCGGCTATTATAGGTCGCCGCCGGGCTTCGTCCCGGCCACGGACTGTTGCGAAAACCGCCATCGTGCCCGCCCATTTCCCGCTCCGCCTCGTCGGCCGCCGCATGCTGGCGCCGAGCGTCGGCCACTACACACTCGCCCGCGACGACGGCCAGCCGCTGGACTTCCGTCCGGGCCAGTTCATCCAGATCCACTTCGAGCGCGGCGACGGCGCCGCGGTACGCCGCAGCTACTCGCTGGCCACCCGCCACGACCACGCGCTCGGCCCCGGCGAGGTAGTGGAGATCGCGGTCAGCCACCTGCCCGGCGGCGCGGCCACCGCCCTGTTCGAGGGCCTGGCCATCGGCCAGCGGATCGAGGCCAGCGGCCCCTATGGCCGCTTCTGCCTGGTGCCCGGCGACGGCAACCGCCGCTACCTGCTGATCGCCACCGGCACCGGCGTCACCCCGTACCGATCGATGCTGCCGGACCTGGCCGCGCAGATCGCCGGGCGGGGCGTGGAGATCGTGCTGCTGCTGGGCGCGCGCACTCCGGCCGAACTGCTGTACGGCGACGAGTTCCGCGCCTTCGCCGCCGCCCACCCCGGCTTCCGCTTCGTGCCCTGCTTCTCGCGCGAGTTGCCCGAACCGGGCTCGGCGCACGCCCACCCCGACGTGCGCCGCGGCTACGTGCAGCAGCACCTGGCCGAATTCGCCCCGGACCCGGCCGCCGACATCGCCTACCTGTGCGGCAACCCGGACATGGTCGATGCCTGCTTCGAGGCGCTGAAGGAGTGCGGCCTGCCGGTACCGCGGATCCGGCGCGAGAAGTACGTCAGCAACGCCTGAAGCCATCTGTAAAGGACGCTTGACATACCGGGCCGCCGACCGTATCGTTCTGTCAAGTTAGCTTGACACACCCGCCCGCACCATGAACCGCATCAAAGCCCGCCACCTGCTGGTCGCCGCCGTGGTCTTCGGCGTGACCGCGTTCGCCCTGTCGCGACTGATCCCCGGCGGGATCCCGCGCCCGACGCTCGTGGTCCTGTACGGCACCGCGCTGCTGCTGGCCTTCGCCGCACTGTTGCGCGGCAATCTGCCCGGGCCTTGCGATGCCGCGACGCCCACGCTGCGCCGCCGCTACACGCGCGAGCTGATGCTGGCGATGGCCAGCTACGTCATGGTCCTGTTCGTCTCGATCTGGCTGCTCAAGCGGATCGAGGAGCCTGCCCTGCGCGCCCTGGTTGCACTGGCGCCGCTGCCGCCGATCGCGCTGGCGATGCGCGCGATCGTCCGCTACATCCGCGACGTGGACGAGATGCAGCAGCGCATCGAGCTGGAAGCGGTCTGCATCGCCACCGCCTTCGTCTCGCTGCTGTACATGGCCGGCGGCTTCCTGCAGATCGCCAGGGTCATCGCCGTGGACGCCGGCGCCGCGATGATCTGGGTGTTCCCGCTGGTCTGCCTCGCGTACGGCCTGGCCAAGGTCGTCGTGCTCAGGCGCTATCGGTGAACAACCGCCTGCGCGAACTGCGCGATGCGCAAGGCTGGTCCCAGGGTGAACTGGCCGACCGGCTGGACGTGTCGCGGCAGACGGTCAACGCGCTGGAGACCGGGAAGTACGACCCCAGCCTGCCACTGGCGTTCCGGATCGCGCGCCTGTTCGGGCTGCGCATCGAGGACGTGTTCCTGCCGGACCAGGCCTGACCGGCGCCACCGCTACCGCAATCCCATTTCCACCGAACCACGAGGGACCGTTCCGATGAATCCACGCAAGGCCCACCCTCTCCCGGCCCTGGCCGCGCTGGCCGCCGTGGCCGCCCTGCTGGCCGGTTGCGATTCCGGCGCCGATCCGGCGACGGACACCACCGCCACCCGCCACTACGGCAGCATCGCCTTCGAGCCCTGCACCCTGGCCAGCGGCCAGGGTGCGCGCAACGTGCAGGCGCAGTGCGCGAAGTTCGAGGTGCCGGAGGATCGTTCCGCGCCGGACGGCCGCCGGATCGAGCTCAACCTGGCGTGGCTGCCGGCCACCGAGGAAGGCTCCGCCACCGACGATCCGGTGTTCTTCCTCGCCGGCGGCCCCGGCCAGTCGGCGGTGCAGGTGTGGCCGCAACTGGACCCGGCCTTCGCCGCGGTGCGCAAGCAGCGCCACGTGGTGCTGGTCGACCAGCGTGGCACCGGCGGCTCCAATGCCCTGGAATGCCGGCCGGCCGACGACACCCTGGACACCCCGGCCACCGATATCGATGCCGATGCCATCGCCGCCATGGCCCGCCGCTGCGCCGCGGAAGTGGCCGATCGCGCCGACCCGCGCTTCTACACCACTACCGACGCGATCGCCGACCTGGACGCGGTGCGCGAGGCGATCGGCGCGGCGCAGGTCAACCTGGTCGGCGTTTCCTATGGCACCCGCGTGGCCCAGCAGTACGCGGCGCGTTTCCCCGACCGCGTGCGCAGCATCGTGCTCGATGCGGTGGCACCCAACGACCTGGTGGTCGGCGGCGAATTCGCTCATACCTTCGAGGACGCAATCCGCCTGCAGTCCGGGCAATGCCGCGAGCTGCCGGCGTGCGCGCAACGTTTCCCCAGGGACGCGCACGCCCAGCTCGAATCACTGGTGGCGCGCCTGCGCGATGCACCGGTGGAAGTGGAATTCCGCGACCCGGCCAGCGGCGAGAGCCGCAAGGGCACCGTGAACGCCGACACCGTCACCGGCCTGGCCTTCATGTTCTCGTACATGCCGCAGACCGCCTCGCTGCTGCCGCTGGTGCTGGACGAAGCCGACCACGGCCGCTTTGCGCCGCTGATGTCGCTGTCGGAACTGATGGGCCGCAACACCGCCGGGTCGATGGCGCGCGGCATGCAGTGGTCGGTGATCTGCGCCGAGGACGCCGACCGCCACGTGGAGGACGCCGCAACCAAGGACACCCTGCTCGGCCAGGACGTGGCACGGATGTTCTTCGCCGGCTGTGCAGGCTGGCCGCACGGCAGCCGCCCGGATGGCTTCACCGAGCCGCTGCGTTCGCAGGCGCCGGCGCTGCTGATTTCCGGCGAATTCGACCCGGTCACGCCGCCACGCTATGGCGAACGCGTCGTCCAGGGCCTGCCCAACGGCCGCCACCTGGTGTTGCGCGGCCAGAGTCACGGCGGCCTGGCGCTGGGCTGCATGCCGCGCCTGCTGGGCCAGTTCATGGAATCGGCCGACGCCAAGGCGCTCGACACCGCCTGCCTGGACACGCTGACCTACGTGCCGCCCTTCACCAGTTTCAACGGATGGGAACCCTGATGCGCACGCACGCACCCCTGCCCCCACACGCCGGAGACGCGCCATGATCCGCGCCCACGACCTGCACAAGCGCTTCAAGACCAAGACCGGCACCGTGAACGCGGTGGCCGGCGTCGGCTTCGAGGCCCACGACGGCCAGATCACCGGCCTGCTCGGGCCCAACGGTGCCGGCAAGACCACCACCCTGCGCATGCTCTACACCCTGATGAAGCCCGACCAGGGCCGCATCGAGGTGGACGGCGTGGATCCGGCGAAGGATCCGGTCACCGTGCGCCGCGCGCTGGGCGTGCTGCCCGACGCGCGCGGCGTGTACAAGCGCCTGACCGCGCGCGAGAACATCGCCTACTTCGCCCGCCTGCACGGGCTGTCGACGCAACGCACCGCCGAGCGCATCGCCAGGCTGTCGGAGGCGCTGGACATGGAGGAGATCCTGGACCGGCAGACCGAGGGCTTCTCCCAGGGCCAGCGGACCAAGACCGCGATCGCCCGCGCCCTGGTCCACGACCCGCGCAACGTGATCCTCGACGAGCCGACCAACGGCCTGGACGTGATGACCACGCGCGCCATGCGCACCTTCCTGCGCGGACTGCGCGACGAGGGTCGCTGCGTGATCTTCTCCAGCCACATCATGCAGGAGGTCGCCGCGCTGTGCGATCGCATCGTGATCGTGGCCAAGGGCCAGGTGGTCGCCGCCGGCACCGCCGACCAGCTGCGCGAGCAGACCGGCGAGGACAACCTGGAGGACGCCTTCGTCAAGGCAATCGGTTCGGAGGAGGGCCTGCACGCATGAACGCGCTGACGACGATGTGGACGGTGATGCTGAAGGAGCTGCGCGACATCGGCCGCGACCGGCGGACCCTGGCGCTCACCCTGTTCCTGAGCCCGCTGTTGTTCCCGGTACTGATCCTGGGCATGGGTACCTTGACCGAAAAGCGCATGCGCACCCAGATCGAGAAGACTCTGGAGGTGCCGACCATCGGCATCGAACGGGCGCCCAACCTGGTCGCTTTCCTGGCCACCCAGGGAATCGAGGCAGTGGAAGCACCGCCGGATCTGGAAGCGGCATTGCGCGACCAGCGCCAGGACATCGGCCTGCGCATTTCCGATTCCTTCGCCCAGGACTGGCATGCCGGCAGGCCGGCGCTGGTGGAGGTGATGCTGGACAGCACCCAGCGCGACTCGAACATCCTCGAACGCCGCGTGCGCGGCGCGCTGGCGGCCTACTCGGGCCAGGTCGGCGCATTGCGCCTGTTGGTCCGCGGCGTGGATTCGGCGGTGGCGCAACCGGTGAACGTCGGTACCCTGGACGTGGCCACGCCCGAAGCCCAGCGCGGCGCGATGCTGTCGATGATCCTGCCGTACTTCCTGATCATCACCGCCTTCCTCGGCGGTGCGGCGCTGGTACTGGACGCCACTGCAGGCGAGCGCGAGCGGCAGTCGCTGGAGCCGTTGCTGGCCACGCCGGCGCCGCGCGGGGCGATCGTCAGCGGCAAGATCGCCGCCGCCTGCCTGCTCGGCCTGGGCACGCTGCTGCTGTCGCTGCTGGCGATCAAGCTCAGCGCGCAGTTCGCCACCAGCATGGCCCGCACCCTGGACGTGTCGCTGCTGTCGATCGCCAAGATGCTGTTCGTGCTGCTGCCCATGCTGCTGATCGGCACTTCGCTGCTGACCTTCCTGGCCGCCGCGGCGAAGAGCCTGAAGGAAGCGCAGAGCCACATGACCTGGCTGATGCTGCTGCCGATGATCCCGACCATCATGCTGATGGTCAATCCGGTGAAGACCCAGCTGTGGCAGTTCTCGGTGCCGTTCCTGGCCCAGAACCAGCTGCTGCTGAAGGTGATCCGTGGCGAACCGATCAGCCCGCAGGTGTGGGCGGTATACCTGGGCTGCAGCCTGGGCCTGGCCCTGTTGCTGTGGCTGGCCGCGGTCGTCCGCTACCGCCAGGAGAAGCTGGCGATCTCGACCTGAGCGCCGTCGGCAACCGGGGTGCGGAAAAGGAAAGGCCCGGCGATGCCGGGCCTTTCCATTCGTTCGCTGCCCGGGCGCCAGTGCCCGGAGCGGTCAACCGCCTGGGTTGAAAGCCAGCGTGCGGCGCGTGGTGACCGGCGCATCGACCGGCTCGAAGCGCCAACGGCGCACCGCATTGAGGGCCTCGCGGTCGAAGGTGCGCGCTGGATTGGCGCGCAGCACGCGTGCATCGGTCACGCTGCCGTCGGTGCCCACGGTGAACTCGACCAGCACTTCCCCGGACGTGCCCGAACGCAGTGCCTCGGGCGGATAGCGCGGCGAAGGCGTGCTGATCGCGCGCAGGCTGCGCTGCGCGGGCGCGGCGGCAGGAGGCGGCGAGGTCGCGGTGGTGGCGGCCGCAGCGGCCTGGCGCGCAGCGGCGGCTTCGCGCTCGGCTTCGCGCTGGATCTCGGCCTGGCGCGCGGCTTCCTGCTGTTCGGCCAGGCGGCGCGCGGCCTCGGCCTCGGCCTGCTGCTGCGCGGCCTGTTGCTGCTGCTGTTGCTGCAGGCGGGTTTCGGCCTCGACCTGGGCGCGCGTGGCCTCCGCTTCGGTGCGCTTGGCCGCGGCCTGCTGGGTGGCCACGATGCTCTGGCGGATGCGCGGCAGCGCCGGCGCGGTCCCGTCCGCCTTCTCGATCAATGCGACCAGGCGCTGCGCCTCGTCGAACTGCTCGCGCACCACCGCCTGCTCGGCGGCGATGACGGTATAGGGCATCAAGTCGGTCAGCGCGCTGGACACGGCCGCGTCGTCGGGCAGCTTGTCGCGCAGGGCCAGGTAGTACTCCATGGCGTTGTCGCTGGCCGGCGCGTACATGCGGTTCTCGCGCAGCGCCTTGCTGGCCGCCTCGCGCAGCTGGTCGGCGCTCATCGCCTGGACGGTGGCCGCGACCGCAGGCGCCTGCGGGCTCGCCGCCGCAGGCGTGGTGGTGGCCGGCGCATCGCCGGTCGCGGCGGCAGGCGCAGGCGTGGCGGCCGGTTGTTCCTGCCTGGAACAGGCGCCCAGCGCGACCGCCAGCAACAGGCACGCGCACAGGCGCGATCCCGGCGATATGTTCATGGACAACATGCGTAACTCCCCCTTGCAAAACACAGTGGTACCGCCCGGCGGCACGGCCCCTAGCTCGCGCCATCCATCCGCGATTGTCAACCGCCCGGAGGCCCGCCACAAGCTCCTGTCCGGCCCGCGTGCACCGGCGCCGATGCCGGAAACGTGACGGCGGTCAAGTCGCGGCGATGCTATTTGCCGATGCAGAAGCTGGAAAAGATGTGGCCCAGCAACCGGTCGGCGTCGACCTGGCCGGTGATCCGGCCCAGCGCGACATGGGCCAGGCGCAGCTCCTCGGCGGCCAGTTCCAGCCGTTCCACGGCCAGTTCGGCGGCGGCGGCTTCGGCATGGGCCAGGGTCTGGCGCAATCCTTCGACCTGGCGCGCGCGCGCACTGAACTCGCCTTCCGCCGATTCTGGCGCACCGCCGGCGGCCAGCCGGCGCAGTGCAGCATGCAGGTCGTCCAGGCCCTGCCCGGTCAATGCCGAGACCCGGATTTCACCGGCAGCCGGCATGCCGGCTGCGGCCACGGGGTCGAGCAGGTCGGCCTTGTTCAGAATCCACAGTCGCGCCGGCACGCCGGCCGCGGCCTGCTCCAGCTCGGTGCGGCCCGCCTGCGGGGCGCACGCGTCGAGCACCAGCAAGGCCACGTCGGCGCGCCGTGCCTCGGCATGGGCGCGGCGCATACCTTCGCGCTCGATCGCGTCGCCGCCCTCGCGCAAGCCGGCGGTATCGGACAGCTCCAGTTCCAGGCCATCGATGCGCACGGCCTCGCGCAGCACGTCGCGGGTGGTGCCGGCGACATCGGCGACGATCGCCCGCGCTTCGCCGGCCAGGGCGTTGAGGAGCGAACTCTTGCCCGCGTTCGGCGGTCCCAGCAGCACCGCGTGCAGGCCGTCGCGCAGGCGCCGGCCGCGCTCGGCGCCTTCTATGAGCGTACCCAGCCCGACGCGCAGGCTTTCCAGCTCGGCGCGCACGGCGCCGATTCCCAGGGTCTCGATCGGCTCGTCGACGAAATCGATCGCCGCCTCCACTTGCACGCGCAGGCGCAGTAGGTGCTCGGCGATGGTGTCGACGCGTTGCGAGAACACGCCCTGCAGCGACCGCCGCGCCGCACGCGCGGCACGCAGGTCGGACGCGGCGATCAGGTCGGCGACGGCTTCGGCCTGGACCAGGTCCAGCTTGCCGTTGAGGAAGGCGCGTTCGCTGAACTCGCCCGGGCGGGCCGGTCGCGCACCCAGTTCGCAGCACCGCTCCACCAGCCGGCGCAACAGCACCGGGCTGCCGTGAGCCTGCAATTCGGCCACATCCTCGCCGGTGAAACTGTGCGGCCCGGGAAAGGCCAGTACGAGGCCGTCGTCGATCGGCTCGCCGGCCGCGTCCGCGAACACGGCGCGCAAGGCCTGGCGCGGCAACGCTTCCCGGCCGCTGAGCGCGCGCGCGATCTCCAGCGACCGCGGCCCCGACAGGCGCACGATGCCCACGCCGCCGGCGCCGGGCGCCGTGGCGATCGCCGCGATCGTTTCGCCGGCCATCGGGTCGCTCATCGCCGCCCAGTCTGGCACAGCAAAAACCCGCCGGTGAGGCGGGTTCCTGCAGGACCGCGAAGCGACGGCACGGTCACTTCGCCGGCGCGGCCTTCGGTGCCGGCTCGCCGTGCTTCTTCATCATCCACCACTGCTGGAGCAGGCCCAGCGAACCGTTGGTGACCCAGTACAGCACCAGGCCGGCGGGGAAGAACGCCATCATCACGCCGAACGCGACCGGCATGAACTGCATCATCTTCTGCTGCACCGGGTCCATGCCCGGGGACGGCTGCAGCTTCTGGGTGAACCACATCACCGCCACGTTGATCACCGGCAGGATGAAGTACGGATCGCGCGCGGTCAGGTCCTGGATCCACCAGATCCACGGCGCGTGGCGCAGCTCCACCGACTCCACCAGCACCCAGTACAGGGCCAGGAACACCGGCATCTGCACCAGGATCGGCAGGCAGCCGCCCATCGGGTTGATCTTCTCCTTCTTGTACAGCTCCATCATCGCGGTCTGGAACTTCTGCTTGTCGTCCCCGTAGCGCTCCTTCAGCTGCTGGATGCGCGGCTGGAACTTGCGCATCTTGGCGAAGCTCTTGTACTGCGCGGCCGACAGCGGATACAGCGCCAGCTTGACCAGGAACACCAGGCCGATGATCGCCCAGCCCCAGTTGCCGAACAGCGCGTACAGGTGGCTCAACACCCAGAACAGGCCTTCGCCGAGGATGGCCAGGATCGAGAACTGGCTGTAGTCCACCGCCCGTTCCAGGCCCGGCACCTGCTGAGCGCGGATTTCCGAAACCAGCTTCGGACCGACGTACAGACGCGCCTGGGTGGTCGCGGTCGCGCCCGGGGCGACCTGCAGCGTCTGGCCCAACTCGCGCACCAGCGCGCCGCTGGGCGGGGCGTCGAGGGAGATGGTGGACGGCTGCTGCCCTTCCGGGATCCACGCACTGAAGAAATGGTGCTGCAGCATCGCGATCCAGCCATTGGCGGCCTGCTGGTCGACGCGACCGTCCTCGAGGTAGTCCTCGCCGAACCGGCGCCGCTGGTATTTGCCGTCGAACCAGGCCGTGCCGGTGAAGCTGAAGGACTCCGGATGGGTATAGCCGCGCTTGATCACCGGCGGCTTGCGGATCAGCTGGCGATAGACCTGGCCCTGCCAGGGCGTGGTGCCCCGGTTGACGACCTCGTCGCGCACTTCCACCGCATAGGAGCCGCGGGTGAGGGTGTAGGTGCGGCGGATGCTGACTCCGTCCGGACCGTTCCAGACGAAGGGCACCTCCACCTGCTGCTGGCCGTCGGCGAGGACGAATTCGGTCTGTGCTCCCTCGGGCACGAATCCGGACTGGTGGCTGGGCGCGGCGCCGGTGGCGCTGACCCAGCCGGCCTGGGCGGCATAGAAGTTGGCCGGGTCGGCATCGAACAGCCGGACCGGCGCACCGCCGCCCTGGCGGGTCTGCGGGAACTGCGGCAGGTCGGCCTGCAGCACGCTGCCACCGTCCAGGACCAGGTCGAGCACGTCGGTGCGGACCGTGACCCGGTGGGCGTCCGCCACCGGCGCGGTCGCGATGGCGGCTGGCGACACGGCCGGGGTCGCGGCCGGAACGGCAGGATCGCCGGCGGCGGCCGGGGTGGCGGGGCCAGGAACCGCGGCCGGGATGGCCGCAGCGGCCGCAGCGGAAGCGGTCGCGGCGGCAACTGGGGTCGCGGCCGCCGGTGGGGCGGCCCGCTCCTTGCCCCACTCCATCCACAGCAGCATCGCCACCATCAGCCAGGCAAAGATCAGGAATACGCGGGTCTGGTTCATCGGGCAGGCTGGCTCGGCCGGATCAGGCGTCCGGCGTGGAAGAGGGGATCGGGGGAGGGATCGGGGAATCGGGCGGAATGGCCGTCGGCATTGTGCCGTCGGCGACCGGGTGGGGCAATGCGCCGGCCCGGCGCAGCAGTTTCAGGTAGGCCTCGACCAGCTGCGCGTTGCCGGCGCCGCGGGCGGCCGCGCGCGCCACCACCACATAGTCGCCCCCCGCCAGTTGCGGGCCCAGGCGCCGGGTGGCATCGCGCAGGACGCGCTTGATCCGGTTGCGGCCGACCGCGCGCGGATCGACCTTGCGCGACACCGCCAGTCCCAGCCGCGGCGGTTGCGGGCCGGCTACCCAGTGCAGGGCGAACAGGGGGTCGGCGCAACGGCGGCCATGCTCGAACACGGCGGCGTATTCGGCGCGCAAGCGAACCCGCGCGCTGCGAGGGAATCGCGCGCGCGGGGCGGGAATCATCGGGGGTTTCCGATCGTCGTGGCCCGGCTATGTCCGGCGCCGGCTGCAGGTGCAGCCTTGGCGCGGGGCGCGGGCCAGCCGCCGATCAGGCGCAGAGGCGCTTGCGGCCCTTGGCGCGGCGACGCGCCAGGACCTTGCGGCCGTCGGCGGTCTTCATGCGGGCACGGAACCCGTGGTCGCGCTTGCGCTTGAGGTTGCTGGGCTGGTAGGTGCGCTTGGTGGCCATGGCGGCACTCGGCTGTGTTCGGATCGAAAGAACCGGAAATTCTAGGGGGTCGGCCCGTGCCGGGTCAAGCGGCCCGCGCCAGACGCGCCGGGCGGGCACCGCAAGACCACGGACGGCCCTGTGGATAACCCTTGGGGAATGGCAGGCCCGATGGTAGGCTGGCCCGTCCCGCTTTCCGATCCACCCCCGACCCGTCGCGGTCGCCCGGCGCCGTCATGGCGCGGGGCTTCCGCCCTGCGAGCATTGCCTTTCCGATGGAAGCCTGGCCCCGCTGCCTGGAACGCCTGGAGGCCGAATTCCCGGCCGAGGACGTCCACACCTGGCTCAAACCCCTGCAGGCCGAGGAGCGCGCCGACGGCGTGGTCCTGTACGCGCCCAACGCCTTCATCGTCGAGCAGGTCCGCGACCGCTACCTGCCGCGGATCCGTGAGCTGGCCCAGTATTTCGCCGGCCTGAACGTGGCCCTGGAGATCGGCTCGCGGCCGCGCGCGGCCGATTCCGCGCCGCCGCCGTTGGCGACCGCCGCCGCGGCCGTGCCGCGGGCAGCCGCATCGGCCGAACCATTCAACGGCAACCTGGACCCGCACTACACCTTCGAGAACTTCGTCGAGGGCCGCAGCAACCAGCTCGGCCGCGCCGCGGCCTGGCAAGCGGCGCAGCGCCCCGGCGACCGCACCCACAACCCGTTGTTGCTGTACGGCGGCACCGGCCTGGGCAAGACCCACCTGATGTTCGCCGCCGGCAACGAGATGCGCCGGCTCAATCCGGGCGCACGGGTGCTGTACCTGCGCTCGGAGCAGTTCTACAACACCTTCTTCCGCGCCCTGCAGGAGAAGACCGCGGACCAGTTCAAGCGCCAGTTCCAGCAGATCGACGCGCTGCTGATCGACGACATCCAGTTCTTCGCCGGCAAGGACCGCACCCAGGAAGAGTTCTTCCACACTTTCAATGCGCTGTTCGACAGCCGCCAGCAGATCATCATGACCTGCGACCGCTACCCGCGCGAAGTCGACGGCCTGGAGCCGCGGCTGAAGTCGCGCCTGGCGTGGGGCCTGTCGGTGGCGATCGATCCGCCCGATTTCGAGACCCGCGCGGCGATCGTGCTGGCCAAGGCCGACGAGCGCGGCGCGAGGATTCCCGACGAAGTCGCATTCCTGCTGGCCAAGAAGATGCGCAGCAACGTGCGCGATCTGGAAGGCGCGCTCAACACCCTGGCCGCGCGCGCCAACTTCACCGGCCGCGCGATCAGCGTCGAGTTCGCCCAGGAAACCCTGCGCGACCTGCTGCGCGCGCAGCAGCAGGCCATCGGCATCCCCAACATCCAGAAGACCGTGGCCGACTACTACGGCCTGCAGGTCAAGGATCTGCTGTCCAAGCGCCGCACCCGTTCGCTGGCGCGGCCACGGCAGGTGGCGATGGCCTTGACCAAGGAACTGACCGAGCACAGCTTGCCGGAGATCGGCGACGCGTTCGCCGGCCGCGACCACACCACGGTGCTGCACGCCTGCCGGCAGATCCGCACCCTGATGGAAACCGACGGCAAGCTGCGCGAGGACTGGGACAAATTGATCCGCAAGCTGAGCGAGTGAGCCGCGAAGCGAGCGGGTGCGGTAGATTCTCTACCTGCGAGGATCCACGAGGGGACAATGCGGGGAGGGGTTGGGGACAAGTCGTGGACAGAAGCGGGCGCCGGAAACCATCCACAGCTTGTCCTAGCGCGGCAAGAACCCTTGTCCGCAGCCTTCACCCGCGGGAAATAATGTTGTAATTCAATAAGTTGAGTCTGTTTTCCACAGATCCAGGGCGACTCCTAGCACCACCGCCTTTAGATTTATTCCACATTCCTTCAAAGCGTAGAGGCACGGACTCCCATGCGTTTCACTCTGCAACGCGAGGCTTTTCTCAAGCCCTTGGCCCAGGTCGTCAACGTGGTCGAACGGCGGCAGACCCTGCCGGTACTGGCCAATTTCCTGGTTCAGGTCCAGGGCAACCAGCTCTCGCTGACCGGCACCGATCTGGAAGTGGAGATGGTGGCCCGCGCCGCAGTCGACGAGGCGCAGGACGGCGAGACCACGATCCCGGCGCGCAAGCTGTTCGAGATCGTGCGCGCATTGCCGGACGGCAGCCGGGTCACGGTGAGCCAGACCGGCGACAAGGTGACGGTGCAGGCCGGGCGTAGCCGTTTCACCCTGGCTACGCTGCCGGCCAACGATTTCCCCTCGGTGGACGAGGTCGAGGCCACCGAGCGGATCGGGGTGCCGGAGGCCGGGCTGAAGGAGCTGATCGAGCGCACCGCGTTCGCCATGGCCCAGCAGGATGTGCGCTACTACCTCAACGGCTTGCTGTTCGACCTGCGCGAGCAGACCCTCCGTTGCGTGGCCACCGACGGCCATCGCCTGGCCCTGTGCGAGGCACCGCTGGACCAGGCGGTCGGGGCCAAGCGCCAGATCATCGTCCCGCGCAAGGGCGTGACCGAACTGCAGCGCCTGCTGGAGGGCGGCGACCGTGCGCTGGAGCTGGAATTGGGCCGGAGCCACATCCGGGTCAAGCGCGACGACGTCACCTTCACTTCCAAGCTGATCGACGGCCGTTTTCCCGACTACGAGGCGGTGATCCCGATCGGCGCCGAGAAGGAGGTCAAGCTGGACCGCGAGGTCCTGCGCGCGGCCCTGCAGCGCGCGGCGATCCTGTCCAACGAGAAGTATCGCGGCGTGCGGGTGGAGGTTTCCCCGGGCCAGCTGAAGATCAGTTCGCACAACCCCGAGCAGGAAGAGGCGCAGGAGGAAATCGAGGCCGATACCCGGGTCGACAACCTGGCCATCGGCTTCAACGTCAATTATCTGCTCGATGCACTGGGCGCCCTGCGCGACGAATACATCGTCCTGGCCCTGCGCGATGCCAACTCCTCGGCCCTGGTACGCGAGGCCAGCAGCAGCAAATGCCGGCATGTGGTGATGCCGCTGCGGCTCTGACCGCCGGAGCGGGTGCTCGTGTTCCACGTGGAACGTCTGCGACGCCCGGCTCCGGCCGGGCGTCCTGTTTCCAGGGGATGTTTCCCGGGAGCCGACCGATGCGGGTAACCCGGTTGTCCCTGTGCAACATGCGCCGCTTCGAGGCAGTCGAACTGGCGCCGGGGCCGGGATTGAACCTGCTTGTCGGCGCAAACGGGGTCGGCAAGACCACGGTCCTCGAAGCTCTGCACCTGATGGCCTATGGCCGCAGCTTCCGTGGCCGGGTGCGGGATGGCCTGATCCGGGAACACACGCCGGCGCTGGAGGTGTTCGTCGAGTGGGAGGAGGCCGCCACAGGCATTCCCTTGCAACGTCGAGCCGGCTTGCGCCATGCCGGCCAGGAATGGACGGGTCGTCTCGACGGGCGCGACGTGGCCCACCTGGGCCAATTGTGCGCGGCCTTGGCCGTGGTGACCTTCGAGCCGGGCAGCCATGCTCTGGTTGCCGGCGGGGCAGAGAACCGGCGTCGCTACCTCGATTGGGGCCTGTTCCACGTGGAACCGGAGTTCCTGCCTCTGTGGCGCCGGTACGCGCGTGCCCTGAAGCAACGCAATGCGCTGCTCAAGGCCGGGAGCACGGGCCGCCAGCTCGATGCCTGGGACCGTGAGCTGGCCGACGCCGGCGAGATGCTGACCGCCCATCGCGAACGCTACCTGGCCGACCTGGCGCCCCAGGCCGCCACGGCCGCTTCCCGGCTCAGTGCGGGTTTGCAATTGCAGGGGCTGGAATTCCACCCCGGCTGGCGGCGCCAGGAGCTTTCCCTGGCCGATGCGCTGCTGCTGGGGCGGGACCGGGACCGGATGGCTGGCCATACCGGGGTCGGCCCGCACCGGGCGGACTGGAGCGTGGGTCTGGCGGGCCTGCCGGGCAGGGAGGCGCTCTCCCGTGGCCAGACCAAGCTCACCGCGCTGGCCTTGCTGCTGGCGCAGGCGGCCGATTACGCCGGGCGACGCGGCCATTGGCCGATCATCGCCCTGGACGACCTGCCCTCGGAACTGGACCGCGACCATCAGCGCCGCACCCTGGACTTCCTCCTCGGCCAGCCGGATCTCCAGCTGTTCGTCACCGCCACCGAGATTCCAGCGGCCTTGCAAGAACAGGGGGCCGGTTATCGGTTGTTCCACGTGGAACACGGACGGATCGCTAGCTGATCTCGCGGGGTCTGGGTGGACTGAGGCAAAAGCCAAAGCCGAAGCGCCGCCTTCGGTGTGGGCTTGCATCGACGTCCTCCGCAAGCGTCGGGACTCCCGCTTCTGTTGGAAAGGCCAGTTCAATGGGGCGACCTGGTGCGATGCCTGCTGCAGCGAAGTAAAGGAGGAGGGTCGGGCCGCAGGCCCGATCCGGGGGACATGAGCGGAAGCAGGCGTCGCGCCGAGGTGCACGCAGCCACCCCCCCAACAAGCGCTTTCCCGCACAGGAAAAACCCACGAAAAACGCCAGGTTCCACCCACAAGCGACGTGGGCGGGACTGCTATAATCGACCCTCGATTCCTATAGCTAAGGTGTCGCGCCCGCACCGGCCGCGACCCGGCCCCGAGCGCGGCGAAGGCATGAGCGAACAGACCCCGAGCAACACCCCCGGCAACGACTCCTACGATTCCAGCAAGATCACCGTCCTGCGGGGCCTGGAAGCAGTCCGCAAGCGTCCCGGCATGTACATCGGCGACGTGCACGACGGCACCGGCTTGCACCACATGGTGTTCGAGGTGGTCGACAACTCCGTCGACGAAGCCCTGGCCGGCCACGCCGACGACATCGTCGTGCGCATCCTCGAGGACGGCTCGGTCGCGGTGTCCGACAACGGTCGCGGCATCCCGGTCGACACCCACAAGGAAGAAAACCGTTCGGCGGCCGAGGTGATCCTCACCGTGCTGCACGCCGGCGGCAAGTTCGACGACAACAGCTACAAGGTCTCCGGCGGCCTGCACGGCGTGGGCGTGTCGGTGGTCAACGCGCTGTCCTCGCACCTGTGGCTGGACGTGTGGCGCGACGGCTTCCACTGGCAACAGGAATACTCGCTGGGCGAGCCGCTGTACCCGCTCAAGCAGTTGGAGCCCTCGGACAAGCGCGGCACCACGCTGCGCTTCCTGCCGGCCTCGGAGATCTTCACCGACACCGAGTTCCACTACGACATCCTGGCGCGCCGCCTGCGCGAACTGTCGTTCCTCAACTCGGGCGTCAAGATCACCCTGGTCGACGAGCGCGGCGAGGGCAGGCAGGACACCTTCCAGTACGAAGGCGGCATCCGCAGCTTCGTGGAGCACCTGGCGCAGCTGAAGACCCCGCTGCACCCGAACGTGATCTCGGTGACCGGCGAGCACAACGGCATCGTGGTGGACGTGGCGCTGCAGTGGACCGACGCCTACCAGGAAACGATGTTCTGCTTCACCAACAACATCCCGCAGAAGGATGGCGGCACCCACCTGGCCGGCTTCCGCGCCGCGCTGACCCGCACCCTGAGCAACTACATCGAGCAGAACGGGCTGGCCAAACAGGCCAAGATCAACCTCTCCGGCGACGACATGCGCGAGGGCATGATCGCCGTGCTGTCGGTGAAGGTGCCCGACCCCAGCTTCTCCAGCCAGACCAAGGAGAAACTGGTCAGTTCCGACGTGAAGCCGGCCGTTGAGAACACGTTCGGCGCACGTTTGGAGGAGTTCCTCCAGGAACACCCGAACGAGGCGCGTGCCATCGCGGAGAAGGTGGTCGACGCCGCCCGCGCCCGCGAGGCCGCGCGCAAGGCGCGCGAGCTGACCCGGCGCAAGGGCGCGCTGGACATCGCCGGTCTGCCCGGCAAGCTTGCCGACTGCTCGGAGAAGGACCCGGCGCTGTCGGAGCTGTTCATCGTCGAGGGCGACTCGGCCGGCGGCTCGGCCAAGCAGGGCCGCAACCGCAAGACCCAGGCGGTCCTGCCCCTGCGCGGCAAGATCCTCAACGTGGAACGCGCGCGCTTCGACCGCATGCTCTCCAGCGCCGAGGTCGGCACCCTGATCACCGCGCTGGGCACCGGCATCGGCAAGGACGAGTACAACCCGGACAAGCTGCGCTACCACCGCATCATCATCATGACCGACGCGGACGTGGACGGCTCGCACATCCGTACCCTGCTGCTGACCTTCTTCTACCGGCAAATGCCCGAACTGATCGAGCGCGGCCACGTCTACATCGGCCTGCCGCCGCTGTACAAGATCAAGCAGGGCAAGACCGAGCTCTACCTCAAGGACGACGCGGCGCTGGACAGCTATCTGGCCGGCAACGCGGTGGAGAATGCCTCGCTGGTGCCGGCCACCGGCGAACCGCCGATCGGCGGCGAAGGCCTGGAGAAATTGCTGCTGGCCTACGCCGGCGCGCGCGAGGCGATCGCCCGCAACGGCCACCGCTTCGATCCGCTGCTGCTGGAGGCGCTGGTCGACTTCACCCCGCTCGACGCCGCGCACCTGGCCCAGAACGTGGACGAGCGCCACGAGCTCGACGCACTGGAAGCGCGCCTCAACCGCGGCAAGCTCGGCAGCCCGCGCTACGCGCTCAAGCTGATGCCGGCCACCGAGTCGCGCCCGGCCGCGCTCCAGGTCACCCGCCGGCACATGGGCGAGGAACTGCTGCAGGTGTTGCCGCTGTCGATCTTCGACAGTGGCGAATTGCGCCCGTTGCGCGATGCGGCCGCGCTGCTGCACGGGCTGGTGCGCGCCGGCGCGCAGGTCGTGCGCGGCGGCCGTTCGCAGCCGGTGGACAGCTTTGCCCAGGCCCAGGCCTGGTTGCTGGAGGAGGCCAAGAAGGGCCGCCAGATCCAGCGCTTCAAGGGTCTGGGCGAAATGAATCCGGAACAGCTCTGGGAAACCACGGTCAACCCGGACTCCCGCCGCCTGCTGCGGGTGCGGATCGAGGACGTGGTGGCCGCCGACCAGATCTTCAGCACCCTGATGGGCGACGTGGTCGAACCGCGCCGCGAGTTCATCGAGAACAACGCGCTGAAGGTCGCCAACCTGGATGTCTGAGCCGGCCGAGCCCGCGCCCGCCGCGGCACCGCCGGCGGCCGTGCCGGCCCCTGGAACGGCGGTACCGGCGCGACCTGCGCCGCGCACCACCCGCGCGCTGGTCGGGGCGTTCTCGATCGACATCCTGGTGGCCGTGGCGACCCTGATGGTGGCGAGCGTGGCCGCGGCCATCGTCTGGGGCGTGTGGCGCGGGGTGCAGGTGGCGGCCTCCGGGCAAGGCGGCAAGGCCGACGCCGAGGCGATCGCCAGGGCGATCGGCGACCCCAGCGTGCTGGCGCAAATGCTGATGGTGATCGCCGGCATGTCGGCCGCGGCGCTGGTGCTGTATTTCCTGCGCCAGCCGGCCACCGCCGCGGAGCGGGCGATGTCGTACCAGTTCTTGCGCCGGCGTTCGACCCTGGGATGGGCCGTGCTGGTGGGCGTGGCCGTGTTCGTCGGCAACACCGCCCTGGCCTGGCTGATGCGCCAGGGCGGCATCGAACCGGCACCCAGCAATGAAGCCATGATCCTCGAGGCATCCGAGCGCTGGCCGCTGTTCCTGGTCCTGTTCGCGGTGGTGCTGGCCCCGATGTACGAGGAACTGCTGTTCCGGCGGGTGCTGTTCGGCCGCTTTCTGCGCGCCGGCCGACCCTGGCTGGGCCTGGTCCTGAGCAGCCTGGCTTTCGCGCTGTTCCACGAGGTGCCGGGCCTGAGCGACAACCCCCCGGGCGCCGTGCTGGTGTTGCTTACTGTCTATGCCGGCATGGGCGCCGCCTTCGCCTGGCTGTACTGGCGCACCGGCACGCTATGGGCGCCGATCCTCGCCCATGCCCTGAACAATGGCCTGGCCCTGGCGCTGCACGGCCTCGCGTAGGCATCGGCGCTTGACGAAAAGTTAAGACGGCTGCGCGGACACTGTCCCCGGCGCATCGGACGGGGGAGGACGGATCGCACATGCAAGGCAAGCCGACAGCATGGGTGCTGGCGTTGGGGGTGGCCCTGGTCCTGGCCGGGTGCGCGACCACGACGTCGCCGACCGGGCGCAGCCAGTACCTGATGTACTCGGACGGCCAGCTCGAGCAGATGGGCGCGCAGGCCTTCACCGAGATGAAGGCCAAGCAGAAGACCGTCTCCGGCGGCCAGCAGAACGCCTACGTGCAGTGCGTAGTGGATGCGCTCATCCAGCAACTGCCCGCGGAATGGCGCGACCGGCGCTGGGAGACGGCGGTGTTCGTCGACGACTCGCCCAACGCCTTCGCCTTGCCCGGCGGCAAGGTCGGGGTGAACACCGGCATGTTCAAGGTGGCCAAGAACCAGGACCAGCTGGCGGCGGTGATCGGCCACGAGATCGGCCATGTCTACGCGCGCCACACCAACGAACGGGTCTCGCGCCAGGCGGCCACTTCCACCGGCCTGGCGGTGCTTGGTGCGGTGGCCGGCGCGCGCTATGGCCAGAGCGGCAGCGACCTGGTCACCCAAGGAGGCGGCGCGGCGGCGCAGCTGGGCCTGCTGCTGCCGTTCTCGCGCACCCAGGAAACCGAGTCCGACGAGATCGGCCAGCGGCTGATGGCCCAGGCCGGATTCGATCCGGCCCAGGCCGTGGGCCTGTGGCGCAACATGCTCGAAGCTTCCGGCGGGCGTTCGCCCGAATGGCTGTCCACCCATCCCGATCCGCAGAACCGGATCCGGGCGCTGGAAGCGAGGGCGCCTTCCCTGCAGCCGGTATTCCAGGAGGCGCGCAAGTCCGGCCGTTCGCCCCGGTGCGGCCCCTGAGTCTCGCCGAAGAGGCGTTCGGGACGGCATTCCGTAAGCGTTCCCGTTCTGTTAGCGTTTCCGCTCTGGTTATCGCCACCGCCCCGAAGCGCGGTGGCCCGTACGAGGTGATCCAATGAACTTCCGCAGCAAGCAAGCCCTCCTGTCGTTCTTCATCGCCGCCGCCCTCGGTGGCGTGGTGGTGGCCGACGCCTCGGCGCAGTCGCGCGGTGCAAAGCAGTCGTCCAGCAGCAAGAAGTCCGAGAAGGCCCAGGTCCTGTACCCGGACGCCACCCGCGAGCAGCCGACCGTCAAGGCTTCGGCCAAGGCCGGCAAGAAGCTGCAGAAGCTGATCGACGTCTACAACAAGGACGACTTCGCCCAGACCCTCACCCTGGCCCAGGAACTCCTCGGCCTGGAGGAAGCCAACGAATACGACAAGTCGCTGGCCGCGCAGCTCGCCGCGCAGGCCGCGTACAACCAGGAAGACACCGCCGCGGCCAAGGGTTACCTGCAGCAGGTGCTCCAGTTCGGCGGCCTGGACAACAATGGCCACTACCAGTCGATGCTGATGCTGGCCCAGCTGCAGCTGGCCGACGACGAGCTCGAGCCCGGCCTGGCCACCCTGGACCGTTACCTGGCCGAGACCAAGTCGGTCCGGCCCGAGGATCTGGTGATCAAGGGCCAGGCCCTGTACCAGCTGGAACGCTTCAAGGAAGCGATCGGTCCGCTCAAGCAAGCCATCGACTCCTCCCCGGAGCCGAAGGACAACTGGGTGCAGCTGCTGATGGCGGCCTATGCCGAAGCCGAGCAGAACACCGAGGCGGTCGCCCTCGCCGAGAAGCTGGCGGCCAAGAACCCGGGGGACAAGAAGGCCCAGACCAACCTGGCCACGGTCTATGCCCAGGCCGACCAGATGGACAAGGCCGCCGCGGTGATGGAAAAGCTGCGTGCCGCCGGCCAGCTGACCGACGAACGCGAATACCGCCAGCTGTACATCACCTACGCCAACATGGACGGCCACGAGAAGGACGTCATCTCGGTGATCACCGAGGGCCTGCAGAAGGGCGTGCTCAAGCCGGACTATCAGACGTACCTGGCCCTGGCCCAGTCCTATTACTATAGCGACCAGATGGCACAGGCGATCGACAACTGGCAGAAGGCCGCGCCGCTGTCCAAGGATGGCGAGACCTACCTCAACCTCGCCCGGGCGCTCTGGCAGGAGGATCGCGTTCCCGAGGCCAAGCAGGCCGCCCAGAAGGCCTTGGACAAGGGTGTGAAGAAGCCCGAGGATGCACGGAAAATCATCAACTTGAAGTAATGTGGCCGAAAAGCGCCGCGAGCTAGGCAAAGGTTCGCGGGATTGGTATAAGCTTGACGGTTCGTGCGGTGCCACCACGAGAAACCGGGCCGGGCGGCGGCAACAGCTGTCGGTCCGACCCCCATACCCGAGTCGCTAGGCGCATGGCAGAACAACTGATCGTAAACAGGCATTACGAAGAGTCCGAGGAAAGCGGGCTGAGCTGGCCGCGCATCATCGGCATTGCGTTCGTCATCGCGCTGCATCTGGCTGCGCTGATGTTGCTGCTGATCCCGGCCGTTGCGCCGAAGGCCGACGTGGAACAGGAGCGCAATATCCTGGTCACCCTGGTCGATGCCCCGCCGCCGCCCCCGCCGCCGCCGCCGCCGCCGCCGCCGCAGGACAAGCCGCCGCCGCCGATCAAGGAGCTGTCGCCGCCGAAGCCTTCGACGGTGCCGCCGCCGCCGGAAGCCCCGCCGATCGACGTGGCCGATCCGCGCCCGACCGACGTGTTCCAGCCGCCGGCCCCGCCGGCCCCGCCGGCCCCGGTCGCCGACATCGGCGCCAGCGTCGACATTTCGTCCAAGAACATGAATCCGCCGCGCTATCCGCCGGCAGCCGCCCGCTCCGGCATCGAAGGCGAGGTCATTCTCGTGATCGATGTCGACGCCAACGGCAACGTGACCAACGTGTCGGTCGAGAGGTCCAGCCGCAACCGCGACCTGGATCGTGCCGCCATGGAAGCCGCGCGCAAGTGGCGTTTCAATCCGTCCATCGTGAACGGCCAGAAGGCGGCCGGTCGCGTTCGGGTCCCGGTGAACTTCACCCTGGGTTGATGTCCGTTCGTTTCCCCAGCGGGAACCGGGCCTAGCGTTTCCGCCTTCTTTCTCAACCAAACAAACAAAAGGTAAGCGACATGCTGCAGGAACTCTTCATCGCAACCGCTGCCGGGGGTGGCAATGCCTCCGCCCTGACGCAGATGGGCTTCGACCACCTGCTGAGCGAGATGATCTCCAAGCCGGGCGAGTACGCCGTCTCCTGGATCGTGCTCCTCACCCTTGTTCTGATGTCGGCCGCGTCCTGGTACTGGACGATCTTCAACGCCATCAAGAACACCCGGCTGAAGTCCTACGCGGACCGCGTGGTCAATGCGTTCTGGGAGGCTCCGAACGCCCAGGAGGCCATCCGCGCCATGGAAGAGCAGCCGCGCAGCGAGCCGTTCTCCAAGATCGCCCTGGACGCGGCCCAGGCCGCCGCCCACCACCAGCGCGCCGAAGGCGCGGGCGCAGGCCTGGGCGAAGCCCTGTCCCGCTCCGAGTTCGTCGACCGCGCCCTGCGCCAGGCCGTGACCCGCGAGAGCAGCAGGTTGCAGTCCGGCATGATCCTGCTGGCGACCGTCGGCGCAACCGCGCCGTTCGTGGGCCTGCTGGGCACCGTGTGGGGCATCTACGGCGCGCTGATCAAGATCGGTGCGACCGGCTCGGCCTCGATCGACGCCGTCGCCGGCCCGGTGGGCGAGGCGCTGATCATGACCGCAATCGGCCTGTTCGTCGCGATCCCGGCGGTGTTCGCCTACAACTTCTTCAGCAAGATCAACAGCGCCACGATCGCCAAGTTCGATTCGTTCGCCCACGATCTGCACGACTTCTTCGCCACCGGCTCGCGCGTGCGCTGAGCCGGTTCCGAAGCGTCGACTAGAAGAAACTACGGAGAGCCCGCATGGCCTTCAGTTCGGACAACAGCGGCGGCCCGATGGCCGACATCAACGTCACGCCCCTGGTGGACGTGATGCTGGTGCTGCTGATCATCTTCATCATCACCGCGCCGCTGATGCAGCACAAGGTGAAGATCGACCTGCCGCAGACCGACATCGTGGCGAAGGACGACGACGTACCGAAGGTCATGCCCATCACCATCTCGGTGAAGGAGAATGGCTCCCTGTTCTGGAACGACGAGGAGATCACCCGCGAGGTGCTCGAATCGCGCCTGTCCAGCGTCGCCCAGCAGGTTCCGCAGCCCAAGTTGAACCTGCGCGGCGATCGCACCACCAAGATGCGCACGATCACCGAAGTGACCAAGATCGCACAGGGTCAGGGCATGCTCGACGTCGGTTTCGTCGCCACCAAAGAAAAGGGACCCTGAGCCATGGCTTTCAGTTCCGGTTCCGGCAAGGGCCCGATGGCCGACATCAACGTCACGCCCCTGGTGGACGTGATGCTGGTGTTGCTGATCATCTTCATCGTCACCGCGCCGATCATGACCTACCCGATCGACGTGGCGCTGCCGCAGCGGGTCATCAACCCGCCGCCGGTGAGGAAGGAGCCTCCGCCGCCTATCGACTTGCGCATCGACGCCAGCAACCAGGTGTTCTGGAACAACAGCCCGGTGTCGCTGGGTGCGTTGCGCCAGATGATGGAGACCGAGGTCCAGCGCGATCCCACCAACCAGCCGGAGCTGCGCATCGACGCCAGCAACGACTCGGAGTACGAGGCCACGGCTCGCGTCCTGGCCGCGGCCAAGAACGCGCAGATGATCAAGATCAACTTCGTCAACCAGCAGTAAGGCCACGGTCTTGCGGTCGCCGCTTCCTGCAGCGGCGGCGGGCGCAGGGCCAGGTCGATGGAAGCGCCGCCTCCGGGCGGCGTTTCCTTTTGCCCCGCCGGAGGGCCGCACGTACTCAGGCGTGGCGAGCCAGGATAGCCAGGTAGCCGCGCACGGTGGCGTCGAGGCCGGCATACAACGCTTCGCCGATCAGGGCGTGGCCGATCGACACTTCCTGCACCCCGGGGACTGCGGCCAGGAACGCACCGAGGTTGGCTTGCGACAGGTCGTGGCCAGCGTTGGTGCCCAGCCCGGCCGCCTGCGCGCGCCGGGCGGTGTCGGCACAAGCGGCCAGGGCCGAGCGGGCATCGCCGGTGGCGAAAGCCTCGGCGTAGGGCCCGGTATAGATCTCGATCCGGTGAGCGCCCAGCGCAGCGGCGTGCTCCAGCCCGGCCACGCCGGCATCCACGAACAGGCTGACCCGGCAGCCGAGCGCGGCGAAGGCAGCGACCTGCCCGGCCAGCGCGGCGGTGTCGCCGTCGAAGGCAAAGCCATGGTCGGAGGTGAGCTGGCCGTCGCCGTCGGGGACCAGAGTGACCTGGGCCGGTCGCACCTGCGCGCACAGGGCCAGCAGGCCGGGATACCCGGCGCGGGGCGGGGCGAACGGATTGCCTTCGACGTTGAGCTCCACCCCGAACCGCCCGGCGAGCGCGGCCAGCGGCGGCAGATCCTCGGCGACCACATGGCGGCGGTCCGGGCGCGGGTGCACGGTGATGCCGTGGGCACCCGCTTCCAGGCAGGCGCGCGCGGCGGCGATCACGTCCGGCTCGCCACCGCCGCGCGAGTTGCGGAGCACCGCCACCTTGTTGACGTTGACGCTGAGCCGGGTACTCATGCCTGGGGCGGGACCTGGTCCGGCCCCTGCGCGGCGGCCTCGCGCTTGCGCGCCTCGGCCTGTTCCCGCAGCCTGCGCAGCTCCAGTGGATCGATGATCGCCGACTCGTCGCGCTGCTGCCCGCCGATCCGGTCCAGGTACCAGCCGCGCATCCAGGCCACCAACAGCGCCAGCGCCGCCAGCAAGGCCAGGAACAGCAACCAGCCATAGGGAGTGGTAAGCGCCAGCCATAGGGCGCCGAGGGCCAGCAGCAGATAGAGCCAGTGCATCGCGAATCCTCCCGGGTGGTTGCCGGACGGGCATCGCGCCGCCGGCCGCCGCCATCATGCCGCGCCGGAGTGGGGGGCGGCCACCGTGCGTCCGCGGCAACGCCCGCCCGTCGCGCTGCCCCATGACCGGCGGCGAGCAGAGTTCCGCCGGATACAGCAGGGAGGGGTGCATGAACGGTTCAAGCCATCCCTCTGCCCGTCGCGTGCGGCGAGACGCCGCAGGCGTAGGCTGCGACGATGACCGAGACGATCAAGGGCCGCGGCTCGCGGCACTACCTGCCTGGCCGTTTCGAAGTCGCCACGACCGAAGCGGTCGATGACGGCTGGGATGCGCCGGCCGGCGAGGCATCCGGACCCGACCCGCTGCGCCCGCGCACCGAGGTACGCGAGGAAGTGGCGCGCAGCATCATCAGCCGCAACGATTCGCCCGATGTCGGGTTCTCGCAGTCGGTGAACCCCTATCGCGGATGCGAGCATGGCTGTTCGTACTGTTTTGCCCGGCCCACCCACGCCTACCTCAACCTGTCGCCCGGGCTGGACTTCGAGACCAAGATCTTCGCCAAGATCAACGCCCCGGACCTGTTGCGTCGCGAATTCTCGCGGCGGGGCTACCGGCCGAGCCCGATCGCGCTGGGGATCAACACCGACGCCTACCAGCCGGCCGAACGCAGGCTGCGGCTGACCCGGCACTTGATCGAGGTGATGCTCGAATTCCGCCACCCCTTCACCCTGATCACCAAGAACGCGCTGGTCGAACGCGATCTCGACCTGCTGCAGCCGCTGGCGGAACAGCGCCTGGTGCAGGTGCACTTCTCGGTGACCACGCTCGACCCGCACCTGGCCGCCAGGCTGGAGCCGCGCGCGGCGGCGCCACATGCGCGCCTGCGCGCGATGCAGCGCTTGCACGCGGCGGGGGTACCGGTGGGGGTGATGTTCGCGCCGGCGATTCCCTGGGTGAACGACCACGAGCTGGAAGCGGTACTGGAGGCGGCGCGTGGCGCCGGTGCGGCCAGTGCCGGCTATGTGTTGCTGCGCCTGCCGCACGAGGTGGCGCCCCTGTTCGGCGACTGGCTGCAGGCACACGTCCCCGATCGCGCCGCGCGGGTAATGGCCGCGATCAGGCAGATGCGCGGCGGCCGCGACTATGTCGCGGAGTTCGGCACGCGCATGCGCGGCCAGGGGCGCTATGCCGACCTGCTCGCGCAGCGCTTCGCACTGGCCCGGCGCCGTCTCGGCTACCACGGCGTGCGCCCGCCGCCGCTGGATTGCGGGCGTTTTGCCGTACCGCCCGAGCAATCGCCGCAAGGCCAGCTGTTCTGAGGGTGTAAACCCCCGGTCCCGCTGTATCAGCGGCGAAACAGCATCGGCAAGCCCAGCAGCCACGCGGCTTTCCGCCGCGGCCGTCGCAGCCGCCCGACACGCCGCTGCTACACCCGGGTGGCTGGCACGGCTCCGGAACATGCGGCAAGCCATTGATCCACAAGGGAGGGGTGGGTTGGCACGGGTCGTGCGCTTGTGTTCCCGCCGTCTCTTGCGGGAGTACCCATCATGCGAACGTTGCCGGTTGCGATCGTTGTCCTGTGCCTGGCGGGCTCGCCGTTGCAGCAGGTCCGTGCCGCCGACGCGCACGTGGGCGTGCATCCGGAGAAGGGAGAAATGGTGCTGCTGCGCGACGTCAGCGCGCGCCCGGCCTACCGTCCCGCCCCGCCGGGCATCGCCCTGATCGTCGATCCGACACCGAACCGGGAGATCAACGGCAGCCTGGGCACCGGCGAGATGTCGGACGAGGACATCGCGGCGATGTCCTCCGGCCGCCTGGACGCAGCCGGTGGCGTGCAGGCCTCGCTGCCCGAGCGGATGGTCGGCCGTGCGCTGCAGGGTTCGATCGGCGGGATCGCCGGCACGAACGGCGTCGTTTCCGGCGATGGCATCGCCCGCGGGATCGGCGGTGTCACCGGCGCGCTGGGCGGGGCAACCCGTTCGATCGCCCCCACCGTGACCGGCGCACTGTCGCAATTCCCGCTGGGCGGGCAGCAGGGCACGGGCCCGTGACCATGATGGCCGCCAGTCTTCCGCGGTTGCGTCTCCGGTTCCAGGCGGTGCTGCTGGCCGTGGCGGCATTGGTTGCCGCCGGCGCTGCGCGGGCCGGGGATGGATACGCCGAGATGCTCGGCTACCTGGCGCAGACCCGGATCGATGGCGATGCCCTGTCCGGGAGCCGCGGCGCGATCGCGGTGAACATGACGGCCGGCGACTTCAATCGGCAGGCCAACCTGCGCGCGATCGCGGTCGGCTCCAGCGCCCGGGCCCAGGCGGACGCGCGCCAGCGCAGCCGCGACGACCTGTACGACGCGCCCACCCATGCCAGCGCCAGCATTGGCGGCTCGGCGCTGGCCGGCGCCGGCGGTCTGGTATCGATCAACCAGGCCAGCGGCAGCGGCAACGCGGAATTCAACGCGGTGTCGCTGGCGCTGGCCCAACAAGGCATACGCGAAACGCCGGACAACCTGCTGTCGTCCAGCGTTTCCGCGTCGGCGGAGCGGCAATCCGTCCCCGGCCCGGCGGGGAGGACCGCCAGCCGCAACGTGGCCGTGGAGGCCACTGCGCTGCGCGGGTTCGAGGGCGTGCTGCAGCTCAACCAGATCGCGGGATCGGCCAACGAGACCGGCAACGTCCTGACGTTGTCGATCGCGCCGGGCCCGTGAGGCGGTAAATCCACCCAACCCGGAGCAAGAGAGAGAGGACACCATGAAAAGCAACCTGAAGTGGACCGTGCTCGCCGTGGCCATCAGTGCCGCTGCCGCCGCGCAAGCCGACGAACCCTCGCCGCCTGCGTCATCCGAAACCATCATCGTCTATGACGAGGATGTCACCATCGACGACACCCGGAACTACGAGACCAACGTCACCAACACCACGGTCAACTATTCCGACACGTTCGACTGGAACACCAAGATCAACGAGGAATACAACTCCCTGGTCAACGAGGAAGTCAACCGCGTCGATTCCTTCGAGTGGTACACGACCATCAACGAGGAAATGAACACGCTGTACAACTCCACGACCAACTATACCGACAACTTCGATTGGTCGACCACGATCGACGAGACCTTCGTCAGCTATGACGAGCGGGTCAACGTCGATCGCGACATCGATTCGCACGAGATGGCGGTCAGCCTGAAGAAGAGCCTCTCGCTCAGCTCGGACATCGCCTTCAGCGGCAGCCCGACCGTCAGCGGCGACATCAAGCTGGATTCGGCCGCCATCGCGGTGATCGACAACCGCCAGTCCGTGGGCAACAACCTGGGCGACAACCAGCAGCTCGAGAACGAAGCCGCCATCGGCGACGACACCGGCACCAAGGCTTCCGGCAACCTGCAGTTCAACGTCGCCGCCGGCGACAACAACGTGCAGGACAACGCGGCCGCGCTGTCGGCTGCAGACGCCAGCTTCGCCTTCGGCCTGGCTGACGCCGAGATCTTCGTCAACCAGGCTGGCGTGAGCAACCAGACGATGAACCTGGGCGTGACCAACAGCGCAACGGTGTCCGGCAACGCATTCTCCGATGCCGCCGGCAACATCGGGGTCAACGTGACCTCCGGCAACAACAACGCGCAGAAGAACGCGCTGGCCGCTTCGGTCGCCACCAGCGCCTATGCCCAGGCCAGCGTCAGCTCGAACCAGGTGTCCGGCGGCAACATGACCCTCAATGCGCCGCTCCTGCGCGAAGGTTCGGAAACCGTCGAGATCAGCTTGTCCGGCACCGTCCAGGGCGAGACTTCCGCCCGCGGCTCCGGTGGGTACACGGGTACGGCCGAGGGCAGCTACGCTGGCCGTGGCAACGCCTACCAGCAGGACAACTTCTACCTCGACACCTGGGACGGCCAGCTCAATCACCCCAGTGGCGGCAGCACGGGCCATCTGGACATGGACAACGAAATCCAGAACGCGGTCGGGAACCCGTACAAGGACGGCGTGGGCGGCATCGCCTTCGACACCGACGAGAAAGGCGACTACGCGGGTAGCGAGGAAGGCGATCTGTCCTTCAGCGAACTCGGGTACGCCGACCTGGAAGCCAGCCTGAGCGGCACCCTGGAGATCCCGACCACCGTGGTGGTCGCCGACGCCCGCAACAGCGCCACGCTGTCCGGCAGTGCCTTTGCCCGCGCTTCCGGCAACATCGGCGTGAACGTGTCGGCCGGCACCGGCAACCAGCAGGCCAACAGCCTGGCGATGGCCGTGGCCCAGCCGTCCGCGGCGCCGCCGCCGTCCAATGGCGGTGGCGAGGGCGGTTGATGGTGAACCCGGCACCCCGCGCAGGGGTGCGCAAGGAGTGACTCCCGGCCATCCGCCGTGGCCGGGAAATCACGGAATGCCCCGTCCCGCCTCCCCCGCGGGACGGGGCTTCCACTCCATGCCGGCTTGGCCGGACGGCGGATCTTTTCCCGTAATGCCCGGAACCGGAACCGCAACAGGAATCGCCGCCATGTCGCGATTGTCGCATTGGAAGCTGGCCTGGATTTTCTCGGTGCTGCTGCTGCCCATCCTCCCGGTGGCCGGCGTCAGCGCCGCCGACGTGGCCTTCTCCGGGGTGCTGCCCAACGGCGCGCTCTACACCGCACCGGTGCAGAGCATGCGCGAGGGCCGCTATGCCAACCTGGTCCGGCAGCAGACCGATTACAGCTGCGGGGCGGCCTCGTTGGCCACGATCCTGCGGTATGCCTACCGCCTGGATGCCGACGAGGGCACCGTGATCGAGGGCATGCTCTCGATCGCCGATGCCGAGGTGGTCAAGGAGCGCGGATTCTCGCTGCTGGACATCAAGCGCTACGTCGAGTCCATGGGCATGCGTGGGCGCGGTTACCGGGTCGACGAGGCCAGGCTGCGCTCGCTGCGCGTGCCCAGCCTGGTGCTGATGGACGTCAATGGGTTCCGCCACTTCGTCGTGCTCAAGCAGGTACGCGGAGACCTGGTCGAGATCGGCGACCCGATCCTGGGCAACCGGGTAGTGCCGTTGCCGGAATTCCTCGAAGCGTGGCCGTCGCGGGCGGTATTCGTCGTCATCGGTAGCGACTTCGACCGAAACACCGTGCTGCTGCAGCCGACCACCCGGCCCAGCGCGCGGGCGCTGTACGCACGGCAAGGCCCGATCACCGACGCCGAGCTGCTGGATTTCGGCTTCAGCCATGCCGACCTGTTCTGAGAGGAGCGGACCATGAACGTCCGACGCAAGCTGTGCATCGCCATGGGCCTGGTCACCGCGCCGGCGGCACTGCCGGCCTGGGCGCAGCAACCGCCCGACCAGGGGCCGCAGTCGCCCGGCAGCGGGCTGAGCGAACTGAGCGACGAGGAACTGGGCGACATGCGCGGTCGCTACACAGTGGACCAGAACACGGTGGCCTGGTTCGGCGTGACCATGGTGTCCACCTGGCAAAACCAGGCCGGACAGACCATGCAGAGCCGGGTGACCCTGGGCATCGACGTGAGCCAGCCCGACAAGCCCAAGGTCACCTTCCAGCCCCACGTGAGCATCACTGCCGCCGGCGCGCCGCCACCGCCGCCGTCCGGCGAGCGGAGCATCGACCATGCCGGTCTGGCCAACGTCAACGGCATGGTCCAGAGCGTGCAGGTCGCCGGCGACGGCAATCGCGCCAGCAATGTCGCAAGCATCACCGTGCGCGAGCAAGGCGAACGGCCAGGCTCGCCGGCAGGCCCGTCCGCGGGAACCATGGAACTGTCCGCCGCCGCGCAGGCGCAGGGCATGAGTGCGGTCGCCTCGCTGCAGGACAACGCAGCGCGCGTGTTGCTGCAGATCGATGGGCAAGGTGCGGTCGAGCAGTGGATCGGCAGCAGCGGCATGGGCCAGAGCATCCGCCTGGCCGCCGATGGCCACCAGGCCAGCAACTGGATGGAGCTGGACCTGGTGCGCAGCCCCTCGTCGGCGCGCGCGTCGCTGGGCCAGAACGTGGCCCAGGCGATCGCGCTCAGCCGCGGGATCGGGATTCGCTATTGAACGGGACCGGCATGGGCCGGTGGGGGAAAGCACATGATCAGGAACCATCAGACCGCCGCGGCCCCTGGCCTGCGCCTGGCCATCCTCGCCGCGCTGGGCGCCGGAACGTCGATGCTGGCGCCGGCCGCGTTCGCGCAGGACGCCGGCGACGAGGCCGAACTGCTGCAGCTCAGCCAGGAATTGGCCGCGCTCAAGGCCTCTTACGCCCAGGAAGTGCGGCGCCTGCGCGAGCTGGACATGCAGGTGCAGGCGCTGCAGGCACGGCTGGCGGGCAAGGTTCCGGCCACGGCCGCCCCCGTGGCCGCCGCGCCGCCCGCTCCTGCTCCCGGACCCGGCCAGGCGGCTGCGCCGCCGCCATCGCCGGATGGCTACGCCAGCACCGCCGCCGAGGCGGAAAAGGCCAAGAGCGAAGCGATGTCGCGCAGCGTGGCCGACGTGAAGCAGCAGGCGCGCGCGCTGTTCGACCAGAAGCTGGTGATCGAGAACGGCCTCACCTACAACCGCTACGACCGCAAGCAGCTCACCCTCAACGGCTTCCTCGCCCTTGACGCGATATTCCTGGGCAACATCGCCATCGAGAACGTCGAATCGGACACGCTCACCTACAACCTGGCCGCACGCTGGGGCGTGAGCCCGAACCTGACCTTGAACCTGGATGTACCCTACATCGCGCGCAAGACCGTCTACCAGAAGGGTGGCGCCGGCGGCGCGGCGGCGGCGATCGCGCAGGAGCAGACCACCGGCAACGGCATCGGCGACGCCGTGGCCAGCCTCAACTACCGGCTGCTGGGCGAACGCGGCGCGCGCCCGGAAACGGTGCTCAACTTCGGCCTGACCATGCCTACCGGGCGCGAGCCCTACGGCATTCCATGGCGGGTTCTGGAGCGCGACGACGACGACTTCATCCGCTTCGCCGTGCCCGAACAACAGCCCACCGGCAACGGCGCCTGGCAGGCCAGCATCGGTGTGTCGGCGGTCAAGACCAGCGACCCGGCGATCCTGTTCGGCAACATCGGCTACACCTATTCGTTCAGGGCCAGCTTCGATGACATCGACAGCAATCCGGACACCGTCAATCCCGGAGACGTCAGGCTCGGCCAATCGTTCTACTACGGCGCGGGCGTAGCCTTCGCCTTCAACGAGCGGACCAGCTTCAGCATGTCGCTGAGCAACCGGCTCAGCGCACGCGCGCGGACCCGTACCGAAGGTCAGCCGTGGCTCAAGGTGATCGGCAGCGACGCCAATGCGGCGATGTTCAACCTGGGCGTGACCTATGCGATGAGCCGGCACGCGACCATGGTCGGCCTGCTTGGCATCGGCCTGACCCCGGACGCACCGGACTTCAGCCTCGGCTTCAAGATCCCCTACAGCCTGTAGCGCGGGCAGGCGTCCGGCTCCGGCCGGATACCGGAGCCGGATGCCGGCGTCGCTACACCCGCAACGATTCCAGTTCCAGCCGGTGCTTCTTGCACAGCCGGTAGACGGTAACCCGAGACACGCGCAGCCGGCGCGCGCATTCGCTCACGTTGAATCCTGACTCGCGCAAGGTTGCCAGCACCGCTTCGCGCTCGGCGTTGACGCGCACATGGTCCAGGCCATCGGCGCCTTCCGTGCCGGTACAGGGATGCACGGCTTCGTGCAGTTGCAGCGCGGCGGCATCGATCAGGTCGGCTTCGCACACCACGGCGGCACGGCGCACGCGGTTCATGAGTTCGCGCACGTTGCCCGGCCATGGATGGATCCGCAACGCCCGCCGTGCCGTGGCGTCGAAGCCGCGCGCACGCACCCGATGCTGCTCGCGGAACAAGGCCAGGAAGTGCCGGGCCAGAGTCTCCACGTCGTCGCAGCGCTCGCGCAGCGGCGGCATGTGCAGGCGCAGGACGTCCAGCCGGTAGAACAGGTCTTCGCGGAAGCGTCCCTGTGCCACCGCGTCCTCGAGGTCGACATGGGTGGCGGCGATCACCCGCACGTCGATCCGGATCGGATGATGGCTGCCCACCCGCTCCAGACTGCCCTCCTGCAGGACCCGCAGCAGGTTGGTTTGCGCATCCAGCGGCAGGTCGCCGATCTCGTCGAGGAAGATGGTGCCGCCGTCGGCGGCTTCGAACAGGCCGATGCGCCGTGCGATCGCGCCGGTGAAGGCGCCTTTCTCATGGCCGAACAGCTCCGACTGCACCAGGCTGGCCGGAAGCGCGCCGCAGTTGACCGCGACGAAGGGCCGGCCATGGCGGGTCGACATGTCGTGCAGCGCGCGTGCGGCCAGTTCCTTGCCGGTGCCGGTCTCGCCGGTGACCAGCACCGGCAGCTCGACCGGGGCGAACTTGTGCACGCTGGCATGTACGCCGAGCATGGCCGGGCTGCCGCCGACCAGGCACTCGGTACCGGCCTGGCCGGTTGCGTGCGGCTCGCCATCCACGATCCGGGCCAGGCGCTGGATCTGGGCCAGGTCCAGCGGCGGGTGCAGGTGCAGCAGGCAATCCGGGGCGGGGACGGCATCCTGCCAATCCAGGGCGACGAGCGGGAGATCCGAGTGCGGCGACAGCAGTGCCTGCATCGAGGCGGCCCACTCCGCGTCGCCATGGCGCAGGTCGAGCAGTGCGGCGACGCGATCGCCGCCACGCAGGCCGATGCGCGCACCATGGGCGTCGTCGATCACCCGCAGGTCCCAGCCCGCGGCCGCGAGCACCTCGCGTTCCTGCGGCGAGGGCCTGCCCAGCCAGATCATGCAACGCGGTCTGATTTCCGGAACTGCCGCCATCGTTCCCTGCTCCATCGTTCTGATTTGCCGGGCTGCGGGAGACGTTCCCCGGACGGTCGCCCATGGGCGACCGTCGTCGCTGCAGCCTGCCATCGCTCCATGACAGTGGTCGGTCGGATTGGGTGGGTGGAGAGAGGCGTCGGCAAGCGTCGCCGTGCAGCCGTCAGTGCCTTCGACACGCCGCTGGGGGGCGATGGCGGGCATCGCCGGACAGACTGGATGGGTCGAACGGATACGGCATGACGCTTCCCCCGCGGGCGCACCGCATCAGGCGGCGCGCTTCATTCGGATGTGACTTAGGGAATAACGCGGCCGATGCCGGGGACAGGACAAGGATCGGCATGACGTCCTGGCGCAGCAGATCTGTTCAGTGAAGTGAAGGGAGCTCCTAGCTCCCCAGGCCGGTAAAAATGCCGACCGCCAACTCCGCCCAGAGATACAGGAAGCCGAGCAGGAACAGTCCCCCGATCGGCAGCAGGAGTCGGCCTGGCACTTTCCTCGCCACCAGCACGAACAGGCTGGCCATTCCCGCCAGGAGCGCGCCCATGACGACGAAATCCATGGCGCTCCAGGCCACCGCATCGGTGAACCGCATGGCGACGAGGGGAACCAGCAGCACCAGGCCGGTGCCGAGCGCGATCCATGCAAAGACCGAGTTGCGGGCAATGAAGTTGCGGATCGTGGCATTCATGGGGGGCGGCCTCAGATGATCCGCAGCGTGATCGCCTTCAGCACCGCGCGGGTACGGTCCCGGGTGCCGAGCTTGTCGAGGATGGTGGAGACGTAGTTTTTCACCGTGCCTTCGGCCAGGAACAGGCTGCGGGCGATCTCCTTGTTCGAGTAGCCGCCGGCAAGCAGGCGCAGGATCGCCACTTCGCGCTCGCCGAAGTTGTCGTGCGGTGGGGCCTCGTCGTGGAAGCGGTAGCGTGCGCGCACCGGGTCGGTGCTGACCGGGGCCAGCAGGGTCTCGCCGGCGGCCACGCGCAGGACCGCTTCATGCAGGTCCTCGGGCGCCGCGTCCTTGAGCAGGAAGCCCTGCGCACCGGCCTCGCTGGCTTGCAGCGGCAGGTCGCTGTCGTCGAAGGTGGTGAGCAGCAGCACCGGGGTGCGGTCGCCGATGGCGCGCAGTTCGCGCAATGCGGCAATGCCGTCCACGCCGGGCATGCGGATGTCGCTGAGGATCACGTCCACCGGCTGCAGCTGCAGGGCGTCGAGCAGGTCCTGGCCGTCCTCGGCCTCGAACGCGACCACGATGCCGAGTCGTTCCAGCAGGGCACGCAGGCCGGCGCGGACCAGGGCCTGGTCGTCGGCGAGGGCGACGCGCAACGGCAGCCCCGCGCCGCTCATGCCGGCAGCGTCGCCTGCAGGCGCAAGCCACCCTGCGGGGTGCGGCCGACCACGAGGGTGCCGTCCAGCGCCGCCAACCGTTCGCGCATGCCGGCGATGCCGTTGCCTTCGCGCAGCAGGGAGCCGCACTGGCCGTCGTCATGGATGTCGATGTGCAACCGTTGTTCCTCGCTGTCGATCCGCAGCCACACCTGTCCGGCACCGGCGTGCCGTGCCGCGTTGGTCAGCGCTTCCTGCGCCAGCCTGAGCACGGTTTCGGCCACGGCCGGATCGGCGACCCGGACTCCGGGTGCGATTGTGAGTTGCAGCGCCGGGCGTGGGAAGGGGGCGGCGAGCGCATGCAGCGCGGTGGCCAGGTCCAGGCCGCGTTCGTCGCGCAGCGACTGCACCACCCGGCGGATGTCGCTGAGCAGTTCGCCGGACAGGCGTTCGGCCAGCGCGATGCCTTCGTGCCCGGCCAGCGCGGGGTCCGCGGACAGCTCGCGCAGGTTCAGGCGCATGGCGGTGAGCTTGTGCCCGGCCACGTCGTGCAGTTCCCGGGCCATGCGCAGGCGCTCGGCATCGCGCGTGCTGTCGGCCAGCAGCGCGCGGGTGGCGAGCAGGCCGGCGTTGACCCGGGCCAGTTCGTCGCGCGCGCCCTCGGCCGAACGCGCGTAGTAGATGCAGATGCCGGCCAGCGCCTGGAAGCCCATGTTGATCACGACCATGGGCAGCGGCGAGTCGATCCCGGTCCGGCGCAGTCCCACGTAATAGGCGGCGTTGACCAGCAGCACCGCCAGGGCGGCCGTGCGCGGGGTCCAGACCGCGAACGCGCACGCCGCCCAGATCACCAGCAGCACGGGCGAAGCGCCCACGCGCAGGGACAGGCCGTGCAGGGCCAGGATCACCGGCGGCATCGCCAGCAGGATCAGTTGCTGGGGCAGGCGTCGCCGGTCCGGCACCAGCTGCAACGCCACGAACAGCAGCAGGAATACGCCCAGCAGCATCAGCGCCGCGGGCCGGTGCGACGCCTCCACGAAACGCAGCGAGTAGCCGACGGTAAGGATGGTCAGCAGCCCGGCCAGGGGCAGGGGCTGGAGCAGGGTCTTGAGGAACTCGGGCATCCGGCGCATCGCGCCATGCTGTGCCGGGTGGCGCGGGTTGGCAACGCCCAGGGTGGCGAAGGTGACTTCCGGCACCCGCAACGGGTGACGGCTGGCCCTGCCGGGCGGGCATGGCGGTGTGGAGACTGGGCCCAACCCGCCAGGAGGATCGCCATGCGCACCACGACCGTTCTCGTTTCCCTGTGCTTCGCCGTGTTGTCACCCGCCGCCGCTGCCGCCGACCTGGCCATCGAACTCGACGATGTCCGCGTCGCTACCGGCCAGCTAATGGTGTCGGTGGTCGATTCCGCCGATGCCTGGAATGGCAAGGCCAGGCCGGTACGCGGGCAGTCCGCCGCGCCGACCGGAACCCGCGCGCGCTTCGAGTTCAAGGACCTGCCGCCGGGCGACTACGCGGTGATGGTCATGCATGACGAGAACGACAACGGCAAGCTCGACAGCAACATGATCGGGATGCCGGTGGAAGGCTACGGCTTCAGCAACAACCCGAACGTGATGCGCAAGCCGACCTTCGAGGAGGCGCGCTTCACCCTGCCGCAGGCAGGTGCGACGATCGGCATCTCGCTGCGCTGAGCGGACCGGAGCCACGCATGGACCGTCGCCGCTTCCTGCGCAACCTGTTCGCCGGTGCCGTCGCCGGCACCGCCGCGATGCGAGGCTTCCCGGCGCTGGCCGGGGATCCGGCGCGCTTTGCGGCCGGCCTGCGCGAGTATCCGTGGCTGGCCGGCTGGCGCAGCGTGGCCAGCGAGACGCTGGGTCCGGCCACGGTGCCGGTGCAGGGGCGGTTGCCGGCCGGCTTCGCCGGCACCTTGTACCGCAACGGCCCGGCCTGGACCGAACGCAACGGTTTTCGCTACGAGCACTGGTTCGACGGCGACGGCATGGTTCACGGCTGGCGCTTCAACGGCGACGGCACGCTCACCCATCATGCACGCATGGTTGCCACGCCCAAATTCGTGCGCGAGCAGGCGGCGGGGCGGTTCCTGTTCCCCGCGGCCGGCACGACGGTTCCGGAGACGCAGCCGGTACGCAACAACGACGACGCCAATGCCGCCAACACCTCGGTGATGGTGCTCGACGGCCGCCTGTTCGCGCTGTGCGAGGCCGGTTCGGCGTTCGAGCTGGATCCGGACCGCCTGGAAACCATCGGGCCGGTGACCTGGCGGCAGGACCTGGCGGCGATGCCGTTCTCCGCGCATCCGCTGGTCGATGCTGACGGCAGCGTCTGGAACTTCGGTTCGATCGGCCTGATGGGCGGCACCGGGTTGCTGGTCTGGCACCTGGGCGCTGACGGCCACCTGCGCGAGGCACAGGTGCTGGACGCGCCCGGCCATGGCTATCTGCATGCCTTCGCGATGACCGCGCGCCACCTGGTGTTCGTGCTGATCCCGTTCCGCTTCGACGAACATGGCGGTGCGTTCTTCGAGCGGATGCGTTTCACCCCGGACCAGCCCAGCAGGATCGCGGTGGTGTCGAAGGATGCGCCCGGGCAGGCGCGATGGTTCGAGGCGCCGTTCGCGGCGATCTACCATTTCGGCGACGCGTTCGAGCGCAACGGCACGATCGTGGTGCGCGCGGTGCGCCACGCCGACATCGACTCCGCGCGCTCGCCCATGCACGGGGCGATGAACGGCGATGGCCGGCCACGGGCGGGATCGGGTGCCAGGTTGGCGGAACTGCACCTGGACCTGCGCGACGGACGCGCCCGCTGGGAGGACACGGGCATCGCCGGCATCGAGTTCCCGTTGTTCGATCCGCGCAGCCCGGGCGATCGCGGCGCGCGCCTGTACGCACCGGCCACCGACGGCGACGAGGCGACGCCGTACTTCAATGCGGTGGCCGCGTTCGATCCGGCGCGGGGACGGCGCCAGCTGCATCGCTACGGCACCGGCATCCTGGCGGAGGAGCATGTGTTCGTGCCGCGCCCCGGCCGTGGTGGCGTGGATGCGGGCTGGCTGGTGGGCACGTTGCTAGACGCGGACCGCCAGCGCAGCGGCATCGCCGTGTTCGACGCGCGCCATGTCGATGCCGGCCCGCTGGCGCAGGCCTGGTTGCCCTACACCGTTCCGCTCGGCTTCCATGGCCGTTTCGCCGCGGCGTGAAGCCCGCGGCGAAACCGTCGCCCGTCAGCCGCGGCTGACCACCGAGATGGCCTTGGCCACGTAGTCCAGGTTGCTCTGGTTGAGGGCGGACAGGCAGATGCGGCCGGTGCCCACGGCATAGATGCCGAACTCGTCGCGCAATCGTTCCACCTGGGCCTTGCCCAGGCCCGAGTACGAGAACATGCCGGTCTGGCGGCGGATGAAGTCGTATTCCGGATGGCCGAGCGCGGCCAGGCGGTCGACCAGCTGCCCGCGCAGTTCGTGGATGCGCGCGCGCATCGCGCCCAGTTCGCGCTCCCACAACGTGCGCAGTTCCGGATCGTTCAGCACGCCGGCGACCAGCGCCGCGCCATGGGTGGACGGGCTGGAGTAGATGGTGCGGATGATGCGCTTGACCTGCGATTGCACCGCCCGGGCCTCGTCGGCGCTGCCGGACACGACCGACAGCGCGCCCACGCGCTCGCCGTACAGCGAGAACGACTTGGAGTACGAGCTGGAGACCACGAACGCATCGATCCCGGCCTCGACCAGAGTGCGGATCGCGACCGCGTCCTCCGCGATGCCCTTGTCGAAACCCTGGTAGGCCATGTCCACGAACGGGAACAGCTGCCGCTCCTTGAGCAGCGCGGCGACCTGCTGCCACTGCCCGGCATCCAGGTCCGCACCGGTCGGATTGTGGCAGCAGGCATGCAGCAGCACGGTGGTGCCCGGTTGCAGCCGCCCCAGGTCGGCGAGCATGCCGGCGAAGTCCACGCCATGGCTGGCCGGGTCGAAGTAGGTGTAGTCCACGATCTCGAAACCGGCGGCGCCGAACACCGCGCGGTGGTTTTCCCAGCTCGGATTGCTCAGCGCCAGGGTCGCGTGCGGCAGCGCCTTGCGCAGCAGTTCGGCGCCGACCCGCAGCGCGCCGGAGCCGCCGACGGTCTGGGTCGTGGCGACGCGGCCGGCGGCCAGCAACGGCGAATCCTTGCCGAACAGCAGTTCGCGGGTCGCGGCGGTATATGCCGGCAGGCCGTCGATCGGCAGGTAGCCGCGCGGGCGCGCGGCCGCGGCCAGCGCCTGCTCGACCCGGCGCACGGCCTCGGGCAGCGGGATCCGGCCCTGTTCGTCGTAGTAGATGCCCACGCCCAGGTTGACCTTGGTGGGACGCGGGTCGGCGTTGAAGGCTTCGGTCAGGCCGAGGATGGGATCGCCCGGCACCAGGTCGACACTGGAGAAGAAGGACACGGCTTGGCTCTGCGGTTCGGGGGGAGGGATGCGGCGTCGGCGGGGTGCTACCGGCGCATTCGCAAACTCGCCCATCGTAGCAGGCCGCCGTGGCGGCCTCGACCGTTTCCGCCGCGACCGGAACCCGGTGCCGGCGTGCTCAGCGACGCAGGACCAGGCCCAGGCGCAAGCCGCTGTCGCGCAGGTCCAGGTGCCCGGTGAAATGCTCGCGCTCGGTGCTGGCGCGGACGTCGGTGAAGTTGTATTCGAGGGTCAGGCCGGCATGCTTCCAGGGATGCCATTCCGCACCCAGGCGGGCAAAGGACACGGTGCCATCGATGCGGTTGATCGTGGTGGACAGCATGCCGGCATCGGCGGAGATCCGCCAGTTCTTGGCCGGGGTCCAGCGCCAGCCCGCGCCCAGGGTCGGTGCCGGGAGGTCGCCCCGGTACCTGCCCTCGGCCGAACCACCGCCGACCGGATTCCCGTTCACGTCCAGGGTCAGTTCCAGGCCCAGGTCGACCCGGTACACGGTCAGGCCCAGGCGCGGCCCCAGCGCCCACGTGTCGTTGGAGATCCCCCACCAGGTGTAGTACGCCTCGAGACTTTGCAGCCTGAAGTGCGCGTGCGCGGTGGCCTCCGCCTGATACAGCTCGTCCTCGAATTCGATGTCGTGGGTCAGCCGATGGTCGGCGCTGACCGAATCGCCGTAGTAGGACAGGCCGAACTCGTGGCGGTCGAACGGCCGCCAGGACAGCCGGGCGAAGGCGATCAGATCGTCCGGGTTCAGGCCAAGGTCGCGTTCCAGGTTGATCGTGGTGCCGCTGCCGGTGTGATGTCCATCCGCGCGCAATTCGGTGTCGAAGCGGTTGACGTAGCTGCCCACACTGAAACTGAGCGTGTCCAGCGGCTCGACCGCAGCGGCCGTGCCGGGCAGCACGGCCAGCAACGGCAACAGGGTTTTCCAGCGGCGCAGCGCGGTCGGCATCTCGTTCCCCTTGGACTTGGAGGCTGCTGCGTCTTCCGGCGGGGTGCCGGGATGGGAGCAGCGGCGGACGCGCCGACTATACGACGGTTGTCTGTCCAGGGGTTGCCGAAAGCCGTCTGCCCGCAGGCGGGAGGGGTACGGTGGCGCGTTCCGGCAGGAGGGGTCGTGACGGGCCTCGCGGATACCGCCTCAGACGTCGCCGCCGCTCGCCCAGCCCTCGCCGGTGCCGCGCTGGTGCACCCGGTCGCCTTCGCGTATTTCGCCGGCCGGGATCGTGTCCTGCGCGGCCAGCCGTGCATACAGCGGGGTGAAGTCCGGCTCGGTCGCGCGCATCAGCTGTTCGAAGCTGTCGATCACGAAATAGGTCTTCTGGAAGGTGTCGATCCGGTAGCGGGTGCGCATGATCCGCTCCAGGTCGAAGCCGATCCGGTTGGGCGCCGGCGAACCCAGCGCATGCAGCGACTCGCCGCTGGACGACACGATCCCGGCGCCGTAGATGCGCAGTCCGCCGGCTTGGCGGATCAGGCCGAACTCCACCGTGTACCAGTACAGCCGGGTCAGGTTCTGCAGGGCCTCCGGCCCGAGCGCGTGCGCCTTCACCCCGCCGGCGCCGTAGGCCTGCATGTAGTCGGCGAACATCGGGTTCATCAGCAGCGGCACGTGGCCGAACAGGTCGTGGAACAGGTCCGGCTCGGCGATGTAGTCGATCTGTTCGGGACGGCGGATCCACCAGGTCACCGGGAAGCGGCGGTTGGCCAGGTGTTCGAAGAAGTCCAGTTCCGGCAACAGGCCTTCCACGCCGACCAGGGTCCAGCCGGTCGCGGCGCCAAGGACTTCGTTGAGTTGGTCGAAGCGCGGGATTGCGCGCGCGTCCATGCCCATCGCGTCCTGGGCCTGCAGGAATTCGTCGCAGGCGCGGCCGACCAGCAGTTCGCGCTGGCGCTGGTACAGCGCACCCCAGGTGCCGTGGTCGTCGCCGTCGTAGTCCAGCCACGGCTGCTCCACCACGGCGGTGGTGTAGACCGGGACGTAGCCCTTGTCGGTTTGCATGCCTTCGGCGGGCTTGTACTCGACGCGGCGCGGTGCGGCTTCGGACATGGAGGCGGGTTCCGGCGGTGACGGACCAGATTAGGACAGGCGCCGCGCAACGGGATTGCAAAGTTGCGCACCTATCGGCCAATGGCGCAACATCGTTGCGTAATAATGATGTTGCAAGGCAACAATGAAGGCCATACCTGCCCTAGACCGCACCGACCTGCGCCTGTTGGCCCTGCTCCAGCGCGACGGCCGGGCCAGCAATGCCGACCTGGCTGCTCAGGTGAACCTGTCGCCATCGGCCTGCCTGCGCCGGATCCAGCGCCTGGAAGCCAGCGGCGTGGTAGCCGGCTACGCCGCGCGGCTGGACCCGCAGGCGCTGGGCCTGGGCCTGCAGGCGTTCGTCCGGGTGCAATTGGAAAAGCACGGCGCGGCCGGGATCGAGCGCTTCGTGGAGGCGGTGCAGGACTGGGACGAGGTGGTGGCCTGCCATGCCCTGACCGGCGACATGGACTATCTGCTGCAGGTCTACGTGCGCGACCTGCAACACTTCTCCCGTTTCCTGCTCGACCGCCTGCTCGACGCCTCCGGAGTGGCCGATGTCAATTCCAGCTTCGTGCTGCGTACGGTGAAGGCCTCCGGCGGATTGCCGCTGCCGCCGGGCTAGCCCCGCGGCAGTGCCTCAAAGCGCGCCGGCCAATGGCTGGGCCAGTGCGGTCGCCTCGGCGGCGCAGTCGCGATCGGGTGCCAGGCCCTGCGCCCGCGCCGCAGCCAGTTCCGTCGTCGCCGCGTCCATGTCGGCGCGGAAAGCCGGATCCGACTGCAGCCGCGCGAAGGTGCCCGCGCCCAGGAAGCGCCCCTGCAGGATGTCGCTCTGCCAGTGCACGTTGCACACCAGCCTGCTCTCGCCGAAGTTGCGACCGCGCGCCAGCAGCGCGTCGGTGCGCTCGGGCGCGGCCTGGGTCAGCACCAGCGCCCACAGCCAGCCGATCGCGGTATGGCCCGAGGGATAGGAACCGTTGCCGCGCAGGTCCGCCTCGTCTTCCGGCGTGCAGGTCGGGGCGCCGTTCTCCACGAACGGCCGGGCGCGCTGGTAGCGCAGTTTGGCGCTGCGGGTGGACGCCGCCGCATCGGCGAGGGTGCGGCGCAGCAGTCGGTAGGTCGCCGGCGTGCGTTGCGGATCGAGGCCCACGCCCAGGGCACAGGCGAAGGTGCCGGCAGCGAAGGGAAAGTCCAGGTCGGCGTCGTGCCGTGCCTGCTCGAAGCGCGGGGTGCCATGCAGGGCCAGCGCCGCGCGCATCACCTGGTGGTCCTGTTCCAGTGCCGCACTGCCGGCCGCTGGCGGGGCCGGCACCAGCGCCTGGCTGTCGGGGACGGCGGTGGGGGCCAGATAGCCGATCGCCCGGCCGGGCCGGCTCTCGGGGACCGCCGCCGGGGCGACCGTGCCGCCCGTGGCATCGGCCGGCGCGGCCGCCGGCGAGCTTGCGCAGGCGGCCAGGAGCATGGTCACGCACGCCATGGCCGGTGCACGCATTCGCGCCGGGGATGGGGAATCGGGAAGGAACCGGTGCAACTTCATCAGGTGGCCTCGGGCAGGTCGAACGGCGCGGCGGCATCCCGTCCCGCGCGCAGCGTGTCGAGCAGTTCTTCGCCGGCATCATGCCGGCACTCCCGGCACATGATGCCGGCGTGCCCGCATTCGTGCACGAATGCGGACTTCGGCGTCCGCGGCGCGATGCGGCATCCCGGTCCGTGGATACCGGAGGTGGCACCGGGCATCACTCCGGCGGCGTCTGCGGCCGTTCCGGGAATGGCAGTACCTTGCCCCGCGCCCCGTCGTCTTTCCCGCGTCGCCACAGCACCGGCACTTCGTCGGGTACCTCCGGCTCCAGGCCGTCGCGATCGCCGGAGGAGGCCCTGGCGTCGTCCTCGACCTCCCAGCTGTAGCGCTTGCGCGGCGCCTGCGGGTCCAGGCGGCGGAACAGGAATGCGGAAATCACCCCGGCGATGGCGCCGCCCAGGTGCGACTGCCAGGAAATGCCGTCGCCGTGCGGCAGTACGGTCAGCACCGAACCGCCATAGAACAGCATGACGATCATGCCCGCGGCGATCGAGGGCCGGTCGCGGCGCAGCAGGCCGAGCGTGGTGACCATGAACATCAGGCCGTGGGTCACGCCGCTGGCGCCGAGGTGGCGGGTGCCCTCCTCGCCCAGCAACCAGGCGCCCAGGCCGGAACCCAGCCACATCAGCGGCAACGCGCGCAGGGTGGCGCGCGGATACACGCTGCCGGCCAGGGTGCCCAGGATCAGCAGCGCGGTGGCATTGGCCGCCAGGTGCGCGATCGAACCGTGCAGCAACGGCGCGGTCAGCAGGCCGAGCAGGCCGGACAGTTCGCGCGGGGCCACCGCCATGGCCGATACCGGCAAGCGCGGCTGCAGGGCGAAGATCACCACCAGCAGGCCGACGAAACCCAGGCTGAGGTTGAAGGCGAGCGCCAGCCGGCGGCGGTCGCGTTCGGCGGCGGTCATGGGGACGGCGGGTTTGCGGGGCATGGGCGTTCCAGGGTCCGAACGGGAACCATGGCGGTCGCCGGTGGCCGAATCAAGTACCGCACCCGAAAAAAAGGGCGCGACGGATGTCGCGCCCCGGGAGGCTCGCTCTGCTGGGAGAGAGGCAGAGAGCGGGCTTTACTTTTTCACCTCGAAGTCCTTCGACTGCACCACCGCGCCGTCGAGGGAGACCTCGACCTTGTATTGCCCGGCCGGCAGGCCGCTGGGCATGCTGATCTGGAACGCGGTGACGCCGTCGCCGGTGAGGTTGAGGTCGCGGCTTTCCTCGTTCACGGTCTGGCCGTCCTGGAAGGTCCACTTCGCGGACAGCCTGCCCGGCACGGTGGCGGCCGCATCGGCGGTGCGGGTGGTCACGGCGGCGAAGATCGTGTCTCCGGGCGCGAACGTGGCGGCGGGGGCGACGACGCGGTTGTCCGCGCCGACGCTGTTGCCCAGGTCCACCGACACCACGCTGGCGGCGGCGACAGGCGCCGCTTCGATCGGCGCGGGCGCCGGCGCGGTGGCGGCCGGGGCCGGAGGAGGCGCCGGTTCGGGCTTCTTGCAGGCGGACAGCGCGAGAGTGGCGGCCAGTGCGGCCGACAGCGGGTACAGGATGTGGTTGCGGCTCATTGCGGGGAGTCCTCTGGGATCCGGGTGTTCGGATGGGGGCGCGGGCGCGGATCAGGCCACTGCCGGCGGCTCGGGCTCGGTCGATGGGATCCTCAGCACCTGGCCGGGCTTGATCCGGTCCGGATCGTCGAGCTGGTCGCGATTGGCCTCGAAGATCTTCGGCCAGGCGCTGGCCTTGCCGTAGAAGTGCTTGGCGATCTGCGACAGGTTGTCACCCTTGACAACGGTGTACGTCGTCTGCTCGGGCGGATTGATGACCTCCTCGGTGGAAGTCACTCCACTCTGCACGGTGCTGAAATCCGGCCGTTCCGCCTCGGTGCTGCGGACGCCGCCCTGCACAGTGGAGAAGTCCGGCTTGTTCCCGGTGCTCATTGCGCGTGTTCCGATGGTGGTGGAGGCGGCGCTACGGTGGCATACGCCCCGTTAAGGAATCATCTGTAGCGAGTGAAGCTTTTATCCGGACCGTCGCCGGGGTCGATCACTGGCGCGGATCGCGCAGCGCGGCCGGCACCGGGCTACCGGACGTGGCGCGCCAGGGGTTGATGTCCAGTCCGCCGCGCCGGGTGTAGCGCGCCTCCACCGACAGGCCGCCGGGCCGGCAGCGGCGCAGCACGTCGAGGAAGATGCGTTCCACGCATTGCTCGTGGAATCCAGCGTGGTCGCGGTAGCCCACCAGGTAGCGCAGCAGGCCGGCGCGGTCGATGCGCGGACCGCGATAGCGCAGGTGCACGCTGGCCCAGTCGGGCTGGCCGGTGACCGGGCAGTTGGACTTGAGCAGGGCCGAGTGCAGGTACTCCTCGACCACGGCGCCGGGATCGGCGTGCAGGCAGTTGGCGTCGGGCGGGCCGTAGGCATCGAAGTCGGCTTCGAGGGCGTCCAGCGATTCGCCCGCGTCCGTGCCGGGCTCGAGCATGGGCGGCAGTCCGAACGCCACCGTCACCGGCGCGCCGGCCGATCGCGACAGGTCGGCGGCGATCCGCACGCGCAAGGCCTCGGCGTCGGCGAAGCGGGCGGCATTGAGCGAGTTGAGGTAGAGCTTGAGCGACTTGGATTCGACCAGGTTCGGCGAATCCGCCGGCACGTGCACGGTGGCGGTGGCGACTTGGGGTTTGCCCCGCGCGTCCAGCCAGCCCAGTTCGTAGGCGTGCCAGCGGTCGTGGCCGATGAACGGCAGCGCCGCCGCCGCATCCAGACCCAGTTCGGCGCGCGCGCCGGCACGCGGGATCGGGAACAGCAGCGACGGGTCGTAGCGGGTCGGGTAGGCGACCTCGCGGCCGAGGCTGGAATCGTGGGGCGTGCTCATCCCCCCATTCTAAGCGGCCGCCCCTATCCCTTCGGCGCCAGCGCGATCAGGGCGATGGCGAGCACCGCGAGCACGATCGCGATCCGGTTCAGCCGCGAGGTCCGCTCGCCGAACGCCAGGACCCCCACCAGCGTGCCCACCAGCACCACGCCGATGTTCATGGTCGCGAACACCACCGCCGGGCTGTCCGGCAGCGCCTGGTGCGCGCGCACGTAGAAGAGGATGTTGCCGAAATTGAGCAGGCCCAGGAGCAGGCCGGCGCCGGCGTGGCGCAGCCCCGGGCGCACGCCGTGGCGTGCCCAACGCCAGCCCTGCCAGGCCAGCATGCCGGCGAAGGCCAGCGCGAACGCCACCAGCAACGCCGCGCCGGACGGCGTGCCGGCCATGGCCAGGCGCTTGAGCATCACGTCGACCACGGCGAAGCCGGCCCAGACCGCAAGCAGCAGCAACCAGCCCCTGCGGTCCGGCGCGGCATGCGCATCGGGGCGGGCGAGGATGCCCGCCACCGCACCCAGGCCCAGGGCCAGGCCCAGCAGCTTCTGCGCCCCGGCCTGTTCGCCGAACAGCAGGAACGCCGCCAGCAGCGAGAGCAGCAGCGACAGGCGCTGGGCCACGTCGGTGCGGACGATGCCGGCATGGCGCACGGCCGCGGCCAGGACCAGGAACAGGACCGGCAGCACGAAGGCCAGCGCCAGCAGTTCCGGCCAGGGCGCGCCGGGCTGGCGCAGCGCGCCCAGCGACGGCCGCAGGAACCACCAGGCCAGCAGAGAGGCGGCCAGGTAGTTCCAGGTCACCATCTGCGCCACGTCCAGCCCGCGCCGCGGCGCCAGCTTGAGCAGCACCGAGACCAGCACGCTGCAGGCCATGCTCAGCAGGATGAAATGCATGCGTCGGGGGTCGTGGTGGTGGCGGGATAGTGTAGTTGCGCGTGTCGATGGAAAGGCACCGACTTCGGCCGCTGCCGGTTTCGGGATTCCCGCCTCTGGGACAACGAGCGAGCCGGCTGGCAGTGGGTGTGCAGACGCTGGACTGTAGAATGAGCGCATGGCCCAGCCATCCTTCCCCGCCGCATCGGAAACCCTGTTGCTCGACGGCCCCGCCGGCGCGCTGGAGGTCGCCGTCGATTTTCCCGAGCCGGCCGACGCGCGTCCGCTGGTGGCGGTGGTCTGCCATCCGCTGCCGACCGAGGGCGGGACCATGCACAACAAGGTGGTGACCATGGCCGCGCGTGCGCTGCGCGAGTTGGGTGCGGTCACCGTGCGCTTCAATTTCCGCGGTACCGGGGCCTCGGCCGGTGGCTTCGACAATGGCCGTGGCGAGCGCGACGACCTGCGCGCGGTGGTGGACTGGGTCCAGGACGCGCGTCCGGGCGACCGCCTGTGGCTGGTCGGCTTCAGTTTCGGTGCCTACGTCAGCCTGGCCGCGGCGGCCGAACTGATGCCGGACGCGGTGATTTCCATCGCCCCGCCCGCCTCCGGCCGCGGCTGGGACTTTTCCGCCATCCAGGCGCCCGACGTACCGTGGCTGGTGGTCCAGGGCGATGCCGACGAGATCGTCGATCCGCAGGCGGTCTACGCGTGGATCGGCAGCTTGCCGCGCAAGCCGCAACTGGTACGGATGCACGACACCAGCCATTTCTTCCACCGCAAGCTGATCGACCTGCGCGGCGCGATCCAGCACGAAACCCGGGCATGGCTGCCGCCGGCATGAGCGAGGCCGGTTCGGCACGAACGCCCTCGCAGGCCTACGCCGACGGCGTGGCCGCCGGCCGTTGGCGCGACGATCCGGCCCAGCATCCGGCGCTGCGCGAACTGGACCGGATCCAGCGCGAACTGCTCGCCGCCACCCCGGGCGGCCTGCTCGCCCGCTTCGGCCTGGGCGGGCGCCCGGCGCCGGTGCAGGGCCTGTACCTGTGGGGCGGCGTCGGCCGCGGCAAGACCTTCCTGGTGGACCTGTTCTACGACGGCCTGCCGCTGGCGCAGAAGCGGCGCACCCATTTCCATCGCTTCATGCGCGGTGTGCACGAGCAATTGCGCCTGCACGCCGGCCAGTCCGATCCGCTGGCCGCCATCGCCCGCGAATGGCGCGGCAACCTGCGGGTGCTGGTGCTGGACGAATTCTTCGTCACCGACATCGGCGACGCGATGCTGCTCGGTCGCCTGCTGGAACGGTTGTTCGCCGAAGGCACGACCCTGGTCACCACCTCCAACACCGCGCCGCAGAACCTGTACAAGGATGGCCTGCAGCGCGAACGCTTCCTGCCGGCGATCGTGCAGCTGCGCGCGCATTGTGTGGAGCTGGCCGCCGACGGCCGCGAGGACTACCGTCTGCGCGCGCTGACCCGTTCCCCGGTATACCGGCATCCGCTCGACGCCGGTGCCGACGCCTGGCTGGATGAACGCTGGCAGGTGCTGGCCGCGGGTGCGCAGGCGCGCAAGGGCAGCATCGAGATCGAGGGCCGCCGCATCGCCGTACGCGCGCGCAGCCGCGGCGTGGCCTGGTTCGATTTCGCCGAGTTGTGCGAAGGCCCGCGCTCGACCGACGACTACATCGAGATCGCGCGCGAGTTCGGCATCGTCCTGCTCGGCGGCATCCCTGCGTTCGACGCGGGCAACGAGGATGCCGCGCGCCGCTTCGTCAATCTGGTCGACGAGTTCTACGACCGCCAGGTGACCCTGGTGTGCACCGCCGCGGCGGCGCCGGTGGCGTTGTACCGGGGCAGCCGCCTGGCCGGTGCGTTCGAGCGCACCGCCTCGCGCCTGATCGAGATGCAGAGCGCCGAGTACCTGGCGCGCACCCATCGCGGTTAGCGCGTCGCGAGCCCGCTCAACGCACCAGCGCGTCGATGTACGCACCCACCGCCTGCGTGTAGTCCGATGGCAGGCCAAGCTCGTGGTTGATCTTGCCGTGGTCCAGCGGCATGGGCAGCAGTTCCATGGGCACGCCGAATCCGGTGGCCTTGCGCACGAACGCGCGTCCTTCCTCGCAAGGTGAAGTGGGGAACGTGCGCCCGCTGGCGCAGACCATCAGCATCGGCAGCGCGTCGTGGCCCATCCGGTGGTACGGGGAGACGGCAGACCAGTACGACGGATCGGAGCCGAAGGCGTCCTGGTACAGCTTCGGAACCCGCTGCCGCGACATCAAGGCCGGCACGTCGAGCGCACCGCTGTCCAGCGATACCACGCCCAGCGGTGCCCGGGCCCCGGCCTGGCGCAGAAGCGCCGGATCGGAACCGAGCAGGGCGACCAGGTGGGCCCCGGCGGAGTGCCCCATCAGCACGAAGCGCGCCGGGTCGATCCGCCATTCCCGGGCGTGCTGCTGCGCCACCGAGACCGCCAGGGCGATGTCCCGCGCCTGGTCCAGCGGCATGGCCTCCGGCAGCAGGCGGTAGTTGCCGGAAATCACCGCATAGCCCTTCGGCAGCCAGTAGTCGAGCTTGTTCTCCAGGCCGGGATTGGTCTTGTCGCCATTGGCCCAGCCGCCGCCGTGGACGTAGAACACCACCGGTGCGCGTTGCGCGTTCGCCGGCAGGTAGACATCGAAACGTTGCGCCGGGTCGTTGCCATAGGCGACGTTGCGGATGGCCTTGCCACCGCCCGGCACGGCGACCGGGCGCTCCCGCCGGCTGGCCTCGCGCATGGGTTCGAGGCGGTCGCGGAAGCCCTGCTGCCGGGACGTGCCAGCGGGAGGTTGGCGCATGCCATCGCGCGCCTGTGCCAGGTGCGCGCGTGCCGTTTGCGCCTGCGATGGCGGCGCGGCCAGGCCGGCGGCGACGGCCAGCAGCACGCACAGCGGGGTGGTGCGAAAAAAGGGCGACATCGCGGGCTCCGGTGGTGTGCAGGGGGTGGCGCCTGCGGATAGACGCATGCCCGTGCCCGGACGTTGACCTGCGGTGGCGCGGTCGCGCCGGCGTTCAGCCGCCGGCAGCACACGCAAGTCAGGTGCCGGATCGGGTCCGCCCCCGCCATGCGGACCCGCGTTCGTCGCCGGCCCACCACACGCTGTCGGCATGGCCGTGCCGCATGCGCCGGCGCGTGTGCCGGGCCAGCAGCAGGAACACCGGTACCGCGACCAGGGCGGTGAGGTCGACCGGCCACGCGCCACGATGGTTCCAGGTACCGCCGATGCTCCACATGCCCGCCAGGCTGGTCAGCGGGATGGCGAGGGTGAGCAACGCGCAGAGCCACAGCAGTTCCACCGCGCCGCGCGCCGCGCCGCGCGCGAACGCCCAGCCGACCGCGGCGAAGAACACCGCGTAGTAGACCGCCTGATGCCAGAACGCCAGGTCCTGGACGTGTGCCGGCAGCCACTTGGCCATGGCAATGGTGGCCGAGATCCCGGCCACGCTGCCGAGTGCCACGCCCACGGTCAGGCATCCCAGCACCCGCGCCGAGCGCTTCTGCGCCACCGTTTCCGGCCCGCGCCGCTTCCTGCGCCGCGATTCGATCCACAGCACGTTGCCGGTGTAGAACAGCGCCGCGCCGGCCAGGCCCATCAGCACGTACAGCCAGCGCACCGCGTTGCCGCCGTAGCTGCCGAAGTGCAGCGCGAAGAAAGCGTTCACCGCCTCGCTCCAGCCCTCCATGTGCCCGGGCAGGTCGTGGACGTCGACGGTGCCGGTGTACGGATCGATGCCGGTCCGCATCCAGGTGCGGCCGCGCGTGCCGTGGCGTTCGTCCAGGCCGAACAGCGTGGCCTCCAGTTGGCCTTCGTCGTTGCGCAGGAAGCTGAAGTTGTGCACGTCGAAACCCGGCAGTTGCAGGTGCACGCGCGCCAGCAGTTCGTGCGCGGGCAGCGGCGCCTCGCCGGTGGGCGGGGCCTCGTGCTGGCCCCAGTCGATCTGGCCGCCATACAGCGCCTTGGCCTGGGTGGCGTAGAACGGCGTGTGGAAGGCGAACACCACGCTGGTCAGCGCCATCACCAGGTGGAACGGCAGGCTGAAGATGCCCAGCGCGTTGTGCGCGTCCAGCCACATGCGCTTGAGGTTACTGCCGATGCGCAGTGCGAACACGTCCTTCGCCAGCGTCGGCAGCAGCACGATCAGCCCGGACAGCAGGGCCACCGCATAGGCCAGCGCCACCAGGCCCATGAGGATATTGGCGATGCCGTCCGGCAGCGGCAGGCCGACGTACCGGTGCATGCGGTCCACCAGGCCGGCGGCAGCCGCCTTGCGCAGGCGTTCGGTCTGCAGGCTGCCGTCCGCGGCGAAGCTGGCGCCGTATTCGATCCGCTCGCGCGGGCGGTCGCCGCGCTCGCTCCAGATCACCCGCGCCGGTTGGTCCGGCGCGATGTCCACCACGATCGCGTAGCGCCCGGCCGCCTGCGGGTGTTCGGCCAGCACCGCGGCCAGCAGCTTCTCCGTGTCTTCCAGCGGCGGCGCCGCGGCCAGTGCGGAAGGCGGCGTGGCCCAGCGCTCCAGCGGCTTCTCGAACATGGTGATCGCGCCGGCGTAGAACGCGACGAACAGCATCAGCCCGCAGACGATGCCGATCCAGATGTGCACGTCCTTGTACACCTTGACGATGTCGCTGCCGATCTTCATGCGCCCGCCTCCATGCACCTGGCCCGGATCGTCGCCGTCACTGCAGCCATGCCCGCAATCCCCAGAACACGCCCCACGCCACCGCGTTGGCCGCACCCAGCCATGCCCACGCGCGCAGGCTGTCGCGGAACAGGAACACGAAGCCCAGCACCGTGGCCCACACCGGCGCGATCATCCACATGTTGAACTGCACCTTGCCTTCGCCGGAAAAACCGCCGGGCGTGAGCAGGGCGACCCCCCCGGAAACCGCCAGCGCCAGCGTATAGCCCAGCACCGCGCCGGCCAGGGTCTTGCCCAGCCAGTGGCGACTCTGCAAACGCGCACGCCTGGCGTTCATGCGCCACTCCTGCGGCGGCCGGCGGCGCGCCACGCGCCCAGGAACGGCGCGATCGACAGCACCAGGGTCAGCAGCACGAGCCAGGCCGAAATCGCCTCGAACGGGGGCAGCACGCGCAGGACGACGCCCAGCGACAACAGCGCACATGCGCTGCCGGGCCACCAGCCGTGGCGTGCCGGCCACGGTCCGCGCGCGCGCAACCGCTGCTGCGGCGAGGCCAGGTAGAGCAGCATCGCGCCGACGACGCAGAGCAGCGCGGACAGCGCCAGCAGCCAGGGATTCATCGATCGCGCTCCGGGTTGGCCGCCGCCAGCCTGTGCAGCAGCAACGGCAGCGAAGCGCCCAGCGTCTGCCCGTGGGAAAGCCCGGCCAGGGTGTCGGATTCGACCGGCAGCCCGCCCGCGCGCAAGCGTTCGGCCATCCGCGCGGCGGCGTCCGGCGGCACGCTGGCGCGTGCGGCGCGCATGGCGGCGATGGCGGCCGGGTCGCGCCCGGGCGGTGGCTGGCGCGCACCGCCTTCGTCGGCGCCCTTGCCGGTCCACAGCCACAACCGCGGCGGCGGTGAAGGCCATGCCTGCGCAGCCTGTTCCTCCCGCAACAGATGGCCGTTCCCCCACCACAACGAAGGATCGGCCGCGGCGTACACGGAGAACGCCCCCGGCCGGGAAAACAGTGCGTGCAATGCCAGCACGCCGCCGTAGGAATGGCCCCACAGCGCGCGCCGCGCCGGGTCCACCGGCGCCAGCGCTTCCACGCGCGGCACGATCGCGCCTTCGAGCAGGTCCAGGAACGCATCGCCGCCGCCGTTGCGGCGGCCGCCGACCGCATCCTGCTGCGCCTGCTCGCCGCCCGGTCGGCGCGGCGTGTAGTCGAACGCGCGGCTGTCGGCGTCGATGCGCAGGTCGTTGTCGTAGCTGATGTAGGCCACCATCACCGGATGCGGCGACCGCGACAGCGCCTCCAGTTGCGCCGCGCTGGTCTCCATCAGCGCTGCATTGCCGTCGAGCAGGTAGGCAACCGGGAAGCCGCCGGCCGGCGCTGGCACGTCCGGCACCGCGACCCGCACCCGGTAACTGCGTTGCCCATCGGCCGAATCCAGCCGGAACTGCTCGAAGCGATAGCCCGGCGCGCCGGTGTCAGCGACAGTAGTGCCGGTCCGCCGGGACAGGTCCGGCTGCGCGACCGCCGGCGCGGCCACGAGGGCCGCGCCGAGCAGCAGCAGGGCGAGGAGCCGCTTCACCAGGCCCAGCGCGCGGTGGCCGTGACCGTGCGCCCGGTGCCGTACCAGCACGAGGAAATGCCGGTGCAGGTGGAAACGAAGCGCTTGTCGGCGATGTTGCCGACGTTCAGCGACACCAGCAGGTTGGCGCTGGTCGTGCGCGACATGTCGAAGCGGATTGCCGCATCCCAGAGCGTGTACGAGGGAATGTGCTCCGGGTAGCCGGAGCCGGCGATGCCCTGGCCGCTGACGACGAGCAGGGTCTCGCCGTTGTAGCGCAGGCCGGTGGCCAGGCTCAAACCGTCCAGCGGACCGGACAGGAAGGTGTAGTCGGCCCATAGCGAGGCCATCCAGTCCGGCACCATCGCCAGGTCCTTGCCTTCCCAGGCGGTGCCGCTCCTGACCAGTTCCGAATCCATGTGCGACGCCGCGCCGATCACGCTGAACCCTTCCAGCGGGGTGACGCGCGCTTCCAGCTCGATGCCGCGGACCATGGTTTCGCCGGCGCTGATGTAGCAGGCGCCGGCGCCGTTGGCGCCGCAGACGTTGCCGTGGTCGGTGTCGATGACGGCATCGTCCTGCTTGCGCAGGTCGTAGGCGGCCAGGGTGAACAGGCCGTCGAAGCCGGCCGGCTGGTACTTCACGCCCGCTTCCCATTGCTTGCCGCGGGTCGGGTCGAAGGCCCGGCCGTCGTAGCTGTCCAGCGAGCTGCGGGTCGAAGGCTCGAACGATTCGGCATAGCTCAGGTAGGGCGAGAAGCCGTTGTCGAACACGTACAACACGCCGGCGTTGCCGCTGAAGGCTTCGTTCTTCAAGGTGGTGGTCGCCGAACGCGGCTGGCACGTGGCGTAATTGGTGCAGTTCTGGGTCCAGGACTGGTCCTTGAACCAGTCGTAGCGGCCGCCCAGGGTGAAGCGCCAGTTGTCCAGCGAGACCTGGTCCTGCAGGTAGACGCCGGTCTGGGTGCCCTTGCCGCCGCCCAGGCCGATGCTGTCGGGGAAGCCCGCCGGAAGGCCGGTGTGGACCGGTTCGAAGATGTCGATCGGTTTCGGATTCCTCGGGTCGGTCGGCAGCGCGCGCGGCCCCTGCAGGCGGTTGGCGGTCCAGTCGCCGCTGCGCCAGTCGGCACCGATCAGCAGGGTGTGTTGCAGCGCGCCGCTGCCGAACCTGCCGACGATGCGGCTGTCCACCGAGTTGTTGTCGGCGTCGCCGAGGCCGGCGGCCTGGCGGCGCCGCTGGGTGCGGCCGTCGGGCAGCAGGCCCTGGTTGGTGATGATGGCGCGGTACAGCGAATCGACATGCATGTGACGGGCACTCTGGCTGAACGTCCAGGCGTCGTTGAACGCATGCTCGAACAGCCAGCCGGCATGCCACACGGTGGCATCCCAGGTGTTGAATTCAGGCTCGCCGATGAAGGTGGAGTTCTTCATGTAGCCGTAGGGCGTCGGCACCAGGGTGCCGTCCATCGGCAGGAACTGGTAGGTGCTGCCGCCGTTGTCTTCCTGGTAGTAGCCGAGCAGGGTCAGGCGGGTCTTGTCGGCGATCTGGAAGGTGTAGCTGGGCGCCAGGAACCAGTGCTGCTGCTCGACCGTGTCGATCTGGGTGCCGCCATCGGCGTAGCGGCCGACCAGGCGGAACAGGTGGCGCGCGTCGGAGCTGCCGCCGCCGACGTCGAAGGCGCTGCTCCAGGTGCCGTGTCCGTCCACGCCCAGCCGCAACACCTGCTGCTGGTCCGGCTCGGGGGTCTTGCTGACCTGGTTGACCATGCCGCCCGGAGTCACCTGGCCGTACATCACCGACGCGGGTCCCTTCAGCACTTCGACCCGGTCCAGGTTCCAGCTGTCGATCTTGCCGCGGTTCCAGGCGCTCCCGATCGGCGGCATGCGCAGGCCGTCGACGGTGGCGGCGCCGCTTTCGCTGCCGGCGACGAAGCCGCGGATGCGGAAGTCGTCGTAGCGATTGTCGGTGCCGGTGCTTTCCAGCACCACGCCGGCGACGTAGCGCATGGCCTCGTTGAGGCTGACGACGCCGCGCGCGTCCAGTTCCTCGCGCGCGATCACCGAGATCGACTGCGCGGTCTCGGCTACCGGGGTATCGGTCTTGGTCGCGCTGGAGGCGTGGGAAGTGACGCGGTAGGCGTTGACCTGGACGGCGTCCAGGTCGACGACGTCGGCAGCGCCACCGGGAGCGGTCTGGGCCTGGGCGGAGGCAGCCAGCAGCAGGCTGGGCAGGAGCAGGGACAGGAGGGTGCGACGCGGCAGGGCCGGTACACGGGTGGGACGATTCATGACGACCTCGGGGGCAGGATGAGGCGACGTGGCTGTCCGCGCAGCGGTTGGCTGGTCGAGCCCCGTTATTTTTCCATTATCGAGAATGATTCTCAACAGCCATCCTGATCCAGGCCTGCCGGGAGGCGCGGGAGCAGCGCCTTGATACGCAAGCCGCTACAACATCTGGGTTGACGCCTGCCAATGGACCCCACTATCTTGTGGCGGTCGGTTCCGTTGGCGCGCTCGCCACCGGATCAATAGGGAAGCCGGTGACGCGCCCATGGCGCCATTCCGGCACTGCCCCGCAGCGGTAACTGGGAACGACCCCGCCATACGAGCACTGGGACCGCCGGTCCCGGGAAGCGGCGGGTAGGAGGCAGGCCAAGGCCCGCCGCGCCCACGAGTCCGAAGACCTGCCGACAGCCGCGCGCAGCACACCGCGCGGTGCCGGCCGCGGAATCTCCGGGGGGAGATGGCTGGCGAAGCAGGGCCGGCCGCAATCCGTCTGCGCGCTCTCGCCTCCTGCGACGCCGCTTTCCCATCCTTGCTCCGCACCGGCCTTGCGATACCGCGCGGGCGGATCGCCGCGTGCGCCACGCAAGGAGGACCACCGTGACCCAGATCGAGACCGCCGCCGCCACCGGCAACCAGGCCCCGTCCCAGAAGGACGCATTCCTGCTCACCCCGCCGCCCACCGCCACTGCGATGAGCGTGACCAAGCGCAACGGCAGCCGCGAGGCGGTGGACCTGAACAAGATCGTGCGCGCGGTGCAGCGCTGCTGCGAGGGCCTGTACGCGGTCGATCCGATGCGCGTGGCCACGCGCACGATTTCCGGCCTCTACGACGGCGCCAGCACCCGCGAGCTGGACGAGCTGTCGATCCGCACCGCCGCGCTGCTCACCGGCGAGGAGCCGGAGTACAGCCGCCTGGCCGCACGCCTGCTGGCCTGCTACATCGCCAAGGAAGTCGCGGGGCAGGAGATCCACGCATTCTCGCAGTCGGTGGCGCGCGGCCACGAGGTCGGGCTGATCAACGAGCGCCTGCTCGGTTTCGTGCAGACCAATGCGCGCAAGCTCAACGACGCGCTGGATCCGGCGCTGGACCTGCGCTTCGACTACTTCGGCCTGCGCACCCTGTACGACCGCTACCTGCTGCGCCATCCGCACACCCGCAAGGTGATCGAGACCCCGCAGCAGTTCTTCCTGCGCATTGCGTGTGCGCTCAGCGAGGACGTGCCGGAGGCGCTGGCGCTGTACCGGCGCATGGGCCAGCTCGACTACCTGCCGTCCTCGCCGACCCTGTTCAACAGCGGCACCACCCACGAGCAGCTGTCCTCGTGCTTCCTGCTGGATTCGCCGCAGGACACCCTGGAATCGATCTACGCCAAGTACGGCGACATCGCCCAGCTGTCCAAGTTCAGCGGCGGCATCGGCGTGAGCTATTCGCGGGTGCGCTCGCGCGGCTCGCTGATCAAGTCCACCAATGGCCACAGCAACGGCATCGTGCCGTGGCTGAAAACCCTCGATTCCTCGGTGGCGGCCGTCAACCAGGGCGGCAAGCGCAAGGGCGCGGCCTGCGTCTATCTGGAAACCTGGCACGCCGACATCGAGGATTTCCTCGAGCTGCGCGACAACACCGGCGACGAGGCCCGGCGCACCCACAACCTCAACCTGGCCAACTGGGTGCCGGACCTGTTCATGCAACGGGTCGAAGCCGACCAGGAATGGTCGCTGTTCGATCCGCGCGTGGTGCCTGAACTCACCGACCTGCATGGCGAGGCGTTCGAACGGGCCTATGTGCAGGCCGAAATGCAGGGCAAGGCGGCGCGGACGATCCCGGCGCGCAAGCTGTACGCACGGATGATGCGCACCCTGGCCGAGACCGGCAACGGCTGGATGACGTTCAAGGACAAGTGCAACCGCGCCAGCAACCAGACCCTGCGCGCGGAGAACGCGATCCACCTGTCCAATCTGTGCACCGAGATCCTGGAGGTCACCTCGGCCGAAGAGACGGCGGTGTGCAACCTGGGTTCCATCAACCTGGGCAACCATTTCGACGACGACGGGCACTTCGACTTCGAGCAACTGGCCGAGACCGTGCGCCTGGCCGTGCGCCAGCTCGACCGGGTGATCGACCTGAACTTCTACCCGATCGAGACCGCGCGCCGGGGCAACCTGCGCTGGCGCCCGGTCGGGCTGGGCTGCATGGGCCTGCAGGACGTGTTCTTCCGCCTGCGCCTGCCGTTCGACAGCGAACAGGCACGGGGGTTGTCGGCGAAGATTGCCGAGACCATCTACTTCCACGCGCTGGAAACCTCGGTGGAGTTGGCGCAGGAGCGTGGCCGGCATCCGTCCTTCGCCGATACCCGTGCGGCCACCGGCGAGCTGCAGTTCGACGCCTGGGGTGTGGTGCCCGAAAACAGCCAGCGCTGGGACGCGCTGCGCGGGCGGATCAAGGAACACGGACTGCGCAACTCGCTGCTGATCGCCATCGCCCCGACCGCGACCATCGCTTCGATCGCCGGCTGCTACGAGTGCGTGGAGCCGCAGGTGTCCAACCTGTTCAAGCGCGAGACCCTGTCGGGCGACTTCCTGCAGGTCAACCGCTACCTGGTCGGCGAGCTGAAGCAGCTGGGCCTGTGGACGCCGGAGGTGCGCGACGCGATCAAGCTGGCCGAGGGTTCGATCCAGGGCATCGCCGGGATTCCCGAGGCACTGCAGCATATCTATCGCACGGCCTGGGAACTGCCGATGCGTTCGCTGATCGACATGGCCGCAGGCCGCGGCGCCTTCATCGACCAGTCGGCCTCGCTCAACCTGTTCATGGAGAGCCCGAACATCGGCGCGCTGTCGTCCATGTACATGTATGCGTGGAAGCAGGGCATCAAGACCACCTACTACCTGCGCTCGCGCCCGGCCACCCGGATCGCCAAGACCACGGTCGGCCACGCCGCCACCGCGGCGCCCAAGCCGGCCTACACGCCCACCGAGGCGGTGGCCTGCTCGCTGGAAAACCCCGAGGCCTGCGAAGCCTGCCAGTAACCCCTGCAACGAGACCACGACATGTCCACCCACAACCGCCAGATGCTGCTCGACCCCGGCTTCGAGCTGACCCTGCGCCCGATGCGTTACCCGCAGTTCTACGACATGTACCGCGACGCGATCAAGAACACCTGGACGGTGGAGGAGATCAACTTCCAGATCGACATCACCGACCTGCATTCGAAGATGACCGCGGCCGACCGCCACCTGATCCATCGCCTGGTCGCGTTCTTCGCCACCGGCGATTCGATCGTGTCCAACAACCTGGTGCTGAACCTGTACCAGCACCTCAACGCGCCCGAAGCGCGCATGTACCTGTCGCGCCAGCTGTACGAGGAGGCGTTGCATGTGCAGTTCTACCTGACCCTGCTGGACAACTACCTGCCCGACCCCGGCGAGCGGGCCAAGGCCTTCGCCGCGGTGGAGAACATCCCCTCGATCAAGAAGAAGGCCGACTTCTGCTTCAAGTGGATCGATTCGATCCAGGGCCTGCGCCGGATCGAGACCCGCGACCAGCGCCGCCAGTTCCTGCTCAACCAGATCTGCTTCGCGGCCTGCATCGAGGGCCTGTTCTTCTTCGCCGCCTTCGCCTACGTGTACTACTTCCGTTCGCGCGGCCTGCTGCCAGGCCTGGCCTCGGGCACCAACTGGGTGTTCCGCGACGAGAGCTGCCACATGGAATTCGCGTTCGAGTCCGTGCGCACCGTGCGCGAGGAGGAGCCGGACCTGTTCGACGAGACCATGCAGCAGCAGGTCTACGACATGCTGGAGGAGGCGATCGAGTGCGAGCTGCAGTTCGCCGAGGACGTGCTGTCCGGCGGCGTGGCCGGCATTTCGACCCGCGACATGCGCCAGTATCTGCAGCACTGCGCCGACAACCATTTCGCCAAGCTGGGCATGGAGCGGCGCTACCACGTGCGCAACCCGCTGCCGTTCATGGAGCTGCAGGACGTGCAGGAGCTGACCAACTTCTTCGAGCGCCGGGTCTCGGCCTACCAGGTCGGCGTGCAGGGCGAGGTCGGCTTCGACCACGCGTTCTGATCCCGGCGATGCAACAAGCAGGAGCGGCCCATGCCTGAAGCCCCACCGGTCGTGGCGCGCCACACCGAGGCGCGCCTGTTGCACATGGTCTTCCCGGACCATACCAACCACCTGGGCACGCTGTTCGGAGGCCAGGCGCTGGCGTGGATGGACATGGCCGCGTTCATTGCCGCTTCGCGCTGGTCGCGCACCATGGTGGTCACCGCGCGCTCGGAGCAGGTCGATTTCAACCAGCCTGTGCACAAGGGCGACCTGGTGGAGGTGGTGGCGCGGATCGGCCGGGTCGGGCGCAGTTCGATGCACGTTGAGGTGGAGGTGTTCAACGAGCAGTTGCTCAGCGGCGAACGCACGCTGTGCACGCAGGGCCGCTTCGTGATGATCGCGTTGGGCGCGGACGGCAAACCGACGGCGGTGTTGCCGCTGCCGGTGTAGGAGACGCTTGAGACCACGCCAGGCATTCCTGTCTGGCATGGTCTTGCACGGGAGACGCCGGGCTCCGGCACCCGGCCGGAACCCGGCGCGTTCACGTTGCTAATGCCGATGACCCGCGCAAGGCCCGCGCGGCCTCGACCATCCGCTCCAGCGCGGCGCCGGTCTCCGCCCAGCCACGAGTCTTCAGACCGCAATCCGGGTTCACCCACACCTGCTCGGGCGCCAGCACCGCGCGCGCCTTCCCCAGCAGTTCCACCATCTCGGCGGTGGTGGGGATGCGCGGGGAGTGTATGTCGTACACGCCTGGACCGATCCCGTTCGGATAGCGGAACGTCACGAACGCATCCAGCAGCTCCATTCGCGAGCGCGAGGTCTCGATCGAGATCACGTCCGCATCCATCGCCGCCACCGCTTCGATGATGTCGTTGAACTCGGAGTAACACATGTGGGTGTGGATCTGGGTCGCATCGCCCACGCCGGAGGCGGTCAGACGGAAGCTGTGCACCGCCCAGTCCAGGTACGCCTGCCATTGCGCGCGGCGCAGCGGCAGGCCTTCGCGCAGCGCCGGTTCGTCGATCTGGATGATGCCGATGCCCGCCGCCTCCAGGTCGGTCACCTCGTCGCGCAGGGCCAGGGCGATCTGCCGGCAGGTATCGGCGCGCGGCTGGTCGTCGCGCACGAACGACCACTGCAGCACGGTTACGGGGCCGGTGAGCATGCCCTTCATCGGCAGCGCCGTCAGCGACTGCGCAAAGCGGGACCAGCGCACCGTCATCGGCGCCGGGCGCACCACGTCGCCGAAGATGATCGGTGGCTTCACGCAGCGGCTGCCGTAGCTCTGCACCCAGCCCAGCTTGGTGAAGGCGAAGCCGTCGAGCTGTTCGCCGAAGTACTCGACCATGTCGTTGCGTTCGAACTCGCCATGCACCAGCACGTCGATCCCGATGCGTTCCTGATAGCGCACGCACTTCTCGGTCTCGGTTTCGAGGAACGCCTCGTAATCGGCCTCCGAGAGCTTGCCCGACTTGAATTTCGCGCGGGCCTCGCGCACTTCATGGGTCTGCGGGAACGAGCCGATGGTGGTGGTCGGGTACGGAGGCAGGTCGAGGGCGGCATCCTGCGCGCGGCGGCGCACCGGGTATGGCGATTGGCGTCGGTCGGCGTCGGCGGCCAGGCTGGCCAGGCGCGCGGCCACTTCCGGGCGGTGCACGCGCGGGGACGCCTTGCGCGATTCGATCCGTGCGCGCGCGTCCTCCAGCGCGGCTTCGGCGTCCTCGCGGCCGTCCAGTGCGTTGGCCAGCACCCGGATCTCGCCAAGTTTCTGTTTGGCGAACGACAGCCACGACTTGAGCTCGGCATCCAGCGACTTCTCGCCATCCAGGTCCACGGGGACATGCAGCAGCGAGCACGACGGTGCCAGCCACAGGCGTTCGTCGCCGAGACGGGTGCGCGCATAGCGGGCCAGCAGCAGGGCGTTGTCCAGGCGTGTGCGCCAGATGTTGCGGCCATCGACCAGGCCGGCGGAGAGCACGCGGTCGTCCGGCAGCGTCGCCAATACTGTTTCAAGTTCCTCCGGCGCGCGCACCAGGTCCACGTGCATGCCGTCCACCGGCAGCGAGGCGGCCAGTTCCAGGTTGTCGCCCAGGCCGCCGAAGTAGCCGGCCAGCAGCAGCTTCGGCCGTACACCGTCGGCGAGCGCCGCGTAGGCCTTGCGAAACGCTGCGCGCGAAGCCTCCGGCAGGTCCAGCACCAGCGCCGGCTCGTCGATCTGCACCCACTGCGCGCCGGCGATATGCAGCTTCTCCAGCAATTGCGCGTAGGCCGGCAGCAGGTGCTCGAGCAACGCGAAGCGGTCGCTGTCGTCCACGGTCTTGGCCAGCCACAGGAAGGTGACCGGGCCGATCAGCACCGGACGGGTGTCGATGCCCAGTGCCTTCGCTTCCAGGTACTCGGCCACCGGCTTGTCGCCGCGCAGGGCGAAGCGCTGGCCCGCTTCGAGTTCCGGCACCAGATAGTGGTAGTTGGTGTCGAACCACTTGGTCATTTCCAGCGCGTGCAGGTCGATGCCGTCGCGCTGATAGCCACGGGCCAGGGCGAAGTAGCCGGCCAGCGGATCGGCATCGGCCAGCGCGCGGTAGCGCTGCGGGATCGCGTCGAACAGGAAGGCGGTGTCGAGCACCTGGTCATACAACGAGAAGTCGTTGCTGGGCGGCAGGTCGATCCCGGACTCGCGTTGCAGCGCCCAGTGGCGCGCGCGCAGTTCGCGCGCGGTGGCTTGCAGGTCGGCGGCCGGGGTGTCGCCCCGCCAGTGGGATTCCAGCGCGTGCTTGAGCTCGCGGCGGGCGCCGATGCGCGGGAAGCCGAGGTTGGTGGTAAGCGTCATGTTGCGATTCCTCATGCGTGGTCGATGAGGAACGAAGGGCGGGCGCCGCACGTGGGCCACGGGCGGTACCGGAGCGACCTTCGCCCCCGCGGGCGAACCGGAACCACCACGGGGACGTGCACGGAGACGCACGCGCGGCTTCCCGCCGCGCACGAGCGTCCGGCCACCTCCCCGCGGAGGCTCCAGGTCATGCGGAAGGCGGGCACGCCTTCCGGCCGGGGCAGGTCTTCGGGCTCGTGGACGGGACGGCGCGGGCGCGCCGGGGGCCTACTGTCCGCCGCTTCCCGGCCGGTGAAGGCCAGTGCGATGGCGGGGGTCGTTTCCAGTTACCGCTGCGGGGCAGCGCCGGAATTGCCCCGTTGGCGGGGTGCACCGGACTTCCCTTTTAATCCATCGCTACATCCTGATGAAGCGATGGAACCTCGACGGGCGAACATTAGCCTGGGTCGCCGCGCGCGTCAACGGCGGGCCTGCGGGGCCGGGTCGGCTTCGATCACGCATTCCGGTTCCGGAGAGGCAGCCGTGCCCGTCGTGTAGAGCCGACTGTGGGTCGGCCGCCCTTCTCGACCCACGTCAAATGCAGCCGACCAACCGTCGGCTTTGCATGGCCGTTACATGGCCGTTGCTTGATCGCCGTCGGCTGAGTCGCTTCAATACACACATGCCCCCGGCCGAACCAGACGCCTGCATCCCGTTGACCCGTCGCCGGCTGCTGGGCGCCGGGATCGGGCTGGGCACCCTCGGTGTCCTGCCGGGTCACGCCGCCGCTGCGCTGCGCAACGCCGAAGCGGTGGATTGGATCCCGCCGGAGGATTTCCTGGCCGACCTGCCGCGGCAGATGCGGGCACTGGGCGTGCCCGGGATCGGCATGGCGGTAGTCGAGCGCGGGGAGCCGGTGTGGTCGCGCGGGTTCGGCGTGGTGCACGCCGGGCGCGGCACGCCCATCGCCGACACGACCCTGTTCGAGGTGGCCTCGCTGAGCAAGCCGGTATTCGCCTACCTGGCGCTGCAACTGGTGGATCGCGGCGAGCTATCGCTGGACCGGCCGTTGGTCGAGTACCTGCGGCCCGGATATCTGGGCAACGGTCCGTGGGTGGACGCGATCACCGCCCGCGACGTGCTGCGCCACTCCACCGGCCTGCCCGATTGGCGCAAGGACCCCGCGCACGAACCGCTGGTGCCGGCGGTGGCGCCGGGCGTGCGCATCGACTATTCCGGCGAGGCCTTCGTCTGGCTGCAGTTGGCAGTCGAGGCGATCACCGGCGAAAGCCTGGACGCAAGCATGCAGCGGCTGCTGTTCGGGCCGGCCGGCATGCGCGACAGCAGCTATGCATGGAGTCCGGAACTGGCGGCGCGGTCGGTGTACGGCCATGGCCCGCCGGGCGCCAAGGGCATGCCGCCGCAGATGCTGCGCGAGCAATGGCAGGCGGCGCAGGTGGTGGCCGAGCGCCATGGCCAGTCGTTGAAGGACTGGCGCTATGCCGATGCCGAAGCCGCATTGCCCGAGGTGCAGGCGCTCGCGCCCGCCGGCCTGGTCGCCTGGCCGGGCGACATCCTCGCCAACGCCGCGGCCAGCCTGCGCTGCACGGTGCTCGACTACGCCCGCTTCATGGCGCTGATGGTGCATGCGCGCGGCGCGGACTGGGAACTGCTGCCGGCCACGCGCACGGCGATGTTGACTCCGCAAATCGAAGTTCCCGGCCGCTGGAGCGAAAAGACCCTGGGCTGGAACCTGGAGCCGACCGCGCGCGGCCCGATGTTCTTCCACTCCGGCAGCAACGGCGGGATCTTCAAGACCTTCGCCCTGGGCGATGCGGCGCGCCAGCGCGCGCTGGTGGTGGCGACCAATGCGGCGCAGGGCAACCTGCTGTATCGGCGCGTGGTGCGGGCGGCGACCGGGATCGACCTGCTGGCGTTCGATGTCTGAGTCGGTGCCTGGACGCGACCGGGCCCGCAGGGGCGTTGCATCAGCCGGCGTCGGGATGGCGACGCTTCCACTCGGCCAGTGCGCGCCGGTACTCCACCAGGGCCTCGGCGTAGACATCGAGCACGCAGATCGGGCAGCCGCTCTCGCAGCATTCGTTGGGAAGCGGCTTTTCCGGCGGTAACGGAGGCGGGTCGTCGACGGATCCGGCGCCGGTTGGCGGGGACGGGTTCATGGCCCGGGGCAATGTACCCGATCCGCTTCGGCCGCCGAAACCCATCCGGCGCGCGATCAAGCGATCGTTGCGGAGCCATGGGTGCCAGGCTGCGGCGGCCACGTGCAGGCCGGCCAGGACCAGCAGACACCCGGCGCCGTACGTATGCACGTACCAGGCGATGGCGCGCCCGGTTTCGTCGTCCTCCGGCGGAACGAACAGGGCAGGCACTACCCAGCCTCCCGGCATGCTGCGGTCGGCGCCCATCCAGACCCAGATGACGTACCCACTGACCGGCAACGCCAGGACCAGCAGGTAGAGCAGAGCGTGGACGCCGGTTGCGATCCGCGATGCCCATCGCGGACCGTAACCGGCACCACGCGGCGTACCCAGGGCCAGGCGCAGGAACAGCCGGACCGTCATCAACAGCGCGATGGATACGCCCAGCTGGAAATGGATCGGGAACAGCGCATCGGATACCGTCGGCGAGGCGGATCGTTCCGCGGCGAACCCCAGCACGAGTTGCGCCGCCAGCAGTGCGGCAATCAGCCAGTGGAGCACGCGCACGGCCAGCGGATAGCGGTCCGCGACCCGTGGTTGCATGCTCAGCAGCCCGGATGGCCGGGAATGCTGCGACCGAGCACGATGTCGCGATGCGCCTGCCACTCGCCGTCGACGAGCGTCGGCGCCACCACTCCCGGACCGCCACGTCCCTGGCTGGCCTTGCGCTCGGCTGCCGGGGTGAGGTGCGGGTCGTCGCGGAACAGCACATCGTCGATGTAGTACAGCGCACAGCCGGGCTCGATCACGTAGAGGTGGATGTGCTGGGGCATCGCGGTGCCCGGATAGCTGCCGGGCCGGACTGTGAGAAAGGTGTAGCGGCCGTCCGCGTCGCTGGCCGCCCAGCCGCGCAGGCGGCCGTGCCGGCGCACGCCGGGCTCGTCCGTGGTCCGTTCCCCCGGATAGATGCCCGCCTGGTTGGTCTGGTGGGCATAGACGATCACGCCCTGGCGAGGATGTCCCTGGGCATCGACGACCCGTCCGGTGAGACGGAGGCGTTCCCCGGGTTCGTCCCTGGGCGCGAGGAAGGCGATGGCGGGCGGGTCGGCCGGCAAGCCGATCAGGGGGACATCGCAGTCCTCGCAGGGTTGGCCGACGACCGGCGTGGTGCCGGCGTCCGCGCCTGCGCAGGCGCTGAGCGGCAGGACCGACAACAGCAGCGCGCCGAACAGGATCGGCAGCGGGGTCGCACGGAGCAAGCGGTGCATGGGGCATCCTCATCGGGGCTCGGGAATGAAGAGCCGCCTGCCCGGCCCGGCGTTAGCCGGGCCGGGCGCGTTAACGCTTCGCCTTGGAACGCCCTCCTGACCTGTCGACTCCCGAAACCTTGCAGATGAAGGCCGCGACCGATCCCGAGCAAATCGCCAGGCACGTGCATGACGCCCGGCGGGGGTCGCAGCCGGCGTTCGCCTGGCTCTACCGCACGTTCGCGCCGCTGGTGCACGCCATCCACCTTGGCGTGGCACCGCGGGCGCGGGCGGAGGAATTGACCCAGGAAACCTTCGCCGTCGCCTTCGCCAGGCTGGAGCAGCTGCGCGACCCGGCCCGGTTCGGCCCCTGGGTGGCGATGGTCGCGCGCAGGAACCGGCCGTCTGCGGGGATCGGGGAATCGCAGTGGGACGAATCCGCGGATGTTCCCTGGCCGGGCGCGTCGCCGGAGTCGACCGCGGAGGCGGTGGCGGCGCTGCAGGCCATCCGCCGGCTCCCCGAGGCCTACCGCGAAACCTTGATCCTGCGGTTGGTCGAGGGCATGAGTGGACCCGAGATCGCGGTCCTGACCGGGCTGACGCCGCAGTCGGTCCGGGTGAACCTGCATCGCGGCATGGTGAAGCTGCGGCTTGCGCTGGGCATCGCCGTGGAGCCCGAGGAGAACGCCGATGATCGACAAGCCTGATGCATTGTGGGATCCCGCGCTGGAGGCAGACGCCGAACTCCAGCGCCTGGCTGCCCTGCTGGCGGCATTCCGCCATGTGCCCGATCCGCGCTTCCCGGCGCGGGTCTGGCAGCGGCCCCCGCGCGGTCGGCGGCCGCGATGGCTGCTGGCGAGCGCTGCGGCAGTGGCCGCCTGCGCGGTCGGCCTCGCCTTGTGGCTGCCGTGGCGGCTGCAATGGAACGAGGGTGCGCACTGGGCAGTCGTCGCTGGAGCCGGTGCCGCGCCCGGGGCGCTGGAAGTCGGGACGACCTGGGCCACCTCGGAGCGGCAGACGGCCACCATCCGGATAGCTCGCATCGGGTCGATGCAGGTGCTGCCCGATACCAGGATCAGGCTTCGCGATACCCGCTCCGGGCATCACCGCCTGGAGCTGGTGGAAGGCCGGGTACGTGCGCGGATCTGGGCGCCTCCCGGATACTTCGGGGTCGCGGCCGGCGCTGGCGAGACGCTCGACCTGGGCTGCGAGTTCGAGATGAGCCGCGATGTCCGGGGCGCGGGTTCGATCCAGGTCGCCAGCGGTTGGGTCATGCACCGGGTCGGTGGGCAGGAAACCCTGGTCCCGGCCGGCTCGACGCTCGCATTCGACGACGTGCGCAGCGGCATCCCCCTGGCCATCCATGCGGGCGCCGATTTCCGCGAGGCGGTCCGGCGCCTGGACCTGGCCATGCTCGAAGGGCGCCGCGCGCCTGGGCTGGAAAGCGCGGTCGCGGCCGGGGCCGCCGCGGAGGACCGGTTCTCGCTGCTCGCCCTGCTCACCCGCTACCCGGAACTGGCGTCCGGGCCGCTGTATCCGAGGCTCGCCGCACTGCTGGGCGAACCCGGCGACGACCCGCAGCACCGCCAGGCATGGCAGGCCGGCAATGCGCAGGCCATGGAGGCATGGTGGGCTAGGATCCCGCGTCCGCCCAAGGCGTGGTGGCTGAACTGGAGGGACGCGTTCGGCTGAGGCCTCAGGCGATCGAAGCGCGGTAGATCGACTCGATTGCCGCATCCAGTGCGGCATCGAACTCGGCATCGCTCTGCTGCGCGCTCAGGCCTTCGGTCAGGGCGCGGCTGAAGCTGGCGATCACGCCCGGATTCTTCGCCAGCTTGGCGTTGGCGTCCTCGCGGCTGTAGCCGCCCGACAGCGCGACGACCTTGAGCACGCTCGGATGCTCGACCAGTTCCTGGAAGTAGCCATCCACGCTGGGCAGGGTGAGCTTGAGGATGACCGGGGTGGCGGGATCCAGCAGGTCCAGGCGTGCCAGCAGGCCCTGCTTCAATTCGACCTCGATGGCCTGCTTGTCGGCGGCCTTGATGTCCACCTCGGGTTCGACGATCGGCACCAGGCCGGCGGCCAGCACCTGCCGCGCCAGCTCGAACTGTTGGTCGAGCACTTCGCCGATGCCCTTGGCATTGTTGGCCTTGATCACCGAGCGCTCCTTGGTGCCGAACACGCCCTTGGCCTTGGCCCGCGCCAGCAGTTCGGCCAGGCCGGGGATCGGCTTGAGCTTCTGCACGCCGTCGGCCTCGTCCTCCAGGCCCTTGTCGATCTTCAGGAACGGCACGACCTGCTTGTCTTCCCACAGGTAGGCCACCGCGTCCTTGCCGCCGAAGCTGTCGTCCATGGTGCGCTCGAACAGGATCGCGCCGAGCACGCGCCCGCCGCCGAAGGCCGGGCTGGTGACGATGCGGCTGCGCATCGCATGGACCAGGGCGAACATTTCCGCGTCGCCCGAATAGGCCGATTCGTCGACGCCGTAGAGCTTGAGCGCCTTGGGCGTGCTGCCGCCGCTCTGGTCGAGTGCGGCGATGAAGCCCTGGCCGGAGGCGATGCGGTTCTTCTGGTCCTGGTCGATGGGCACGGTCGGGATTTCCTGTGCGGAGTGCGGGAGCGGGAATGGTACCCCGGCCGCGGCATCCCGGCGTTGCGGGCGGTGAACCCGACGCGGTTTCCCCGTAGCATCGGCAGGTCGTCCTGCCGGAGCCGTCCCATGAACCTTGCCGTCCGTTCCCGCATTTCGCTGCTGGCCTGCGCGCTGGGGCTGGTCCTGGCCGGCAATGCCGCCGCCCAGGCCGGGCAACGCCCCGAAGTGACCGCCGCCGCCGCCGAGCTGCGGCAGCAGGTGACCGACTGGCGCCGCGATTTCCACCTGCACCCGGAGCTGTCCAACCGCGAGGAGCGCACGGCCAGGATCGTGGCGGAGGAACTGCGGCGGATGGGCCTGCAGCCGCAGACCGGGATCGCCCATCACGGCGTGGTCGCGGTCATCAAGGGCGGCAAGCCGGGGCCGCGGATCGCGCTGCGCGCGGACATGGATGCGCTGCCGGTGGCCGAGCGCACCGGCCTGCCCTACGCCTCGAAAGCCACCGCGCAATACCGCGGCGAGACGGTCGGAGTGATGCATGCCTGCGGCCACGACGCGCACACCGGGATCCTGCTCGGCGTGGCCCGGGCGCTGGTGGCGATGCAGGACACCTTGCCGGGCGAGGTGATGCTGATCTTCCAGCCGGCCGAGGAAGGTCCGCCGCCGGGCGAGGACGGCGGTGCGCAGATGATGCTGGACGAGGGCATCTTCGATGCCTTCAAGCCCGAGGCGGTGTTCGGGTTGCATGTGTTCTCCACCGTGCAGGCCGGGCAGATCGCGGTGCGCGGCGGGCCGCTGATGGCCGCCTCGGACCGCTTCAGCATCAAGGTGATCGGCCGGCAGACGCACGGCTCGCGGCCGTGGGGCGGGATCGATCCGATCGTGGCCGCGGCCGACCTGATCGGCACGGCGCAGACGATCGTCAGCCGCCGCACCGACGTGGCCAAGCTGCCGGCGGTGGTGACCTTCGGTGCGATCAAGGGCGGGATCCGCTACAACATCATCCCCGACGACGTGGAGATGGTCGGCACCATCCGCACCTTCGACGCGGGCATGCGCGAGAAGATCTTCGCCGACCTGCACAACGTTTCCGAGCACGTGGCCGCCGCGCACGGCGCCAGGACCGAAATCCAGCTGCCGGAAGGCGAAGGCAACCCGGCCACGATCAATGATCCGGCGCTGACCGCGAGGATGCTGCCCAGCCTGCAGGCGGTGGTCGGTGCGCAGAACGTGTTCGAGCCGCCGCTGCAGATGGGCTCGGAGGACTTCTCGCTGTACGGACAGAAGGCGCCGGCGATGTTCTTCTTCGTCGGTTCCACCGCGCCGGGGCTGGATCCGGCCACCGCGCCCAGCAACCACTCGCCGGAGTTCAACCTGGACGAGACCGCGCTGGACGTGGGCTTCCGGGCGTTGCTGCAGGTGAGCCTGGACTACCTGCACGGTGCGGATGGCTGACGGCTGAAAGCAAAAGCGTCGCGGCTTCGGCAGGGGCCGCTGCCGCGTGGTTCCGCGTCCTGCTCCAACACGCGGGCGCGTTACATCACCTGTGCCTCGAGCGCGATCCCCGCGCACCGACGTTCTCCGCGAGCGCAGGGACTCCCGCTGCTGCGGGCATGGATGCGGGTGATGGCTACAGATCGAAGCCGAGCAACAGAGGATCGTGGTCGGAACTGCGCCAGGGGCCGGGGACGTTGCGGCCGGCGTAGCCGGCGGCGTCCGGCTCGTCGGCATTGACGTGCCATTCGGCCGCGCCGCGCAGATGCGGGACCAGCGCCGGGCTCAGCAGGGCGTGGTCCAGGCGTCCGCTCAGGCCCTGGTAGACGTAGCTGTAGGGGCGCTCCACGCCGGCGGCGGCGAAGGCGTCGGTCCAGCCGCCTTGCTCGCGCAGCCAGCGCATCGGGTCTTCCATCGCGTAGGCGTTGAAGTCGCCGAGCACCACGACCCGATCGCGACCCTTCCCCAGCGGCGCCGATCGCAACCAGGCGTCCAGCCGCTGCGCCGAATCCAGGCGCAGCGCGTTCCAGCAGCCCTGGCCGTCCTTCCGGTCGGCGTCGGCGCCTTCGGCCTCGCTGCAGCCCTTGGACTTGAGGTGGTTGGCCACGACCACGAAATCCTGCTTGCCGCCCTTGCGCCGGAATGCCTGCGCCAGCGGTACCCGGCTGCGTTCGCCGAACGGGCCGCCTTCCAGCACCGCCGGCTTGCCGCGGGCGACCAGGCGGTCGCCGCGGTAGACGATGCCGACCCGGATGGTGTCCGTGCCAGGGCCGTGGCCGGCATCGACATAGCGCCACTGCGCGCCGTCGGCGTTGAGTTCGCGCACCAGCCGGGCCAGGCTCGAGTCCTCGCCATAGCCGTCGTTCTCCAGCTCCATCAGCGCGGCCACGTCGGGATCCAGGCCGCGGATGGTGGCGACCAGTTTGGCCAGCTGCGCATCCAGTGCCTGCGGGGTGCGTGCGCCGCGCGGGGTCGGAAAGCCGCCGCCGTGGCCGTCGCCGTTGAACAGGTTTTCCAGGTTGAACGCCGCCACGCGCACGTTGCCGGGCACCTGCGGCGGCGGCGGACGGTCGCCGCGCTCGATCACCGGCACGGTGTCCAGCTGCAGCCGCCAGCTGCCGTGGTCGCGGTCGACCACGCCCTCGACGCCGCGCATGCGGTCACCCACCCGCGGCGCTTCGCGCCCGTCCAGCCAGGCGATCCCGGCCGGATCGCGCTGTCCACTGCCGTCGTCCAGCAGCAGCAACTGGCGTGCGTTGCGCGCGGCGGCCGCGGCATGCTCGGGCGAACCGGGCCGCGCGACTTCGCTGGGTTGCCACTGGCGGCCGTCGAAGGACACCGCCAGTTCGCCGTAGCGGTCGATCGCGTCGGTGCCGGTGACGGTCAGCGGCGCATCGATGCGCACGCGCATGCCTTCCAGGGCCTCCCAGTCGGCCGGCAGTGCGTCCAGCACCCGCGCGGGTACCGGCGCCGCGTCGCGGCAGCGGTCGATGCGTTCGGCCAGCAGGGTGGTGACGCCGTCCGCGCCGCGCTTGTCCTCGACCAGTCGGCCCTGGAAGCGGCATTGCCGGCCCGCCGCCAGGCCGTCGGGGAAGGCGAAGCCCTCGGCGGGACGCACGAACAGGCCATCGGACGTGGCCGGGTTGCCGTCGCCCCGGTCCTGCACGAACAACCCGCCCAGGCCCGTGCGGAAGTCCGCGCTGACCGTGGCGGTGAACGCCACCGGCTGCCCGGCCAATGGGCTGTGCGGCCCATCGTCCTGGGCGTCGCCGACATGGGACAGGGCGGCAGGCGCCTCGCCGGCAATGGCAGGGGCGGCGGCCAGCAGCAGCCACAGCACGGAAATGTTCGACAACGGACGGCGGTGCGGCATGGCGGACTCCTGCTGCGGAAACGACAACGCCGCCCGGAGGCGGCGTCGGCGGGATTGCGGCCGGCTTACTTGAGGTTGGCGAGCATCCAGTCGACCGTGGCGATCACCTGCTCGTCGGTCAGTGCCGGATTGCCGCCGCGCGGGGGCATGATGCCGCCGTCCGGCCCGGTGAAGCCTTCGATCGCGTGCCGGTGCAGGGTATCGACGCCCTGGGCGATGCGTGCGTCCCAATGCGCGTGGTCCAGGGTCGGAGCATTGCCCACGCCGTTGGTATGGCAGGCGCTGCACAGGTTCTGGTAGACCACCGAGCCGTCGGTGGTGCCGCCATAGGCGACCTGGGACGCGGCGGCGGCCTGGGCCGCAGCTGCGGCGGCGGCCTGCGCCGCGGCGCCGGTGTCGCCGGCGTAGACCGCGCCGGCCGGGTGGATGCGCGCGGACGTGCGCTGGACGGCCGTGGGCGAGATTTCGGGCGGCAGCGTGCGATGCAGGTGCATGGCGAACAGGATCAGGCCCAGCGTGACCAGGCACAGGAAGCCGATCACCATCGAGAAGCGCTTGAGGAATTCCAGGTCGTGGTTACGCACGTCTCATCCTATGGCGAGTGGCGCGACCGGCCACAGCTGGGGCCGATTATAGATAGGGAGGGGCCTGGATCGGAAGCCGCCGGCCGCCAGGCCAGCGCGTCAGGCCGGGGCGGGATCGGGTGAGGACCGGCTCCGGGGCGGCCGGGAACGGGCCCTGGATGGCGGGGAGTAGGGACCGGCCGGCAGGTCCGAGAGCCCGACGCCACGCCGGCGGCGGCGGGTGCGAGGCTATATTGGGGTGCCCGCCCTTGCCCGAGACCGCAGTGCCGATGCGCCGCGCCCTACCCGTCTTGCTGCTGGTGCTGTGCGGCGCCGCGTGTTCGGAAGCCGGCGCCGGGGCTGTTGCCGCGCCGCCGGCCGCGACCCCCGGCGCCGGCATCCAGGCCGGCAACCTGGCCGAAAGCCTGCGCGTGCTGGCCTCGGACGAATTCGAGGGTCGCGCCCCGAACACGCCGGGCGAGGAGAAGGCCGTCCGCTACATCGCCGAGCGCTTCGCCCAGGCCGGATTGCAGCCGGCCGGCGACGATGGCGGCTGGTTCCAGCGGGTCGAACTGGAGCGCAGCCTGATTTCCGGGCCGGTGTGGGCCGAGTTCGCCACCGCCGCCGGCACCCGCGCGCTGGTGCAGGGCGAGGATCTTGCGGTGGAGACGCTGTATCCGACCGACCACGTGGCCCTGGAGGACGTGCCGCTGGTGTTCGTCGGCTACGGCATCAGCGCGCCGGAGTTGGGCTGGGACGACTATGCCGGCGTGGACGTGAAGGACAAGATCGCGGTGATCCTGGTCAACGATCCGGACTTCGAGAGTGGCCAGGGCGATTTCGGCGGCAAGGCCATGACCTACTACGGCCGCTGGACCTACAAGTACGAGGAAGCGGCGCGGCGCGGCGCCGCCGGGGCGCTGATCGTGCACGAGACCGCACCGGCCGCGTATCCGTGGGCGACTGTGCGCAACGGCCGCAACGGCCCGCAATACGACATCGTCCGCGCCGACGCCGACCGCTACCACCTGCCGATGCGCGGCTGGATCCAGCGCGAGGTGGCCGAGCGCCTGTTCCGCGAATCGGGGCTGGACTTCGAGGCCGAAAAGGCGCGCGCACAGCAGCGCGGTTTCGCCGGCCATCCGCTGCAGGGCGCCAGCGCCTCGATGGCCTTCGACGTGCAGCGCGAGCGGATCACGAGCCGCAACGTGGCCGGGATCCTGCCCGGCGCGAACCGCCCGGACGAGACCGTGATCCTGTCCGGCCACTGGGACAGCTTCGGCGTCATCGCCGATGCGGACGAGAGCGGCGACGACATCGTCAACGGCGCGGTGGACAATGCCACTTCCATCGCCTCGCTGATCGAGATCGCACGGGTGTTCGCCGCCGGTGAGCGGCCGGCGCGCAGCCTGCTGTTCCTGGCCGTGACCGCCGAGGAAAGCGGCCTGCTCGGGGCCAAGTACTACGCGGCCCATCCGCTGCGCCCGCTGGAGACCACGGTGGCCGACCTCAACATCGAGATGTGGAGCCCGGACGGGCCGACCCGCGACATCTCCTCGTGGGGCGTGGGCAAGGTCTCGCTGGAGCGCGACCTGGCCGAAGTGGCGCAGAGCGAAGGCCGCGCGTACTCGCAGGACGCCAACCTGGAGGCCGGGTTGTTCTACCGCGCCGATCACTTCGCCTTCGCCCAGGCCGGGGTGCCGGCGATCACCATCGGCCCGGGCACGGACCAGCTCGATGGCGGCGTGGAAGGCGGCAAGGCCGCGCGCGCGAAGTACTTCGCCAACTGCTACCACCAGCCCTGCGACGAGTTCGACGACAGCTGGGACATGCGCGGCCCGACCGAGGACACGCGCACCGTCTGGCGGCTGGCCGAGCGCCTGGCCAACGGCAGCGACTGGCCGAGCTGGGACGCGGGCAGCGAGTTCCGCGCGGAGCGCGAAAAGAGCGCCGCGGCGCGGGAGCGCTGAGCGTCGCAGGTTGGTTTCCTGCGAGGCACGGATGCATTCCGCCCCCGGCTCGGCCACAATCCGGAACCATGGCAACCATCGAAATCCGGCTCGACGCGTTGGCGAGGCTGTACGACTCGCTGGACCCGGCGCCTTTCCACGACAAGTCCCTGGACCGCGATGCCGAGGCCTGGCTGATCGAATCGGCGGACGAGGTTTCCCCGCGCGAACCCCTGGAACTGCTGGTCCGCGGACCCGAATCCCTGCGCGCCAGCGTGCCGGAGATCGCCGCGGCGGTGCACGCGCACTTCCGCCGTGCGCTCGAACACCAGGAATGGATGCTGCGCCGACGCATCCGGGTGAGCCGGCTGGTGTTGCTGATCGGCCTGGGGGTGCTGGCGGCCACCCTCATCGCGCGGCACCTGCTGCTGGGCGGGGGCGAGCGTAGCGGTGTGGTCGAAGTGCTGGGCGAGGGCCTGCTGGTCGTGGGCTGGGTCGCCATGTGGCGGCCGGTGGAACTGCTGCTGTACGAGCCGCTGGAAAGCGCCGCCGCGCGCGCGGTGCTGCGCCGCCTGTCGCAGGCGACGGTCGGTTTCTGCCCGCTGGACGATCCGGAAGCCGCCGCCGACTGACCGGGGCGGGGCGGCGGTCCGTCCCCGGCCGCTCAGGCCGCGCTGCGTTCCACCACCCGCAGCGGACTGTCCCAGTCCTGCAGCAACTGCGCCTCGCGGGCCTTGGCCGCGTGCAGGTGTGCTTCCTTGACGTGACCGTAGCCGCGGATGTGCTCGGGGACGCTGGCGATCTGCGCGGCCAGTTCCAGGTTGCCGGCATCCAGCCGGGCCAGCAGCCGCTCGACGGTGGCGAAATAGTCGGCGATCAGTTGTCGCTCCATGCGCCGTTCCTCGGTGCGGCCGAACACGTCGAACGCGCCGCCGCGCAGGAACTTCAGTTTCGCCATCCACTTGAACGCGGTGAACATCCACGGGCCGTACTCGCGCTTGAGCAGGCGGCCCTGTTCGTCCTTCTTCGCCAGCAGCGGCGGGGCCAGGTGGAAATGCAGGGTGTAGTCGCCCTCGAACTGCTGCTGCAGGCGGCGCTGGAACTCGCCGCTGGTGTACAGGCGCGCGACCTCGTACTCGTCCTTGTAGGCCATCAGCTTGAACGCGTAGCGCGCCACCGCCTCGGCCAGCGCGGTGGAACCCGGCGCCTTGAGGTTCTCGGCCGCGCGCACCTTTGCCACCAACTCGGTGTAGCGGCGCGAGTAGGCGGCGTCCTGGTATTCGGTGAGGAACTTCTCGCGGCGGGCGACCAGCTCGTCGAGGCTGCGCGACAGGCGCAGGTCGTCCAGCGGCAGCGCGGCGATCTCGCCGGTGGCGACGTTGAGCGGGGAGGCCTGCGACGCGCCTTCCGTGGGACCGCCGCTGTCCGGCAGGCCGCGCAGTTCGCGCTCGGCGCGCAGCGGCTGCGGCGCGCTGGTGCTGCCCCATTCGTTGCCTTCCCAGTCGCCGGGCGGCAACTGGTGCAGGCCGTCGGCCGTGCGCTCGTCGGCGGTGGCCGGGTTGCGCACCAGGCCGGCGGCACTGGCCACGGCCTGCGGGTCGACCGCGGCCAGGCGGCCCCAGGCGAAGGCCTGGCGGTTCATCTCCACCGCCGCGCCGTTGAGCTCGATCGCGCGCATCAGCGCCTCGAACGAGATCGGCACCAGGCCCAGCTGCCAGGCGTAGCCGAGGATGAACAGGTTGGTGGCGATGGCGTCGCCCAGCAGCGCGGTGGCCAGCTGGGTGGCGTCGATCAGGCGCGGTTCGCGCCCGCCCAGCGCCAGCTTGATGCCGGCGACGATGTCGGCGGCGGGGAAGTGCATGTCCGGGCGCATGGTGAAGGTGCCCGGCATCGCCTCGTAGGTGTTGAGCACCACTTCCGAGCGTTCGCCGCGGACCTTGGACAGCGCCCAGTAGTCGTTGACCACGACCATGTCGCAACCCAGCACCAGGTCGGCTTCGCCCGCGGCAATACGCACGGCGTGGATGTCCTGCGGCGTGCGCGCGATCCGGATGTGGGTGGTGACCGCGCCGCCCTTCTGCGCCAGGCCGGTCTGGTCGAGCACGGTGGCACCCTTGCCTTCCAGGTGCCCGGCCATGCCCAGCAGCGCGCCGATGGTGACCACGCCGGTGCCGCCGACGCCGGTGATCAGGATGTTCCAGGGCTGCTCCAGCGCCGAGCGGAACGCCGGCGCGGGCAGGTCGTCCAGCAGCGCGGCGGCGTCGGCCTTGCGGCCCTTGCGCGGCTTGCCGCCATGCACGGTGACGAAGCTGGGGCAGAAGCCATTGACGCAGGAATAGTCCTTGTTGCAATTGGACTGGTCGATCTCGCGCTTGCGCCCGAACTCGGTTTCCTTGGGCAGCACCGACACGCAGAAGCTCTTCTTGCCGCAGTCGCCGCAGCCTTCGCATACCAGGGTGTTGACCAGCACCCGCTTCTGCGGGTCCTCGAGCTTGCCGCGCTTGCGCCGGCGCCGCTTCTCGGTGGCGCAGGTCTGCTCGTAGATCAGGATCGACACGCCCTTCACTTCGCGCAGGCGCTTCTGCACCGCGTCCAGTTCGCTGCGGTCGTGGAACTCGACGCCCGCGGGGAACAGCTCGCGCTTGTTCCACTTCGACAGGTCGTCGCTGACCAGGACGATCGTGTCCACGCCTTCCGAACGCATCTGCCAGGCGATGTCCGGCACGCTGAGCTGGCCGTCCACCGGCTGGCCGCCGGTCATCGCCACCGCATCGTTGTAGAGGATCTTGTAGGTGATGTTGACCTTGGCGGCGATCGACTGGCGGATCGCCAGCGAACCGCTGTGGAAGTAGGTCCCGTCGCCCAGATTCTGGAACACGTGCTCGGTGTCGGTGAACGCCGCCTGCCCGGCCCAGGTGACGCCTTCGCCGCCCATGTGGGTGAAGGTGTCGGTGTTGCGGTCCATCCAGGTGACCATGTAGTGGCAGCCGATGCCGCCCTGCGCGCGCGAGCCTTCCGGCACCACGGTGGAGGTGTTGTGCGGGCAGCCGGAGCAGTAGTGCGGCACGCGCGGGAAGTTGGCGCGCGGCAGCGCCATCTCCGCTTCCTTCTCCTCCATCCAGCGCAGCCGTTGCTCGATGGATTCGGTGTTGAAGAACCGCTGGATGCGCTTGCCAATGACGCCGGCGATGGTCGCCGGGGTCAGTTCGCCGGTGGACGGCAGGATCCACTCGCCGGCCTCGTCGTACTTGCCGACGATGCTCGGGCGATGGCCCCAGTCGGCCGGCCAGTTGTAGAACTGTTCCTTCATCTGTCGCTCGATGAAGGCGCGCTTTTCCTCCACCACGACGATGTCTTCCAGGCCGCGGGCGAAGCGGGCGATGCCTTCGGGCTCGAGCGGCCAGGTCATGCCGACCTTGTAGACGCGGATGCCGATGTCGCGGCAGGCGTCCTCGTCCAGGCCCAGGTATTCCAGCGCCTGCAGCACGTCCAGGTAGCTCTTGCCGGTGGTCACGATGCCCAGGCGCGCGCGCGGCGAATCCAGCACCAGCGTGTCGATGCCGTTGGCGCGGGCGAAGGCCTGCGCGGCGCGGATCGCGTAGCGGTGCAGGCGCATCTCCTGCTCCATCGGCGGGTCCGGCCAGCGGATGTTGAGTCCCCCCGGCGGCAGTTCGAAATCCTCCGGCAGCACGATCGTGCGCGCGAACGGATCGACCTGCACCGAGGCCGAGGATTCCACCGTCTCGGCGATGGTCTTGAAGCCGATCCAGCGCCCGGTGTAGCGGCTCATCGCCCAGCCGACCAGGCCCAGGTCGAGGATGTCCTGCACCCCGGCCGGGTTGAGCACCGGCATCATCGCGCTGACGAACTCGTCCTCGCTGCCGTGCGGCAGGGTCGAGCTGCGGCAAGCGTGGTCGTCGGCGGCCAGCGCCAGCACGCCGCCATGGCGCGAGGTGCCGGCGGCGTTGGCGTGCTTGAACACGTCGCCGCAGCGATCCACGCCCGGGCCCTTGCCGTACCACATGGCATAGACGCCATCGACCCGGGAGCCCGGGAACAGGTTGGTCTGCTGGGTGCCCCAGACCATGGTCGCGCCGAGGTCCTCGTTCAGGCCGGGCTGGAAGCGCACCTTGGCCGCCTCCAGGTGCTTGCGCGCGCGCCACAACTCCAGGTCGAAACCGCCCAGCGGGCTGCCGCGGTAGCCGCTGACGAAGCCGGCCGTATTCAGCCCTGCGGCGGCATCGCGCAGCTGCTGCATCAGCGGCAGGCGCACCAGGGCCTGCACCCCGCTGAGGTAGATCCGGCCGTCGCGGCGGGTGTACTTGTGCTCCAGGGTGTAGTCGCGGTCGAAGGTTTCCAGGCCGGGCAGGTTGGCCGAGGAAGGCGAGGTCAGTTCGGCGGTGCTGGTCATGAATGGGCCCTGGCGCTGGCTGGAGCCGGGCTCCCCGGCCCGATGCGAAATGATATCAAGCCCGATTCTGTGACGGCGGACACTCGCCGAACGTGCGCTGGTGCGGTTACGATGGGGCGAGGGAGGCTGTCAGCTCTCGGGGAAGTGACAGTGAAAAGACTACGTTTTCCGCTCGCCTTCGGGCTTGCATTGTATTCGTTGCTGGCCCAGGCGCAGGCGTTGCCTGGGCCGAAAGAGTTCTATTTCGACGACGATCCGCAGACGACGCGAACGATCGTCGTCATTCCGGGCGAGGGCGATGCGGTGGTGGAGCGGCTCGCCGCCAACGTCGCGCGCAAGCCGGGCGATGTCGAATCGCGCGCCCAGCTCGCCCACCTGGCCATGGCGTCAGGCCGGCCCGAACTGGGCGAGGAGCTGTACCGCGCTGCACGCAAGAGCGCCGGCGGCAATCAGCGTCTGACTCGTGCGGTGGCCTGGAACCACGGCTGGGACCTGTACCGCGCCGGCGAACCGGCCCGCGCGCTGGAACAGTGGTCGACGCTGCTGGGCGGCTGGCCCAGCGCACCCACGTGGCAACCGCCGACGATGGCCCTGGCATTGTGGAAGCTGGGTCGCAAGCAGGAGGCCGTGGCCTGGTATGCGGCGGCGGTGCGCACCGAACCCGGGCAATGGTCCAGTGCCGCCAACTTCGCCAGCCTGCTGCCGGACTGGCGCGAGGAGGACCGGGCGACGCTGGCCGAAGTGCAGGCCGCCTGGCAAGCCGATCCGCCGGCCTGGCCATAGGCCTGGCCGGGCGGGAATGCGGGCACGCCGCATCGACTCTCGTCCATCGCATCGCCGATGATCAGCAACGAACTCCAGCTTGAGCCTTGGCGCGCGCGCCTGCGTGCGCATGGCCGGGTCCAGATTCCCGGGTTCCTGCAGGAAGATGCGGCGCTGCGCCTGCACCAGTGCCTGCGCGACGAGGTGCCGTGGGAAACCGCGCAGCGTACCGATGCGCTGCTGGCCGACGGCCAGGCCCACGGTGCCGCGCCCGGCACTCCCGAGGACGCGGCATTGCTGGAGGCGGCATGCCTGCGCGCGCGCGCGGGATTCGAGTTCTACTTCGACCGCTACCGGATGATCGATGCGCGCCGCGACGGGGTCGATCCGCAGCTGGTCCTGCATGTGGTGGTCGATTTCCTCAACAGCCCGGAATTCCTGGACTTTGCCCGCCAGCTGACCGGTGATCCGGCGATCCGCATGGTCAGCGCGATCGGCGTCCGCTACCGCCCGGGACACTTCCTGCGCGCGCACAACGACCGCGTCGGCAACGAGGACCGCGCCTTCGCCTACGTCATGAACCTCAGCCGCGAGTGGTTGCCGGACTGGGGTGGCCTGCTGCATTTCCTCGATCCGGCCGAGCGTCGCGTGGTGGACACGTTCACCCCGCTGTGGAACACGCTGAGCCTGTTCCGCGTGCCGCAGCCGCACGAGGTCAGCCTGGTGGCGCCGTGGGCGGGTTCGCCGCGCTACAGCATCACCGGCTGGTTCCGCCGCGGCTGAGCCCTGTCCGTGGTCCGGGGCGCCTTCGCCCTGATCCCGCCGCCCCTGCCGGCCCCGGCCTGGCAGCGGGCGCGCTGCGCGGACTGGCGTCCGCCGCCCGTGCGCCGGCGAATCCGTACAATTGGCCGATGGATGCCACCTACCCCGTCGTGCGGCTGAAGAACGCCTGGCGTTCCAGCCATCCCTGGATCTTCCAGAAGCTGGTCGACAAGCCTGCGCAGAAGCCGCGCCCGGGCGAGATCGTCGACGCCTACGACGTCGAGGGCCAGTTCATCGGCCGCGGCTTCTACAACGGCCATTCGCGGATCGCCCTGCGCATCCTGGAGACCAATCCGGTCGCGGCGGTGGATCAGGCCTGGTTCGAGCGCAGGATCGGCGAGGCGGTGGCGCTGCGCCGCGAGGTGCTGAAGCTGGACGAGGTCTCCAACGCCTGGCGGGTGGTCCATTCCGAGGGCGATGGACTGTCCGGGCTGGTGGTGGACCGCTACGACGACCTGCTGGTGGCGGAGTTCTTCAGCGCCGGCATGTACCGCCACCGCGAATGGGTCTACGCGGCGCTGCGCCGGCATTTCCCGGGCGCGCGCATCTACAGCTTCGCCGACGAGCACGTGCAGAAGCAGGAGAGCTTCGACTACCGCCCGGTCTACAGCGAGGGCGGCTCGCCCGAGCCGGCGGTCATCACCGAGCACGGCATCCGCTTCCGCGCCGACCCCGCCGGCGCGCACAAGACCGGCTTCTTCGCCGACCAGCGCGAGAACCGCGAGTGGTTCTCGCGCCAGGTGGCCGGCCAGCGGGTGCTCGACCTGTGCTGCAACACCGGCGGCTTCGCCGTGTACGCGGCGGTGCGCGGTGCGGCCGAGGTGGTCGGCATCGACATCGACGCCGACGTGATCGCGATCGCCAAGGCCAATGCGCGACTCAACGACGTCAGGCCGAAGTTCGTCCAGGCCGACATCTTCCCGTGGCTGCGCGAGGCCGCCGCGCGCGGCGAGCAGTACGACGCGGTGGTGCTGGACCCGGCGAAGATGACCCGCGACCGCGACCAGGTGATCGCCGCGCTGAAGAAGTACCTGGACATGAACAAGCTGGCGCTGGGCGTGGTCAGGCCCGGTGGCTTGCTGGCCACCTTTTCCTGCACCGGGCTGGTGTCGGAGGAGCAGTTCCTGGACATGCTGCGGCGCGCCGCGTTCTACGCCGGGCGCACCGTGCAGGTGCTCAAGGTCGCCGGTGCCGGCCCGGACCACCCGTTCCTGGCCAACGTGCCCGAGTCGCGCTACCTCAAGGCGGTGTTCTGCCGGGTGCTGGACTGATCAGTTTCCGGCGTCCCGGCGCAAGCCGCGACGCCGGGTTCAGGCTTTCCCGAGCATGCTGTTGCGCCGCGCGTACACCACGTACAGCACGAAGCCGAGCACGTTCCAGGCCAGGAAGTACAGCTGCGTCTGCCGCGGCAGGCTCCAGAACAGGTAGGCGCAGCCGAGGATCGCCAGCGGCGCGATGATCCAGGCCAGCGGCGTGCGGAAGCCGCGCGCGCGGCCCGGTTCGCGCTTGCGCAGCACCAGCAGGCAGATCGACACGGCGATGAAGGCCACCAGGGTGCCGGCATTGGCCAGCGCGGCGATCTCGCCCAGCTCGGCCACCCCGGCCAGCGCAGCGACCAGGATCGCGGTGAACACGGTGATGACCACCGGCGTGCCGGTGCGCTGGTTCACCTTCGACAGCGAGCGCGGCAGCAGGCCGTCGCGCGACATCACGAAGAAGATCCGGCTCTGGCCGTAGAAGAACGCCAGCAGCACCGTCGGCAAGGCGATCACCGCGGCGATGCCGATCACCGCCGCCGCATTGCCGTGGCCCAGCTCGCGCAGGATCAGCGCCAGCGGCTCGGCACTCTTGCCGAACACGGTGTAGTGCATCGCGCCCACCGCCGCCAGCGCCACCAGCACGTAGATCACGGTGCAGCCGATCATCGAGCCGACGATGCCGATGGACAGGTTGCGGCTGGGGTTCTTGGTTTCCTCGGCGGCGGTGGAGATCGCGTCGAAGCCGTAGAAGGCGAAGAAGATGATCGCCGCTGCCGCCATGACGCCGCGTTCGACCCCGTCCGGCCCGATCGCCTTGGAGAAGCCGTAGGGCATGAATGGTTGCAGGTTCTCGGCACTGAACGCCGGCAGCGCCAGCGTGATGAACACCGCCAGCGCGACCAGCTTGACCGCCACCAGGATCGCGTTGAGGGTGGCGCTCTCGCGGGTGCCGGCCATCAGCATGCCGGCCACGAGGAAGGTGATGACGATGGCCGGCAGGTTGAGGAAACCGCCTTCGACGTGCGGGCCGGCGGCCAGCGCTTTCGGCAGCATCACGTTCCACCCGGTCTGGGCGTGCACCCATTCGAGGAAGCCGACGAAGTAGCCCGACCAGCCCACCGCCACGGTGCTCACCACCAGCGAATACTCGAGGATCAGACTCCAGCCCACGATCCAGGCCAGGGTCTCGCCCAGTGCCGCGTAGCTGTAGGTGTAGGCGCTGCCGGCCGCCGGCATCATGGTGGCCATCTCGGCATAGGCCAGTGCCGCACAGGCGCAGACCATGCCGGCGATCACGAACGACAACAGCACCGCCGGCCCGGCCTTGTCCGCGCCGACTCCGATCAGGGTGTAGATGCCGGTGCCCACGATCGCGCCGATGCCCAGCGCGACCAGGTGCGGCCAGCCCAGGGTCGGCACCAGGCGCCGGCCCTCCTCGTGCTGGGTGATGGTGTCCAGGGACTTGCGGCGGTGCCAGTTCATCGAGGCCTCGTGCGGGACGCGAAGCGCCGAGTGTGGCGCAATGCACCGCAGCAATGCCATGGCCGGCGGCATCGGCCGGCGCCGCCGCGTCAGGCCCGGTGCTTGCCCGGGGCAGATCCGTGCAGGAGGTAGTCGCGCAACGCCACCGCGTTGTTGTGCTCCTCGTCGCGGGCGCCGTAGACCAGGGTGACCGGGCCGCGGGCCAGGTAGCCGCGCAACTGGTTCAGGGCGTCGGGATGGGCCTCCAGCTCGGCGAAGTAGCGCTCGCGGAAACCTTGCCAGCGCGCCGGATCATGGTTGAACCACTTGCGCAACGCGGTGCTCGGGGCCAGCGCCTTGAGCCAGGCTTCGGCGCCCAGCTCCTCCTTCGACACCCCGCGCGGCCACAACCCGTCCACCAGCAGGCGCTGGCCGTCCCCGGGCGCCGGCGGTTCGTAGGCGCGCTTGAGCAGGATCGGGTGGCGGGAGGCGGGGGCCATGTGCGGATTCTGCACCGGAATCCTTGCCGCGGCGTGAAGTCGCACCTGCCGAGACCTCCGCCGCTAGACTGTCGGCATGACCGATACCGCGTTGCTGTACCTGCTCGCCGTCCTGCTGCTGGCGGTCCTGGCCTGCCTGGTCGCGTTGCTGTTGCGCCGGTCTTCCCGGGCGCCGGCGCACATGCCGCCCGAGCTGGATGCGGCCCGCGCCGAAGCCCGGGCCGCCGCGGTGGAGTCGGGCCAGCTGCGCGGCCGGATGGAGGCGGTCCTGGCCGAACGGGAGAACGAGCGCCAGCGCGCCGCCGGCCAGGCCCAGGCGCTGCTCGCCGCGCATCAGCGCATCGAGCGGGAAACCACCCAGCTGGCCGAAATCGGAACCCGTCTGGCCGAGCGTGAGGCAGCGCTGGCCCGGCTGCAGGAGCGCAATGCCGCCCTGGAAGGCGAAATCGAGGCGCAGCGCGCCGCTTACCAACGGCTGCACGCCGAGCATGCGCGGGCCGCCGCCGACCTGCAGCACTCGCGCCAGGCCCAGCAGGAGCTGCGCAGTTACCTGGATACGGCGCAGGAGAAGCTTTCCGGCGCGTTCGCGGAACTGGCGGGCAAGGTCTTCGAGGAGCGCGGCCAGCAGTTCGAGAAGAACGTGCGCCAGGCCGCGCTGCAGTCGCGCACCGACATCGAGGGGCTGCTCAAGCCTTTTTCCGACAAGCTGGGCGAGTTCCGCCAGCGGGTGGACGTGCTCTACGGCGACGAGGCGCGCGAGCGCGCCAGCCTGCTCGGCGCGGTCGGCGAGCTGAAGACCCTCAACCAGGACATGGCGGTGCAGGCGGCCGCGCTGACCAGCGCGCTCAAGGGCAATGCCAGGATCCGCGGCGACTGGGGCGAGCTGATGCTGGACAGCGTGCTGCGCGGCTCGGGCCTGGAGGAAGGCGTGCATTACCAGCGCCAGCAACATGCCGTCGACGACGAAGGCGCGCGCCTGCGGCCGGACGTGGTGGTGAATTTCCCGGACGAGCGCAAGGTCGTGGTCGACAGCAAGGTCAACCTGGTGGCCTGGCAGGAGGCGATGAACGCGGCCACCCCGGAACAGCACGACGAGGCCCTGCGCCGGCATGCGGCGGGCCTGCGCCAGCACGTGAAGGACCTGGGCGAGAAGAACTATCCGAAGGCCATCGGCAGCGAGGCGCTCGCCGTCACCATCGCCTTCGTGCCGATCGAGGGCGCGCTCTCGGCCGCGCTGGGCGCCGATCCGGACCTGCAGGGCTATGCCTTCGACCGCCAGGTGGTGTTTGCGTCGCCCAATACGCTGATGGCCCTGTTGCGCGTCACCGAGCGGCTATGGACCCGCGACAAGGTGCAGAAGCAGGCGCTGGAGATCAGCGAGGTCGGCGGCCGGGTGCTGGATGCGTTGAGCGCCTTCCTCGCCGAGTTCGATGCGGTCGGCAAGCGCCTGGACGATGCCAGCCAGGCGTTTGGCCGTGCGCGCAGCCGGCTGGTCGATTCGCCGCAGTCCGCGCTCAACCGCGCGCGCCGGCTCGCCGAACTGGGCAGCAAGGCAAAGCGGGTGCTTCCGGCCGAGCTCCAGCCCGACGTGATCCAGCAATTGGCCGCGCCGACCGACGGCGAGGACGTCCAGGAATGAGCGTTGCCGCTCAGGTGCCCGGAACGGGTATCGGCAGCGGCATCGCGTCGGCCGGCACGGTCGGGTTGCGCTCCCAGTCCTCGTCTTCCCGCAGGTAGTCGGGCAGCTCGCTGTCCTGGGCCCGGTTGCGGCGATCGCTCTCGATCTGGAAGGTCCGGCGCTTGAGCCAGGCGTCGCGGACGATCGCGTATTCGTCCGGGGCCGAATCGCGCAGCGAATCCAGGGCCAGCAGCTGGGCACGGGTATCCACCAGCTGCACCCCCTGCATCAGGATCCGCAGCCTGTCCCGCTCGATCCGCTGGGTCACCGACAGCGGTGCGTCGCCGGCCAGGCCGACCACGTCGCGCAGGGTGCGCGGGCCGAACAAGGGCAGTTCCACGTAGCGCGAACTGCGCCAGCCCCAGATGCCCAGGGTCTGGCCGAAGTCCTCGCTGCGGCGCTTCATCTTCAGGTCGCTGGCCGGATCGAAGATGCCGCCGATGCCGAGGGTGGAGTTGATCACGAACCGGCCCAGGGTCTGCACCGCGTCGCGCGGCCGGCCCTGCAGCAGCTGGTTGACCAGGGTCAGCGGCGAGGCGAGGTTGTCGAAGAAATTGGTCACCCCCAGGCGCAGTGGCTGCGGCACCACGGCGACGTAGGCGGTGGCGAGCGGCCGTGCCACCGCGCGGTCGACCACGTTGTTGAAGGCATGGATGCGCCGGTTTACCGGCTCCCACGGGTCGTAGGACACCGGCGCCGGCGCGGCAGGATCGGCGGCATCCGCGGCCGGCGGTGCCTCGCCGTACAGCGCGGCGTAATCGTCCTCGGCTGCGGTGGGGGCAACGGTGCCGTCGCCGGTGCTTGCCGCCGGCGCCGGCGCCGCGACCGCGGCATCCGCGGCTGCGGCCGGGTCAGGGACCGTAGGCGCGGTTCCCGCGGTCGCGGCACCCGCTTCCGCGGGCGCATCCACCGGTGCCTGGCCGGCGATTCGCGTGGGCTCGTGCGACACGGCCACCGGCTTGGGCGTGCCGGCGCAGGCGGCCAGCGCCAGGAACAGGGCTGCGGCCAGCGGGAAACGCAGGGGCACGGGTTCGGGTCCGCGTATCCCAGTGCGGGGTTCAGGCGATAGGCCGCGCACAGGTCGGCCAGGCCTTCCGGGGTGCCGTCGATGCGCGGGGCCGCGCCTTGCGCGGACAGGCGCGCGGCCACCTCGGCCAGCAACGCCAGTCCGGCGCTGTCCAGGCGCGTGAGCGCGGACAGGTCCAGCGCCTGCGCGCCGTCCAGCAGCGGCAACAGCGCCGGCCACGCCGCGGAAGCCGCGGCGCGGTCGAGGGTGCCGGCCAGGTGCAGCACCGCTCCGTCGCGGCGCAGCGCCAGGTCCGGGGCGGGCGCGGGAGCCATCACTCCGGCTGCGGCTGCAGGGTACCGGCGCGCAGGTCGGCGGCGACCTGGGCGATGGATTTCTGCCGCAGCGGCCCGTCGAACTGGCTGCGGAAGGTCTGCACGTAGGACACGCCCTCGACCATCACGTCGAACACCTTCCAGCCGCCGTTGTTGCGGACCAGGTAGTCGACCGGGATCGGGTTGCCGCCTTCGCGCAGGATCTCGGTGGAGACTTTCACCCCGCGGTTGCCCGGCAGCGGCGTTTCCGACTTCAGCCGGATGCGAGGCTTGCCCTCGATGTTGACCAGGGCGGCGCCGTAGCGCTGCATCAGGTTCTCGGTCATCGCGTCGGCGAACAGCTGCACGTCGGCATCGCCGGCGCCGCGGCCATGCGGGCCCAGGACCAATTGCGCGGCGTACTTGCGGTCGAAGCTGGAGCTCAGTTCGCTGTCGATGTACGTCTTCAGCGCGGCCGGGCTCTTCTGGAACTCGGCACGACGCTTCTGCAGGGTTTCGAGGATGCGGGTGCCGCTTTCGAGCACCTGCTTGCCGGCCGTGGCGGCGGGCGCGGCGGCCTGGGCGTGCGCGGGCGCCGGCGAGGCCAGCAACGGCAGCGCCAGGACCAGGGAAAGGGAGAGCAGGAACGGCTTCATGGTTGCGGGGTTTCTTCCGTGGGGGACGGGGGCGTCGAGGCGCCGGTGGCGCCGCCGAACATGTACTTGCCGACCAGTTGGATCAGGTCCACGGCCGATTGGGTGTAGGCGATCTCGTCGCCCGGGCGCAGCGGCTCGGGGTCGCCGCCCGGCTGCAGGCCAATGTAGCTTTCGCCCAGTAGCCCGCTGGTGAAGATGCCGGCCGACGTGTCGGCCGGCAGTTCGGCGAAGCGCTTGTCGATGGCCAGGGTGACGATCGAATCGAACTTCACCGGGTCCAGGTCGATCTTGTCGACCCGGCCCACGACCACGCCGCCGATCTTCACCGGCGCCTGCGGCCGCAACTGGCCGAGGTTGGCGAAGCGCGCGGTCAGCGGATAGCTGCCGCCGCCGATGCCGAACTGACGGTTGGTCGAGGCGAATGCCAGCACCAGCAGCGAGGCCAGCGCCAGCACGAGGAAGGCGCCGACCGCGAATTCGAGCCTGGGACCACGGATAGCCATGGGCGGATTACCTACAGGAAACGGATTGAACGAAGAAACAACGATACAAGGGACAAGCTTGGCTTTTATTCAGTACCGGCACATGGATGTGCCGGCGCTTGTGTGGGACTCGCGCAAACGGATTCGCCTAGAACAGCAACGCGGACATCACGAAGTTCAGCATCAACACCAGCAACGAGGCGTTGACCACCGCGCGGGTGGTCGCCACCGAGGTGCCCTCGATGGTCGGCTCGGCATGGAAGCCCACGTAGGCCGCCACCAGCGCCGCAGTACCGCCGAACACGGCCGACTTCAGCAGGGCCACGCCGAAGTCGTCCCAGAAATCCACGCTGCCCTGCAGCGAGGACCAGAACGTGCCGTTGTCCAGGCCCAGCACCTGCACCGCCTGGAACCAGCCGGCGCTGATCGCCAGCGAGCAGAAGAACACCGTCAGCAAAGGTACGCACAGCACCGCCGCCCAGAAGCGCGGGGCCACGGTCTTGGCCACCGGGTCGATGGCCATCAGTTCCAGCGCCTTGATCTGGTCGGTGGCGCGCATCAGACCCAGTTCGGCGGCGATCGAGCTGCCGGCGCGGCCGATGAACAGCAGCGCGGTCAGCACCGGGCCCAGTTCGCGGTACAGCGACAGGCCCAGCAGGGTGGCCAACGCATCGGAGGCGCCGAAGGTGGCGAGCGTGCGGTAGCCCTGCAGGGTCAGGACCAGGCCCACGAACGCGCCGCCCACGGCGATGATCGGCAGCGAGCGGCCGCCGACCTTGTAGATCTCGCGCACCAGTTCGGCGAGGAAGTCGCGGGTGGGCGCGGAGGCGCGCAGCACCGACAGCGAGAACAGCCCGGCGCGGCCCAGCGACTGCACGGTCGAGGAGAAGGCGGCGGCAGCCATCAGGCCACCTCCGGGCGCTGCCGCGCCGGCACGCTTTCGAACGGGATCGGGCCATCCGGTTCGCCGCGCAGGAACTGGCGCAGCAGCGGATCGTCGCTGGCGCGCAGCTGCTCGGGGGTGCCGTCGAAGACGACCCCGCCGTTGGCGATCACCACCGCCTGGTCGGCGATGGGCAGGGTCTCGTGCACATGGTGGGAGACCACGATGCTGGTCAGGCCCAGGCTGCGCGACAGGCGCCGGATCAGGCTCATGATCACGCCGGAGGCAATGGGGTCCAGTCCGGTCAGCGGCTCGTCGTACAGCATCAGCGGCGGATCCAGGGCCAGCGCCCGGGCCAGCGCCACCCGCCGGGCCATGCCGCCGGACAGCTCGCGCGGATACAGGCCGGCGGCGGCGCGCAGGCCGACGGCGTTGAGCTTCATCGCCACCAGCCGCTGCAGCAGCGGCTCGGGCAGGGCGGTGTGCGCGCGCAACGGCAGGGCCACGTTCTCGGCCGCGGTCAGGTCGGTGAGCAGGCCGTTGCCCTGCAGCAGCACGCCGATGCCCTTGCGCATCTCCAGCAGTTCGCGCGCGCCCTGCGGCACCGGACGGTCGAACACGCGCACTTCCCCGGCGGCCGGCACCAGTTCGCCGGTCACGGCGGCCAGCAGGGTCGACTTGCCGGTGCCCGAAGGCCCGAGCACCACGGTGATGCTGCCGGCCGGGACGACCAGGTCCAGGTCGCGCAGGATCGTGCGCCCGCCGCGGTCGAGGCGGACGCCTTGCAGGACCACGGCATTGGCGGTCGGGGCGGTCATGAGGTGCGTTGCGGTCGGCTCGCCACAAACGGGGCATCATGCGTGGCGGAAACTGAATCTTAACCTACGATTGAACCGGGCAGTACAGTAAACAAGATCCCCGGGTGCGATGCCTGCGGGAACAGGTTGTCCCATTGCTGGATCGAAAAGCGCTGCACGTGGCCGCACCCCCAAAGCGCCTCTTCGGTCAGGGGCCGTCGTTACCAGGGGTCGCGAAAGGCGCCGACCCCGGCCTGCGGCCGCCGCCAGTGTTTTTCACCTAGACGCCAAAGCCAAAGCCACTGGGTCCCGACCTGCGCCGGAACGACGGGGTGGTTCAGGCGACAGCCTCGTCGCGAGCCCGCTGCCGCAGGCGGCGCAGCGATCCCGGTTCGCGGGTGTTGTCCAGCGACTGCCGCAGGTTGGCGTAGATGCGCGCGGCATAGACCTGGTCGTTGAGCAGCGAACCGGCTTCCAGTCCGTCGATCGCACCTTCGCGCATCAGCTCGAACAGGCGTTCGCGCTGGCGGGCGTCCTGCGCCTCGACCCGGCCGTCCAGCGCCGCCAGCCGTTCCGTCCACTCCGAGGTCTCGCGCGCCGTCCACGCGATCTCGCGCAACGCCACGATCTGCCAGAACAGGTTGCGGCGCAGCTCGACATAGGCCGCGCGCAAGGGCGTGTCGCCTTCGCGCAGGCGCGGTCCCAGATTCTTCTGCAGGTGCTTGGCGTCCTTCACCGCGTTGACCAGTTGCAGCGCCGCCAGCCGGCTGTTGGTCCAGAAGCGCTGGTATTCCTCGTCCAGCGGCGCGGCCAGGCGGCCCATGAACGCGAGCAGGTCGCCGTACACGCCCTTGACCCGCTGCCGGTACAACTGGCCCACATCGTGGCAGGCCTGGCCCTCCGGGCGCGCGTCCAGCAGCGCCGGGTCCGGCTTGGGCTGCCGGTACAGGTCCGCCGGCAGGCACAGCGCCTGGCAGATCACCTCCAGGCCGAGGGTGCCGAGGTGGCGCAGCTCCAGCGAGACCGCGGCGGCGGCGGCGTCGGGCGACTTCAGCGCGGAGTCGCCGAGGTGGTGCGCGCGCACCTGTGCCATGGCCGGCGCATCGGCGGCCGTCTCCGGCAGCGCCGGGTCGGTGCGGTCGGGCAGCCACTTCGTCAGCGCGTCCGCCATGCGTTGCTGCAACGGCCAGAACAGGGCCACGCCGCCGGCGTTGAACAGGGTGTGGAACAGCGCCAGCTGCAGCAGCGCGTTGTCGCCGAAGCCGCCCCAGCCGGCCAGGGTCTTCATCGTCCAGGTCAGCGGCGTCAGCAGCAGCAGCGCCAGCACCGCCGTGGTCACGTTGAACAGCACGTGGAACAACGCCAGCCGCTGGCCGCTGCGGTTGCTGCCGAACATGCCCACCACCGCCGTGCTCACGCTGCTGCCCACGTTCGAGCCGATCGCGATCGCCAGGCTCTGGTCCAGCTGCAGCTGGCCGCCGGCCAGCGCGGCCAGGGCCAGCATCAGCACCGCGTGGGTGGATTGCAGCACCACCGTGGCCACCAGGCCGATCAGCACGAACAACAGGGTCTGGGCCACGCCGGTGGTGCCGTTGGCATCGAACCCGGTGCTGCCGCCCATCGCTTCGAAGCCGGCGCGCAGCCCGTCGATGCCCAGGAAGATGAAGGCGATGCCCAGCAGCACCCGTCCCGCCGCCTTGCCGCGCGGCCCGGCGAAGCTGCCCAGCACGCCGAACACCAGCATCGGCAGCGCCGCCGGCGCCAGGCTCACGTTCTGCCCGGCCAGGGCCAGCAGCCAGATGCCGGTGGTGGCGCCGAGGTTGGCGCCGAGGATGATGGCGATGCCGCCGGCCAGCTGGATCAGTCCGGAGCCGAGGAAGGCAATGGCCAGCAGCGACACCAGGGTGCTGGATTGCAGCAGGGTGGTGCCGACGATGCCGAACGCCAGGCCCCGGGCCGGGGTGCCCGTACTGCGCGCCAACAGCTTCTCCAGGCTGCCGCCGGCCAGTTGCCGCAGGCCTTCCTCCAGGCACTGCATGCCGAACAGGAAGATCGCCAGCCCGGCGCACAGCAGCAGCCAGCCGTCGTTGCGCCAGAACGACCAGCCCAGCACGGCGGCGAGCAGCACGAACAGCGGCAGGCGCAGCTTGTCGAGGGTCAAGGAAGCAATCCCGGCGGACGGAAGCCGCGGCCATTATCGGCCGCTTTCGCGCGTCTGCACGAATCGTCTCGCGCCCTGCGATCAGCCTCCGGCACAATGCCGGCGACCATGCCGACCCCCGCGCCGCCCGACTTCCGCCTCTACCACTCCAATTCGCTGGAAGTGCTGGCGGGCATGCTGGCCCGGGAGTTGCGCGAGCCCGCGCCGGGCGCGGCGCTGCTGGCGCCGGACACGATCCTGATCCCGCAGGCGGCGATGCGGCGCTGGTTGCAGGCCACCCTGGCGAGCGAGTACGGAGTCGCGGCCAACCTGGAGTTCCTCACCCCCGGCGAGTTCGTCACCCGCGCGCTGGACGCCAATGTCGGCGGTGCCGGCGACGACCTCGATACCGCCGCCCTGCGCTGGCGGCTGTACGCCGCGTTGACCGATCCGGCCCTGTGCGCGCAACCGGCGCTGGCGCAGGTCGCCGCCTACCTGTCGGGCGCGGCCGCGCAGGCGCCCGATCCGCTCAAGCCCTGGTCGCTGGCCGGCGAGCTGGCGCGGGTGTTCGAGAAATACCAGGCCTGGCGCCGCGACTGGCTGCTGCGTTGGGACGGCGGCGCCGACCCGGATGATCCGCAGGCGATCCTGTGGCGCGCGGCCATCGCCGGCCGCAGCCACCGCGCGCGCCGGATCCAGGAGTACCTGGCCCGTTTCGCCGACGGCGCTGCGCGGCCGGCCGGCCTGCCCGCGCGCCTGTTCGCGTTCGCCACCCTCAACGTTTCGCCCGACGTGCTGCGGGTGCTGGCCACCCAGGCCCGGGTCGGCACCCTGCATTTCCACCTGCCCACGCCGAGCCGGGCCTACTGGGGCGACCTGCAGTCGCTGGGCGCGCGCGTGCGCCAGGGCATCGACCCCTTCGCCGACGAGGCCGCGGACAATCCGCTGTTGCGCGACTGGGGCGCGGCCGGCCGCGATTTCATGGCCCTGCTCGGCAGCTACGAAGTCGTGCATCCCTCCGGCGAGATCGCCGCCTACGCCGATCCTGCGGACGGCGCGGGCGACCGGCACCGGAGCCTGCTGCGGCGGATCCAGGGCGATCTGTTCCATGCGCGCGCGGTGTCGCCGGAGCCGCGGCGCGTGGACGTCGATGCCGGCGATCCCAGCCTGCAGTTCCACGCCTGCCACACCCGGTTGCGCGAACTGCAAGTGCTGCACGACCGCCTGCGCGCGCTGCTCGAGGATCCGCGCTTCGACCCGCCGCTGCAGCCGCGCGAGATCGCGGTGCTGGCGCCGGACATCGATCCCTACGCGCCCTACCTGGACGCGGTGTTCGGCGGCCCGGGCCAGCGCGATGCCATCCCGTACGCGTTGGCCGATGCCAGTCCGCTGGCCGACGAGCCGCTGGCCGGGGTGTTCCTGCGCCTGCTGGCGTTGCCTGCATCGCGCTTCGGCCTGGAGGAAACCCTCGACCTGCTGGCCAGTCCGCCACTGGCCGAGGCCAACGGCCTGGCCGCCGGGGACTTCGAGCGCCTGCGCGGCTGGCTGCGGGCCGCGGGTGCGCGCTGGGGCATCGATGCGGCGCATCGCGCGCGCCAGGGAGCACCGGAGGACAACGCCTACACCTGGCAGTTCGCGCTGGACCGGCTGCTGCTGGGCCACGCCACCGGCGCGGACGACGCTCTCGTCGCCGGTGCCGGTGGGCTGGTCGCGCCATGGAGCGGGCTGGAAGGCCATGCGCTCGATGCGCTGGACCGGCTGCTGCGGCTGCTGCGGGAACTGGCCCGGCACGAGCGCGCGCTGACCGGGGCGATGCCGCCGGCACGCTGGCGCGAGCATCTGTTGCGGCTGCTTGAAGTCCTGCTGCCGAAGGCGCCGACGAGCACTGGCGACCAACGCGCCCTGGACCGGCTGCGCAGCCTGGTCGACGACTTCGCCCGGCAGGCAGGCAAGGCGGGCTTCGAGGGGCCGGTTCCGGCCGAGGTGGTGCGCGCGCATTTCGCCGCGGCGCTGGGCGAGGCCGATACCCGTGCGCCGTTGCTGACCGGCGGGGTCAGCTTCGCGCGCATGGTGCCGATGCGGTTGCTGCCGTTCCGGGCAATCTGCCTGCTGGGCATGAACGACGGCGACTTCCCCCGCAACGATCCCGCCAGCGGGCTCAACCGCCTGACCGCCGAGCTGGGCACCGGGCGCCGCCGCCACGGCGACCGCTCCACCCGCGACGACGACCGCTTCCTGTTCCTGCAGCTGTTCGCCGCCGCGCAGGACGTGTTCTACGTCAGCTGGCTGGGCGCCGACCCACGCGACGGCAGCGCGCGCGAACCGTCGGCGCTGGTGTCCGAGCTGCTGGCCGTGGCCGGCCTGCAGCATGCCGATGCCGATGAGGCCGCGGAGCGGCTGGTGCTGCGGCATCCGCTGCAACCGTTCTCGCCGGCCGGGTTCGGCGGCGATGGCGACACGCGCCGGTTCAGCTACCGCGGCCATTGGCATCCTGCGGCCCGGCGCCTGGCGGGTGCACGCGAACCGCTCGGGCCGTGGATGCCGGTCGACGGCGAGCCGCTGCTGGCGCCGGAGGCTGCGGAAAACGAACTGTCGCTGCAGGCGCTGCGCCGCTTCCTGCTGGATCCGGCCGGGCAGTTCCTGTCCCAGCGGTTGCAGCTGCGCCTGCCCGAGCCCGGGGAGGCGGGCGAGGACATCGAACCGTTGCGGGCGCCGCCGCGCGGATGGGAACGCTCGCGACTGCAGCATGCGGTGTTCGACATGCTGCTGGCCGGCGGTGATGCCGCGGCGATCCAGGCGTCGCTGCGCGCGCGCGGCCTGTTGCCGTCCGGGCCGCTCGGTCGACGCGTGCTGGCCGAAGTGGCGGACGAGGTCCGGCCCTATGCCGAGGCGTTCGCGCGCTGGCGCGGCGAGGCCGACGTCGGGTCGTTGCCGCTGGAGGTCGGGATCGACGGCGTGCGCCTGCATGGCCGCCTTGCCGATGCGTGGCCGCAGGGCATCGCCCGGCTCCGCTTCGGTGAACCGAACGGGCCGTCGGTCATCCGCAGCGGACTGGATTGGCTGCTGGCGAGTGCTGCGGGCGTCGGCCTGCCCTTCCTCGAGTTCCACGCGCGCAAGGGCGCCGGTGTCGGCCCGCATCCGCGCGAACCGTTGTCGCGCGAGGCCGCCATCGCCGGCCTGCGCGCGTTGCTGGCATTGCGCAGCGAAGGCCTGCGCCGGCCGCTGGCGTTCGCGCCGTACAGCGGCTGGGAGCTGTTCGACCGGCGCGACGACGTGGCGACCGGGGTGAGCAAGGCGGCGGACAAGTGGCGCGGCGGCAACGGCGGCTGGGCCGAAGGCGAGGGCGAGGCCCTGCGCCTGGCCCTGCGTGCGCGCGACCCGTTCGGCGACGAGGCATCGTTGCGCGAATTCGCGCGGGCGACCGGGATCGTGTTCGGCACGTTGACCGGCGGTGTGCCGGTGGTCATCGATACCGGCACCGCGCCGCTGCCGGACGGCGATGCCGAGGACGCTGCATGAGCGTGCGCGATCCATACCTGGACTTGCCGCTGGAAGGCGTGCACCTGATCGAGGCCAGTGCCGGCACCGGCAAGACCTGGACCCTGGCCACCCTGGTCGCGCGGCTGGTGGTGGAGCGCGGCCTGCGCATCGGCGAGGTCCTGACCGTCACCTATACCGAGGCGGCGACGCAGGAACTGCGCAAGCGCATCCGCGAACGCCTGCAGCTCACCCTCGACCTGATCGATGCGCCGCAGGCCGCCGGCACCGGCGCGGAGGTGGCGGTGACCCGCCAACTGCTGGAGGACCATCGCCGGCGCAGCGGCGAAACCGGGGCGGCGCTGCGCCAGCGCCTGCGCCAGGCCATGCTGGAGATCGACCTGGCCGCAATCTTCACCATCCACGGCTTCTGCGCGCGGGTGCTGCGCGACCACGCCCTGGAGGCCGGCCATGGCTTCGACGTGCCGGAACTGTTGGCCAACGAGGACGGGCTGCACGCCCAGCTCGCCGCCGACCTGTGGCGCGCGCATGCGCAGGATCCGGCGATGGTCGACGACCTGGCGGCGCTGTGGAAGGGCGGCTATGCCGACCTGGCCAGGGACCTGCCACACCTGTTGCGCGAACCGGTGCTGTTGCCGCCGGATGCGCCGTTGCCCCCGGATCCGCTGCCGCGGGTGGAAGCCGCCGGCCGGGCGCTGGCCGCGGGCTTCCGCCAGCACGGCAACGATTTCCTCGCCGACCTGCGCGCCGCACTTGCAGGTCGGGTGCTGAACGGCAACAGCTATCGTGCCGACTGGATCGAGGATCTGTGGCTGCAGTGGGCAGCATGGTGCCGGGCCGGGGATCCGGGCGCGCCCCTGGACGAGCGCATCGCCCGGCTCGCCCGCGACGCAATGCTCGCCAAGGTCAACGGCGGCAAGGACGCCCAGGTGCCGGATTCGCCTTTGGGCGCGCTGGTTCCGTCCTATGTGGAAGCGGTCCAGGCGCGCGCGGGCTACCTCGCGCATCGCCGCGCGCACCTGCTGCACCGCGTGCGTGCGGACGCACGGGCGCGCATGGACGCGCTCAAGCGCCAGCGCCGGGTCCAGGGCTACGACGACATGATCTCCGGGGTGGCCGAGGCGCTGGCGGGCCCGCATGGCGACGCGCTCGCGCGCCGCCTGCGCGAGCAGTACGCGGTCGCCCTGGTGGACGAGTTCCAGGACACCGACGCGCGCCAGTGGCAGATCTTCGACCGCGTGTTCGGCAACGGTGGCGATGGCCGGGGCGGCAGCGCACCGGCGCTGTTCCTGGTCGGCGACCCCAAGCAGGCGATCTACGGCTTCCGTGGCGGCGACGTGCATACCTATCTCGCCGCCGGCCGGGTCGCCCGGGCGGCGCCACCGCTGGCGCGGAACTTCCGGTCGCGCCCGGCACTGCTTGCCGCCGTCTCCGCGCTGTATGCACAAGCCGGCGAGGATGCCTTCGTCGATGGCCGGATCCGCTTCCTCGAAGTCGCGCCCGGTGGCAAGCGCGGCGACGACGACTTCCTGCGCGGTGGCGTCGTCGCGCCCGCGCTCACCGTCTGGCGGGCGCCGCCGCCGCCGGACGTCAAGGGCAAGCGCAAGTCGTGGAGTGCGCCGAGGTCGCGCTCGATCGCCACCCAGGCGTGCGCCGCCGCCATCCACGCGGTGCTGTCGGATGCGCGCGCCGGCAAGGCCGCGATCGGCGGGCAACCCGTCCGACCGGGCGACATCGCCGTGCTGGTGCGTTCGCACCACGAGGCCACGATGATCCGCCAGGCGCTGGTGGCAATCGGCATCCCCGCAGTCGCCGCCGGCAGGCAGAGCCTGTTCGCCAGCGCCGAGGCGCGCGAACTGCACGGCCTGCTGCTGGCCCTGCTGCAGGGCGCCGACGATGGCCGCCTGCGCGCCGCGCTGTCCACGGTGCTGCTGGGCGTGGACGCGCGCGGCATCGCCGCCCTGGACGCCGACGCCGGCGAACACCGCCGCCGGCACCTGGACGCGGAACGCTGGCGCGAGCGCCTGCGCAGCGGCGGTCCGCTGGCGCTGGTCGGCGACCTGTGCGCGGACCAGGCTGCGCGCCTGCTCGGGCTGGTCGATGGCGAGCGCCGGATCAGCAACTACCTGCAACTGGCCGAGCTGCTGCAGGAAGCACAGCGTGGCACCCTCGGCCTGCACGGCCTGGTCGACTGGCTGGCCCATGCCATCGCCTGCGCCGACCCCAACGACGAGGCCCAGCAACTGCGGCTGGAATCCGACGCGCACTGCGTGCAGATCGTCACCCTGCACAAGAGCAAGGGCCTGGAATATCCGCTGGTGTTCCTGCCCTACGCCGGCATCGGCAGCAGCGAACGCTCGCCCGCCCGGCGCTGCACGGTGCACGACGAGTCCGCGGGCCGCCGCTTGCACTGGCAGATCGATCTGCCCGAGGCCGGCTGGGATGCCGCGAAGGAGGCGTGGAAGAAGGAACAGCGCGCCGAGGACGCGCGCCTGCTCTATGTCGGCCTGACCCGCGCCGAGCAGGCGCTGTGGATCGCCACCGGCGACTTCCACGCCCACGACAGGACCGCACTGGCGAAGATGCTGGGCGATGACGAAGCGCTCGAGGCGGCGGGAATCGTGTTCGATGCCACCGAACCCGCGGCGCAGCTGCCGCACCTGGCCCCGGAATCCGACGTCCCGGTGCCGCCCGCACGCCAGGCCCGGCGCAGGCTGGACAACGACTGGTGGGTGTACAGCTTCAGCCAGCTGGCCCGCGCCGATGCCGGTGGCGACACCGCCAGCGCCGCCACCCTGCCGGCCGGCGGCGGCAACGATGAGCCCGAGGCCGTGGGCGAGGCCGCATCCGGCGAAGGCTTCGATGCGCGCTTCGCGGGCAACCGCTACGGCGTGGCCCTGCACGCCGCGCTGGAGCGCGCGGACTTCGCCGCCTGGCGCCACTGGCGCGCCGGCGATGCCGCCCCCGGGGACGAAGCCCAGGTCATCGCCGCGGCACTGGGCCAGGAAGGCTACGTGGCCGACGAACTGGAAAGCGGAGTCGCCCTGACCACGCGCCTGGCCGGGCATGCGCTCACCGTCGTCCTGCCCGAAGGCGTGCGCCTGTGCGACGTGCCCGCGGCCGAGCGCCGGCCGGAGATCGAGTTCCAGTTCGCGCTGCAGCCGGTACCCGTGGACGACCTGCTGCACCTGCTGCATGCGCACGGCATCGCCCGCGAGCGCCACGGATTCGGCCTGCGCCAGCGGCTGGAAGGCCTGATGACCGGCCTGGTCGACCTGGTGTACCGCCACGATGGCAAGTGGTACGTGCTCGACTACAAGTCCAACCGCCTGCCCGGTTACGACGCCGCCTCGATGCGTCGGGCGATGGAGCACAGCGAGTACGACCTGCAGGCGCTGATCTATACCGTGGCCCTGCACCGCTGGCTGCGGTTCCGCCTGGGCGCGGACTACGACTATGCCCGCGATTTCGGCGGCATCCGCTACCTGTTCTGCCGCGGGCTCGATGCCGGTCGCGGGGATTCGCCCGGCATCCATGCGCAGCGCTTCCCGCCCGAACTGGTGCATGGGGTCGATGCGCTGTTCGGCCATGCCGCCGCAGGAGCCACCGCATGAGCCTGCTTTCCGCGCTCAACCGGACCGGCGCACTGCGCGCGCTGGACGATGCACTGGCCAACAGCCTGCGACGGCTGGATCCTTCCATCCCGGACGAAGTGCTGGCCGCGGCCGCGCTGGCTTCGCTGGCGGTGGCGCACGGCGATGCCGGGTTCGATCCTGCACGCCCGCGTCAGCTGGTCGACGTCGACCTCCCCTGGCCGCCGGCGGACGCCTGGCGACAGGCGCTGGCGGACTCGCCCTGGGTGGCCACGCCCGGTGACGGCGACGCGGAGGCCGGGACCGCGCCGCTGGTGCTCGAACATGGCCTGCTGTACCTGCGTCGTTACCGCGAGTACGAACGCAGGCTTGCCCTGCGGCTGCGGCGCATCGCGGCCCAGGCGATGCCGGCGGTGGATGCCGGCGCCGTCGCGCCCCTGTTCGGCGCACTTTTCCCGGACGCGGAGGACGACCGCCAGGCACGTGCCGCCGCGCTGGCCTTGCGCCGCGCGCTGCTGCTGGTCACCGGCGGCCCCGGCACCGGCAAGACCACCGCCATCGCGCGCATGCTGCTGTTGCGCATCGCGCAGGCCCGCGCCAACGGCCAGGGGGAGCTGCGCATCGCCCTGGCCGCGCCCACCGGCCGCGCCGCCGACCGCATGGCCGCGAGCCTGGGCCATGCCCGGGCGGCCCTGCGCGCGGCCGGGACCATCGAGGCCGCCCTGCTCGAGGCCATGCCGGGCCAGGCGCAGACCCTGCACCGCCTGCTGGGCACGCAGCGCGACACGCCGGACTTCCGCCACCATGCCGGCAACCCGCTGCCATTCGACATCGTGGTGGTGGACGAGGCGTCGATGGTCGACCTGCCGCTGATGTGCAAGCTGGCCGAGGCGATCGCCGACGGCACCCAGCTGGTGTTGCTGGGCGATCCCGACCAGCTGCCCTCGGTGGAGGCCGGCGACGTGCTGGCCGCGATCCTCGAAGCTGCCGGTCCGGGTGACGCGTTGCCGGCCGGCGATGCCACCGCACTGGGTCCGTTGCTGGGCCGGGTGCCGGCCGCTGCCGCCGCAGGCGGCCTGCGCGGCCACCGCGTGCACCTGCAGCGTGGTTGGCGCCAGGATGCGGGCCTGCAGCTCGCCCCGCTGGCGCAGGCCGTGCGTGCGGGCGATGCGGCCGCAGCCCTGCGGTGGCTGGCGGGTGGCGAACTGGATGGCGTGCACTTCCACGATGGCGTCATCGATCCGCTGCAGTCGCGCAGGATCGACCTGGTGGCGCATTGGCGCCAACTGGCGACCCCCGCCGATCCCGCCGCGGCCCTGCAGCGGGCCGGCGGCCTGCGCCTGCTCACCGCCCTGCGCGAGGGTCCGCAAGGTTCGCGCGCCCTCAATGCCCGCATCGAGGCGCTGCTGTCCGGTTGCCGCGTCGGCGCGCCGCCGGCCTGGTTCCCCGGCCGCCTGCTGCTGGTCACCGAGAACAGTTATCGGCACGGCCTGTTCAACGGCGACGTCGGCATCTGCCTGCCCGACGAAGCCGGAACGCCGCTGGCCTGGTTCCCCGGCGGCGGCGATGGCGTGCGCGCCTTCCATCCTGCCGCCTTGCCGGCGCACGAGTCCGCCTTCGCCATGACCGTGCACAAGGCGCAGGGCTCGGAGTTCGACCGGGTCTGGCTGCTGCTGCCGGCGCGGGACAACCGCGTGCTCTCGCGCGAGCTGGTCTATACCGGCATCACCCGCGCCCGCCGCGAGCTGCACCTGGCCGCCGCCGCCCCGGTCCTGGAAGCCGCATTGGGCCGCCATGCGGGCCGGGTGTCGGGGCTGGCGCGGCGGCTGGAGCGGTGACTGGATGATGGCGCGTGGATCTGGTCCGGCCAACCGGCCTCGGATCCTGTGGCAGGCTTGTCGCGGTTCCATCCATCCTTGAGGCAACCGATGCGCCGCATTCCGTCATTGTTGTCTGCGCTAGCCATCCCGCTGCTGTGCCTCGGGAGCGCGGTGTCGGGCGAGCCGCGGATCGAACGCGACGTATTCCAGTTCCGGGACGGAGGCCATGCCATCTATTACGAAGCCGGCGTTCCCGCGGACGACGCGAAAACCCTGGTGTTCGTGTACGGCGGAACCGGGTGTTACAGCTGGAAACAAATGGCCCCGCAGATCGCGATGGAACTGGGAACGAGTACTCGCGTTGTCGCACTCAACAAACGAGGGGTTTCCGACGAAGACGCCAGGTTGACCGGTTGCTCGGAAGAGTTCGATCAGCAAGACGTTCCTCGGCAATGGGTTGCCGACTACATGGAGTTCTTGACGGCGAAATTGAGCGACAAACCGGGAAGCGCGAGGAATATCGTGCTGCTGGGCGTGTCGGAAGGAGGTGCCCTGGCGGCTCGGGTTGCCCGGTCAAGGAGCGATATAACCCATCTCCTGGTGATAGGTGACGGAGGGTGGAGCATGCGCGACAACCTCAGCTATCTGATCGGCAGGGATGAGGTCGAAGGCGCATGGCGGAACATTGCCGCAGATCCCAACAACACCGATCGCACCTGGCTCGGTCGGCCATACCGATACTGGTTCGATATCCTCGACCAGGAGCCCATGCTCGACTACCTGGCGCTGGACATTCCCGTACTGGTCGCCATGGGTGAGCGCGATGCGAGCGTTCCCGCGCATTCCGCGGCTGCGATCAGGACGGAGGCCGAAAGAGCCGGGAAGAAGAATATCGGTGTGGTGATCTACCCGGGCGCGGACCATCGCCTCCAGGCCGACGGACATGCATACAGGAGCGAATTCCTGCGAGGAGCGGCGCAAGGCATCTCCAGGGGGAAGCTGGATTGATCACGCCGGATCTTCATGCGCGAAGGGCCGGGCCCGCCCGGCGCCCGGGTCGCCCGCCGAGCCGGGATCTACGGCAGCCTCAAACCTCTCCCTTCTGCGACAGCAGCACCGCGAGCGGCCGGCTGCCGGAGAACTCGGCCAGGATCATCATGATGCAGGCGGTGATCGGCACGGCCAGGAAGGCGCCGGGGATGCCCCACAGCGCACTCCACACGGTCAGGCTGACCAGGATCACGAACGGGCTGAGGTTGAGCGAGTTGCCCATCAGGTAGGGGTCGAGCAGGTTGCCGTTGAGGAACTGCACGGCGCCCAGCGCGGCGGTCAGGCCGAGGACGGACTTGAGGTCGCCGAACTGCAGCAGGGCGAACATCACCGGCAACGCCACGCCCAGCACCGAGCCGATGTAGGGCACGTAGTTGAGCAGGCCCACCACCAGCGCCCAGAACACGGCCAGCTCCACCCCGAACAGGGCCAGGATCACCCAGGTCGCCAGGCCCAGCAGCACGCTGAGCAGGGTCTTGAGCGCCAGGTAGGCGCCGATCCGGCCGTTGATGTCGGTCATCACCTGGCGGATCCGCGCGTTCTGTTCGGGATCGGGCGAGAGCCTGGCGAGCTTGGTGTCGACGTTGCCGCGCTCGATCATCAGGAACACCACGTACAGGCCGACCACCGACAGCGAGGCCAGGATCGCCACCACCCAGCGCAGGGCCATGCCGGCCAGGCTCTGCAGGTTGACCTGGGCGAGCACGTACTGGCGGATCGTCTCCCAGCTGGGGTCGGACTCGATCCCGAACAGCAGGCCGCCGCGCTGCACCAGCCCGACCAGTTGCGACTGGTAATGCGGGGCCTTGGCGACCAGCGTGTCGATGCTGTTCATCGTCAACCATCCCAGCAGCATCAGCGCGACCAGGATCGCCAGGGTCGACAGGCCGTAGTGGAAATACACCGGCAGCGCCGGGCCGATCACCGGCAGCCGCGCCAGGAACCGCGCCGAACCGATGATCACGTACAGCACCAGCACGCTGAACACGATCGGGATCAGGATGTCCTGGGCGATGTACAGCACCCAGCCGACGACCACCGCGAACACGGTGCCGTAGACGAGCGCGCGGAATCTTTCGTTCATGCGGTGGGTCGCCTGCGAGGTGGCACGGGCGACCGGATGGCCGCAACCGGCGGCTATTGTGTGGCAATCGGAGGCTGCCCGCATCCCCCGGGGGCCATGATCCCGTCATGCCGCCCGGCATGCAGGGCCGACGGGCCGTCGGCTCTGCACGGCCCGTGCCCGGGGCAGAGCATTCAGCCTGCCTTGCTCTCCGCGATCCAGTGGTCCACGCGCTTTTCCAGCAGGTCCAGGGGCATCGCGCCGCCGCCCAGCACCGCGTCGTGGAAGCCGCGGATGTCGAACTTGTCGCCCAGCTCGGCTTCGGCCTTCTTGCGCAGCTGCTGGATCTTGATCATGCCCACCTTGTAGGCGGTGGCCTGGCCAGGGATGACCAGGTAGCGCTGCACTTCGGACTTGATCGCCGCGTCGGGCACCGAACTGTTGGCGCGGAAGTAGTCGATCGCCTGCTGCTCGGTCCAGCCCTTGGCGTGCAGGCCGGTGTCCACCACCAGGCGGATTGCGCGCCACATCTCCGACATCAGCCGGCCGTACTCGGAATACGGATCCTGGTAGGTGCCGGGCATCTCCTTGGCCAGCCATTCCGAGTACAGGCCCCAGCCCTCGGCATAGGCGGTGGAGAAGTACTGGGTGCGGAACTGGGGCACGCCGGTCAGTTCCTGGGCGATGGAGATCTGCATGTGGTGGCCCGGCAGGCCCTCGTGGTACGCGATCACCTCCAGTTCGGTCTTCGGCATGGCGTTCATGTCGGACAGGTGCGCGTAGTACACGCCCGGACGCGAGCCGTCGGGCGTGCCGGGGTAGTAGTGCTGGGCCGCGCCGTCCTGCTCGCGGAACGCCTCCACCCGCTTGACCACCAGGTCGGCCTTGGGCAGCAGGCCGAAATACTCGGGCAGATGCTGCTTGATGTTGGCGATGTCGGCGCTGGCCTGGTCGATGTAGGCCTGGCGGCCGGCGTCGGTGTTCGGGAACACGCGCGCCGGATCGTGGAGCACGTGGGTGAAGAACGCCTGCAGGTCGCCCTTCACGCCCAGCTTCTGCTGCAGCGCCTCCAGCTCGCCGCGCAGGCGCGCCACCTCGGACAGGCCCAGTTGGTGGATCTCCTCGGCGGTCATCGCCGTGGTCGTGGCCTGCTTGAGCTGGTACTCGTAGTAGGCCTTGCCGTTCGGATGGGTGGTGCCCACGCCTGCGGGGTTCACCGCGGCATTGGGCAACTGCTCCTCGGCGAAGGCGATCACCCGCGCGTAGCCGGGCCCCACGTTCTCGACCAGTGCGGTCCGGGCCAGCTCCTTCAGCTCGGCGGCGCGTTCGGCGGTGATCTTGCCGTCCTTGGCCAGCGCATCGGCCTTGGCCTGGGCGTCGGTCCACAGCGCGCTGTCGGGACCGGTGGCGAACGGCGCGCCGGCGACCACCTTCCGGGACTGGTCGATCACCCCTTCCCAGGCGAACTTCGGCGGACCGATGCCTTGCGCCGCCGCCGTGCTGGCGCGTTCGAGCAGTTGGTCGAACAGCACCGGGACCTGCTGCAGGCGCGAGATGTAGGCCAGGTAGTCCTTTTCGTCATCGACCTTGTGGAAGTTGATCAGGAAGGTCGGCACCTGGCTCTGCATGCCGTTCATCTGGTCGAACGGGTAGCCGTCCAGCAGGAACGGCAGGCCATCGCGCGCACTCTCGTACTGGCGCTTCCACAGGTCGTACGACAGCCGGGTTTCCGGATCGAGCTTGGCATAGTCGAAGCCCGACTCCATTTCCTCGACCGAAGTCTGCAGCCAGGCCAGCTGCTTGCGGATGCCGGCTTCGGACATGTCGTCGATCCGGTCGTTGAGCTCCTTGCGGCCCAGCATGGTCAGCTGGATCGGGCTGAACTGCAGCAGCTCCTCGTACTGGGCATCGAACCAGGCGTTCAGGCGCGCGGATTCGGCCGCGACCTGCTCGGCGGTGGGCGCGGCGGCGGCCGTGGCCGTGGCGGCGGACTCGCCGGCGGGCTGCCGCGAGCAGGCGGGCAGGAGCAGGGCGAGCGACAGGGCGAGGGCAAGCGGGGTCAGGGCGGAGGCGCGCACGGGCGGTGTCTCGGCGGGAAGGAGCCCCGATTCTGCGCCTTGGCGGGTTTTCCGGCACCTGCGGATCGTCATGCCCGGCGGGCCAGGGCCGTCGGGTACCATGCACGGCCCACCCGCCGTGCGAGATCCCGCGATGCGCCAGGACCGCCATGCCGCCGCTTCCGTCACCCAGGACCAGGCCGAGGAGGCCGTGCGCACCCTGTTGCGCTGGGCCGGCGAGGATCCCTCGCGCGAAGGCCTGCTCGACACGCCGCGGCGCGTGGCCGAGGCCTACGGCGACTGGTTCAGCGGCTACCAGGACGACCCGCGCGCGTACCTGGAGCGCACCTTCGAGGAGGTGGCCGGCTACGACGAGATGATCGTGCTGCGCGACATCGAGTACGAAAGCCATTGCGAGCACCACATGGCCCCGATCATCGGCAGGGTCCACGTCGGCTACCTGCCGGCCGGCAAGGTGGTGGGGATCAGCAAGCTGGCGCGGGTGGTCGAGGCCTACGCGCGCCGCTTCCAGGTGCAGGAGAAGATGACCGCGCAGATCGCCCAGTGCATCCAGGAGGTGCTGAATCCGCTGGGCGTGGGCGTGGTGGTCGAGGGCGCGCACGAGTGCATGACCACCCGCGGCATCCACAAGCGCGGGGTGAGCATGGTCACCTCGAAGATGCTCGGCAGCTTCCGCGAGGACGCGCGCACCCGCGCCGAATTCCTGCGCTTCATCGAAACCGGCCGGCGCTGAGCGCGGCCATGCGTCACCCGGGCTCGCCGCGTCGTTGGCTGCCATTGGCTTTGCTGTCGCTGGCCGGCAACGCGGCAGGCGTGCAAGCGAAGGACGGGGAGCCTGCTTTCCAGCAATGCCTGCAGGCGATGCGTCCGCAGGCGATCGCGCGCGGCATCGATGCGCCCGCCTTCGAGCGACTGACCGCCGACCTGCAGCCGGACCGCAGCGTGTTGCCGCTGCTCAACGCGCAACCGGAGTTCACCACGCCGATCTGGGACTACCTGGCCGGGCTGGTGGACGAGGAGCGGGTGGCCGATGGCCGCGCGATGCTGGAGACCCATCGCGAACTGCTGGAACGCATCGCGCGCGAACACGGCGTCGATGCGGCCACCGTGGTCGCGGTGTGGGGCGTGGAGAGCGACTACGGCCGGGTCGTCGGCAAGCGCCCGCTGCGGGTGTCGCTGGCCACCCTGGCCTGCGAAGGGCGGCGCCAGGCGTTCTTCCGCGACGAGTTCCTTTCGCTGCTGTCGCTGCTGCACTCGGGCGACCTGGCCGATCCGGACCTCACCGGCTCCTGGGCCGGGGCCTTCGGCCAGACCCAGTTCATCCCCAGCACCTATGCGCGCATCGCTGTGGATGGCGACGGCGACGGTCGCCGCGACCTGGTCGGCAGCATCCCCGATGCACTGGCGTCCACTGCCAACTACCTGCGCCGCGCGGGCTGGCTCACGGGCGAGCCGTGGGGCTACGAGGTGAAGCTGCCGGCCGGTTTCGACGCCTCGCTGGCCGGGCGCGCCAAGCGCAGGCCGCTGTCGGACTGGGCCGCACTCGGCATCGTCCGCGCGGACGGCGGCGCGATCGCGCCCGCGGACGCGCGCGGCGCACTGCTGCTGCCGGCCGGCCGCGATGGCCCGGCGTTCCTGGCATTCCGCAACTACGACGCGATCTATTCGTACAACGCGGCCGAAAGCTACGCCCTGGCCATTGCCACCCTGGCCGACCGCCTGGGTGGCGGCGCCGGCATCGTCGCGGCCTGGCCCACCGACGATCCCGGCCTGTCGCGCGTGCAGCGCCGCGAACTGCAG
>JAFLEA010000010.1 GCA_017302035.1 Lysobacterales bacterium
GTTGCCACTTCGCGTGACATGCAGTGACCGACGAGGCGCTGCGCGATCGTGCTGGTGTCGATGAAATTATCAGGCATGGTTCGAGCCTAGCACCGGTCCGGGGCTGCGTGTTGACCTGGATCAGCGCCGACGGTGCGCCGGGACGCTCGCCGACGCGCTTCACCTCCCAGGAGCCCGCGAGCGGCACCGCGCCGCGCTCGAGCGGTCGATCGCCCTCTGTGAAGAGGTGGCGCGAGCGGCGTCCGAGGCGGAGGTCGCGCCCGCCACGCTCGTGGCGGCGCGGCTCACGGAGGTGCAAGCGCACTGCGCCCGCGCGGAGGACGCACGGCACGGTGCGAACCAGCTCTCGCAAGGTGCTCAGCGCGCCCCGACCCACGAAGACTGCGAGGACGGTTGGCAGCGCGTCGCCGCCATCGTCGCGACCGCAGAGGATTCAGCGCGCGCGGCGACACGGATCGCGGCGGAGCTCGATCACGCATCCGCGCCCCACACTCGCGCGAAGCGAGCCGCCCAGCGTGCGGAGGTTGCTGCGCGTGCTGCGCGCCTCCTCGTCGAGGATCGCAACCACGCGTACACGTTCCACGCCGACCCGGCCTTCTCGTTCGGCGAGGGCTGGTACGTGGCGGCGGCGGCGCGCTTGTGCGGGATCTCCACGCAGATCGAGCCGGGTCCTGCGCAGGCCGCGGTGGAGCGCTTCCTGCGTGATGCCGGGCTCGGGCCACGGATCGTTCCCTATCGCCCGCGCCCCCGTGCGAACAAGGCGCTCCCCGATCTGATCGCCCGAGCGTTCGCAGACGATCCCCGCGGCGCGCAGCGTTCCCTCCGCAGCTCCTTCCTCGGGGAGGCACCGATCCCACGCGCCGTCGAGGAGCTCGGCGACCGTGTCCTCGCCTCGGAGCCTGCGAAGAAGGTGCTGGTCTGGGTGCGCCGCGGTACGCACCACGCGGGTCGGAACTCGACGCACGCCGAGGTGGGCGCGCTGTGTCGATGCGCGCTCGATCAGGGGCTCGTGCCCATCCTGATGGGCGACGTGCTCGGGGCAGAGCCACCACCACGCGCGATCGACATGACGATGTTCTATCGAGACCCGCCGTTCGATGGCAGGGACACGCGTCGCGCGCAGCTCCAGCTCTTCGAGCATCTGCGGCGCGCTCACGGCGTCCTCGGGCAGGTCGGCGTGACGACCGCGGGCATGGATGGCCCCGCGTTGATGGGCCTGCCCACGATGTACCTGACCGAGGTGTCGAACGTGCGGATGCGCCGGTGGGTGGGCACCGTCCCCGGCTACGAAGAGGTGGTCCGCGCCGACGGCTACCTCGAACGAATCGGCCACACCCTGTCGCGCTGGAAGCAGCGCTCGGACGAGGAGGGTTCGAGCTGATCTCGGATCAGTGCCCGTCGGGATCCGTCGGCGCGGGCTTGGGCGCGGCGTCGGGATCGGTGCCCGCCTTGCCGCCTGCGACGCCCACCACGTCGGGCCCCGCGCCCACGCGGCCGAGGCTGGGCGGTGCCTGCTTGGGGCGCGAGATCGAGATGTCCTCGTCGCTCAGCGTGAAGGACTTGGACTTGGGCTTCGTGGGGTCGGCCATGGCGCGGAGCATACCTGCGTCGTGGCTCACGCGTCGGGTGGGATGCCTGCGTCGATCGGTGAGGCCAGCACGCCCGCGTCGATCGACGACGGGTCCGGGCGCGCGCCTTCGATCGCGGGCTCGATCTCCACGTCGGTGTCGAGATCGGGCGCGATCGGCGCGCTGCCTTCCTCGCGCTCTTCGTCGTCGCTCGCGTCGGTGAGATCGGGCACGGGCTCGGCGCCGAGGTTGTGCGCGATGCGATCGTAGCGAGGGCCGAGCGTGGGGAAGATGCGTCGCTCGCGGTTGCTCTGATCGGGCCCCGAGCTGTCGGACCAGTAGTAGCTCCGCGCGCGCACATCGAGGTGCACGAAGCCGCTCGTCGGATAGATGCCCACGCCCACGTAGCCCTGCGGACGCAGGTACGACGCGAGCCGTCGATCGGGCACGCCCGGCAGCACGAGATCGATCGCGCGCCCCTGCGCGTGACGGCTGCGCGGGTTGCCGCTGCGGTAGCCGCTGATCACCCACACCCACGGCGCGCGGAAGTGACGCACCGCGCGGTGCACGAGCTGGAGCAGGCGCGGATGGATCGGGCGGTGCGAGCCGTCCTCGCGGTACGCGAACGCGAGCTCCGCGCGCTCGAGCGCCTCGCCCGTGAACGTGCCGTACGCGTCGTCGGGCACGAGCTCGAAGCGCTCGCGCGCGCTGACCGGACGAAACACGATCGGCAGCGGATCGCGACGCGACCACACGGTGATGTCGGCGCGGCTCGCGCGCACGTGCCACCGACGGATCTGCCTTCGCTGCGCAGCCGTGAGGCGCGGCACGAAGCGCCGTCGACGCGTGGCGGCGCGTCGTGTCGTGGTGCGTCGTCGTGCTGTCGTTCTTCGTGCGGTCGTTCTTCGCGTGGCGGGCCGTCGTCGCGCGCTCGAGCGCTGGCTCGTGCGGGTCGTCGCGCTCGACGTGTCGCTCGGTGGTGGATCGGCGATCACGACCTCGAACGGCGCGAGCACCGCGGTCGCGAGCACGAAGGCCGCGAGCCAGGCCACGTGCGAGGCGCGCACGACGATCACGAGCGTGTCGAGGCCGTGAGCGACTCGTACGCGACGCGCGCGGCGGACTGCTCTGCTTCGAGCTTGCTCTTGCCCTCACCTCGCGCGAGCTCGATGCCCTCGATCTGGATCGCCACGAAGAACGTGCGCGCGTGCTCGGGGCCTTCTTGCGCGACGAGCTCGTAGCGCGGCGTGCCGCGCCCCTCGGCCTGGAGGTGCTCCTGCACGCGTGACTTGAAGTCGCCCTCACCGGGCGCCATCGCGCCGAGGTGCGGCTCGAGCAAGCGGGTCGCCACGCGCAGCGCAGTGTCGACGTCGGCGTCGAGCAGCACCGCCGCGATCGTGGCCTCGAGCGCGCTCGCGAGCAGGCGTGCCTTGGTGCGACCGCCGCTCTTCTCTTCGCCCTTGCCCAGGCGGAGCAGCGGCCCGAGCTCGAGCGTCTCGGCGATCTTCGCGAGCGTGCGCTCGCACACGAGGTCGGCGCGACGACGCGTCATCTCGCCCTCGCGCGCGTCGGGGAAGGTCTTGCGGAGCAGCATGGCGGCGGCGAGCCCGACCACCGAATCGCCAAGGAATTCCAGGGTCTCGTTGTGCCCTGGCGCCAGGTCGGGCCGCTCGTTCGCAAAGGAGCGATGCGTCAGCGCCTGGAGCAGCAGCGGCAGGTTCTTGGTGTCGTGATCGAGCGCACGACCGAGCGCAGCGAGCGCTCCTTGGAGCTCGGACGAGACCGGCGGGGACGAAGGACGAACGACAGCCGACGACACGACGGGCGCGAGCCTACGACGATCCGAAACCACCGGCACGGCCGACTAACGACGTCGCTCGCGCTTCAGCCGACGCAGTACGGTCTCGAGCACCTCGAGCTCGCTCGCGTCGGGGCTGCGCTCTCGCTCACGAGCCAGCAGAGACTCGCTCGCGCGCGGGTCGTGCGTGAGCTTGTCGAGCTCGCGCTTCAGCGTGACCGCCGTGCGGGGCGCCTTGCGCTTGGGCGCCACCGAGACCGCGTAGATCACGACGCACGCGATCACCGCCAGCACGAGGACGAGCACCGCCTCCATCGCTCAGCCCCTCTTCGCGAGGAAGCGGCGCGCACGATCGGCGTCCGCGCTCGAGACATCGATGGGCTCGTGACGCTCGCCGAGGCGCAGCGAGAGAACGCGCCCATCGATCGAAGGCCGCGCGTCCTCTCGCGCGACGTCGACGAAGTGACCGAAGGTGCCGCTGCGCGCGGTCGAGACGATCAGCTCCTCGATCTCCACGTCGGTCTCGGGCCGCGCGAGCAACGAGTAGAGGCGGCCCAGCTGGTGGGCCTCGAGCACCTCGGTGAAGCGCACGACGCGGCTCGGTCCCACGAAGAGCGGCCCGTAGCTCATACCCGTCGTCCTCGTGCGGCCGATGAAGAGCACGTCGTCGCGCGCCTCACCGGGCGCGAGCGCGCCATCGACCTCGGGCAGCGCGTCGAGCTCGATCCAGCGCGTCGCGACCGCGTGCTCGTAGAGATCGAGCAGCCCTTCCATGTCGGCGACGGGACCGAACTTCACCCACGCGCCCGAGGACAGCTTGATCTGCACACGGTTCGTGGGGACCTCCTGCACGCTGCCATACCGACCCTGGTAGACGGCGATGTACTGCCGCATCTCCCGCACGTCCGAGAGCGCCCAGCTCTCCTCGCCGCCGAAGAGCTTGTGGGCGATCACGCGTCGCGGCGTGAGGAAGTAGCTCGGTCGCATGCGCGGCCGGATGACGACATAGCCCGCCGCGCCCGCGAGGCCGAACGAGATCAGCGTGCAGAGGAGCGAGGGCAGGGTGGCCAGCACGGTCTCGCCGATCGACAGCTCACGACGCGGGACCTCGCTGGCGCCGTACGTGTACGGGTCGTCGTCCATGCCCCCGTAGGGGTCGCCGTACGACTCGGTGTCGCTGCTCGTGGCGCCTCGGAAAGCCGCAAGGACGGCCACGCGGCCGGATACTGAGTTGCGTGCGCCCAGCTCCCGCCGGGCCTGAAGCCGGAGGCCGGCTATGGTCTAATGGCGGCCGAAGCGGGGGTACCGCCGGCGCCGGGAAGGGCCGCGGTTGAGACAGTCCCTTGGAACCTGATCCGGTTGATACCGGCGTAGGGAAGCTTTCGCGGGATGGCCTGGCCGTCCCGTGTCCGCCCGCTCCGGGCGGTGCGGGCCGGAATCCGAACTCCCGGCATCGCCACCGCCCATGGTCCGCACGCGAGTGCGGCGATCCCTGCATCGAGCGGAGCCATCCATGAACGCCATTCCCGCCACCCTGGCCCAGCAGGCCGAGCAGCTGTCCGAGTCGGTCACCCGGCCGATCCCCGGCTCGCACAAGGTCCACGTCGAAGGTTCACGCCCGGACATCCGCGTGCCGATGCGCGAGATCGTGCTGACCCGCACGCCGACCATTTTCGGTGGCGAGGACAACCCCCCGGTCACGGTGTACGACACCTCCGGTCCCTATACCGACCCGCAGGCACGCATCGACCTGGCCGCCGGCCTGCCGGCGCTGCGTGCACAGTGGATCGCCGAGCGCGGCGACACCGAGGCGCTGCCGGCGCTGTCCTCCGAATTCGGCCGCGCCCGCGAACACGATCCGAAGCTGGCGGCGGTGCGTTTCCCCAACCGTGCGTTGCCGCGCCGGGCCAGGGCCGGTGCCAACGTCACCCAGATGCACTATGCGCGCCGCGGCATCGTCACCCCGGAGATGGAATACGTCGCCATTCGCGAGAACCAGCGGCTGGAGGCGGTGCGCGAGGCGCATCTGCTGGCCCAGCACCCGGGCGAGAGCTTCGGCGCCAGCATCCCCAAACTCATCACCCCCGAGTTCGTGCGCGAGGAGATCGCCCGCGGCCGCGCGATCCTGCCCAACAACATCAACCATCCGGAAAGCGAGCCGATGATCATCGGCCGCAACTTCCTGACCAAGATCAACGCCAACATCGGCAACAGCGCGGTCAGCTCGGGCATCGCCGAGGAAGTGGAGAAGCTGGTCTGGTCGATCCGCTGGGGCGGCGACACGGTAATGGACCTGTCCACCGGCAAGCACATACACGAGACCCGCGAGTGGATCGTGCGCAACTCGCCGGTGCCGATCGGCACCGTGCCGATCTACCAGGCGCTTGAGAAGGTGGACGGCCGCGCCGAGGAGCTGACCTGGGAGATCTTCCGCGACACCCTGATCGAGCAGGCCGAACAGGGCGTGGACTACTTCACCATCCACGCCGGCGTGCTGCTGCGCTACGTGCCGCTGACCGCCAGGCGCACCACCGGTATTGTCAGTCGCGGCGGCTCGATCCTGGCCAAGTGGTGCCTGGCGCACCACAGGGAGAACTTCCTCTACACCCACTTCGAGGACATCTGCGAGATCATGAAGGCCTACGACGTGGCCTTCTCGCTGGGCGACGGCCTGCGCCCCGGTTGCATCGCCGATGCCAACGATGCCGCGCAATTCGGCGAACTGGAAACCCTGGGCGAGCTGACCAAGATCGCCTGGAAGCACGACGTGCAGACCATGATCGAAGGCCCCGGCCACGTGCCGATGCAGCTGATCAAGGAGAACATGGACAAGCAGCTGCGCGAGTGCGGCGAGGCACCGTTCTACACCCTCGGCCCGCTGACCACCGACATCGCGCCCGGCTACGACCACATCACCAGCGCCATCGGCGCGGCCATGATCGGCTGGTTCGGCACCGCGATGCTGTGCTACGTCACGCCCAAGGAACATCTGGGCCTGCCCAACCGCCAGGACGTGCGCGACGGAATCATGGCCTACCGCATCGCCGCCCACGCCGCCGACCTGGCCAAGGGCCACCCGGGCGCGCAGGTGCGCGACAACGCGCTGAGCAAGGCGCGCTTCGAGTTCCGCTGGGAGGACCAATTCCACCTCGGCCTGGACCCGGAGAAGGCCAAGGAATTCCACGACGAGACCCTGCCCAAGGACGCGCACAAGCTGGCCCACTTCTGCTCGATGTGCGGCCCGCACTTCTGCTCGATGAAGATCACCCAGGACGTGCGCGATTACGCCGCCGAGCACGGGGTGGACGAGGCCCGGGCGCTGGAAGCCGGCATGGCCGAGAAGTCGGCGCAGTTCCGCGAGGAGGGCGCGCAGGTGTACCGGCCCGGGTAGTCTCCGGTTGCCGCCCGTGCCGAACGGCACTTGCCGCAGCCGATGGTCGCGGCACACTGACCGTTTCCCGCATCCGCGCCCGCTCCCGCCATGAAGCTGCAGGTACCGTTCCTCCAACTCCCCATCCTGTTCGATGCCCAGGCCATGGCCAGGGAGGTGGCGGCAGTGGACGAGCGCTGGTGGCGCGGCCGGACCGAGCGCGATGACGGCAACACCGCCCTGACCCTGATCACCACCCACGGCGATCCGGACAGCGACGAGTTGAACGGGCCGATGCGGCCGACTCCGGCGCTGGAGCAGTGTCCCTACCTGATGCAGGCGCTGGAAGCGCTCGGGGCCACCTGGGGGCGCGCGCGGTTGATGCGCCTGTCCGGCCAGGCCGAAGTGCGTGCGCACGTCGACATCAACTACTACTGGCGCGAGCGCATGCGCGTGCACGTGCCGATCGTGACCACCCCGTCGGTGCGATTCCAGTGCGGCGAGGGCGAGGTCAACATGGCCGCCGGCGAGTGCTGGATCTTCGACACCTGGCGGCGCCATCGCGTGCTCAACGAGGGCAGCGATACCCGCATCCACCTGGTTGCGGACACGGTCGGCGGCGAACGCTTCTGGGACTTGCTGGGGCAGGCGCGGCCCCCCGGACCGCGCGGCCAGGACTGGCGGCCGGTGCGCGTCGCGCCCGTGCCCGGCCGGCCGGTGGCGCTGGATTTCGAGGCCTGGAACGCGCCGGCGGTGATGTCGCCATGGGAATTGCGCGAGCACATCGTGTTCCTGCTGGGCGAAGCCGTTGCCGACCCGCGCATGGGGCCGATCCAGCAGGCGCTGCTGCGCTTCGCCCGGCGCTGGCAGGGGCTGTGGGCCTGCCATGGCGACGGCGGGGAAGGATTGCCGCGCTACCGGCGATTGCTGGACGACGTCACCGCCGAACTCGAAGCGCTGGGCGCGGGGCAGATCGGCCTGAAGAACGAACTCGGCTTCTTCCAGGCGCTGCATGCGCACGTGCTGGACATGGCCTTGGCCACCGCCGCCGTGGCCGGCGACGAATCGCGGATGGACCGGCATGGCGTGGCCCCGGCCGGCGTGCATGCAGGCGCAGCGGTCGTGCCCGACCGGCCGGCAACGCCCCGGGCGACGCAGCAGGCGGGCGATCCGCTGTTCGAACGACCGCTGTTCATCCTCAGTGCGCCGCGCTCCGGGTCGACCCTGCTGTTCGAAACCCTGGCCACCGCGCCGGGCCTGTATTCCCCGGGCGACGAAAGCCACGCCCTGATCGAAGGCGTCCCCGGCCTGGCGCCGTCCGCACGCGGCTACGATTCCAACCGGCTGCTTGCCGCCGACGCCACCGAGGAAACGGCCCGGGCATTGCGCGAGCGGTTCTTCCACCAGTTGCGCGATCGCGATCGCAGGCCGCCGGCCGGCGCGCCAGTGCGGATGCTGGAGAAGACCCCCAAGAATGCCTTGCGCGTCCCGTTCCTGCGCACGGTATTCCCCGGGGCCGGGTTCGTGTTCCTGTACCGCGATCCCCGCCAGGCCATAGGCAGCATGATCGACGGCTGGCGCTCGGGCGATTTCGCCATGTATCCGCAGTTGCCCGGGTGGGAAGGACCGACCTGGTCGTTCCTGCTGACGCCCGGCTGGAGGGAGGGCCGCGGCAGGCCGCTCGAAGAGGTGGTCGCCCGGCAATGGGCGAGCGCCGTGGGCACGCTGCTGGACGACCTGGAATCGTTGCCGGCCGATGCCTGGACGGGGATCCAGTACACCCGGTTCCTGGGCGATCCGCAGGGCGAGATCGAGCGGCTGTGCGCCTGGGCCGGGCTGGGCTGGGATCGCAGGCTGGGCGCGAGCCTGCCGCTGTCCCGCTATACGCTCACCCCGCCGGATGCGGAGAAGTGGCGCCGGCACGAAGCGGGCATCGAGGCGCAGCGCGCGGTGTGGATGCCGGTGGCGGTGCGCGCGGAGCAGTTGCTGAGCCGGAGTGCCGGCTGAGCGGGCGGGAGCGCACGGCCGCCACCCCGCGCCCGGCGCGCCGGGGCTTCAGCCCAGCGCCGCGCGGATCCGCGCGCAGTTCTCGCGCAAGGCTTGCGGCGTACGCTCGCCCAGTTCGGCCAGGCTCTGCTGCACGCTGTCCATCTCCGCCTTCCAGGCGTCCGTATCGATGTCCAGCAGCGCATCGAGCGTGGCCTCGGGCAGTCCCAGGTCATGCAGGGCGAGCGCCTCGCGTTCCGGCAGCAGGCCGATGGCGGTCTCGCGCGCGGCAGCGGTGCCCTGAACCCGGCCGAGGATCCATTCCAGCACCCGCAGGTTCTCGCCGAAGCCCGGCCACAGGAACCTGCCGTCCTCGCCCTTGCGGAACCAATTGACGTGGAACACCTTCGGCAGCCTCGCACCGGGGCGGTCGAACGACAGCCAGTGGGCGAAGTAGTCGCCGAAGTGGTAGCCGCAGAACGGCTTCATCGCCATCGGGTCGCGGCGGACCACCCCGACCGCACCGGTGGCCGCGGCGGTGGTTTCCGAGGCCATCGCCGCACCGACCAGTACGCCATGGGTCCAGTCGCGGGCCTCGAACACCAGCGGCACCAGGCCGGCGCGGCGGCCGCCGAACATGATCGCGGAGATCGGCACGCCCTGCGCGTCCTCCATGTGCGGCGAGGCGGTGGGGCATTGCTTCGCGCCTACGGTGAAGCGTGAATTCGGATGCGCGGCCGGGCCGTTGGCCGGGTCGTAGGGGCGGCCCTGCCAGTCGCTGGCCGGGGTGCGCCCGTCCAGGCCTTCCCACCACGGCTGGTTGTCGGCGGTCACCGCCACGTTGGTGAAAAGGGTGTCGTGCTGGATCGAGGCCAGCGCGTTCGGATTGGATTTGCCCGAGGTGCCCGGCGCCACGCCGAAGAAGCCGGCCTCCGGGTTGATCGCCCACAGGCGACCGTCCGCGCCAGGGCGCATCCAGCAGATGTCGTCGCCCACGGTCCAGATCTTCCAGCCGGCCTCCCGGTAGCCCTGCGGCGGGATCAGCATCGCCAGGTTGGTCTTGCCGCAGGCGCTGGGGAAGGCCGCGGCGATGTAGTGGGTCTCGCCCTGCGGGTTCTCCAGGCCGAGCACCAGCATGTGCTCGGCCAGCCAGCCCTCCTGCCGCGCCTGCCAGGAGGCGATGCGCAGGGCGTGGCACTTCTTGCCCAGCAGCGCGTTGCCGCCGTAGCCCGAGCCGTAGGACTTGATGGTCAGCGATTCGGGGAAGTGCATGATGTAGCGGCGCTGCGGATCCAGTTCGCCCGTCGAGTGCAGGCCGCGGACGAACGTATGCGTCCGTTCGCCGCAAGCGGCTCCCTCGGGATGCGTCCGTTCGCCGCAAGCGGCTTTCTCGGGATGCGTCCGTTCGCCGCGGGCGGTTTCCTCGTGGCCTTCGCGCTCGATCCGGGCCAGCGCCGCCGCGCCCATCCGGGTCATGATCCGCATGTTCGCCACCACGTAGGGCGAGTCGGTGAGCTCCACTCCGCAGCGCGCCAGCGGCGAGTCGATCGGGCCCATGCAGTAGGGGATCACGTACATCGTGCGCCCGCGCATGCAGCCGTCGAACAGCGCATCGATCTTGGCGTCGGCTTCCTGCGGCGCCATCCAATGGTTGTTGGGCCCGGCATCCTCCCGTTGCGAGGTGCAGACGAAGGTCAGGTGTTCGACCCGGGCCACATCGTCCGGGTGCGAGCGGTGCAGATAGCAGCCGGGGTGGGTGGCGGGGTTGAGCGGGAGCAGGGTGCCGTCAGCGGTCATGGCGGCGAGCAGGGCCCGGTATTCGCCGTCGCTGCCGTCGCACCAGTGGATCGCGTCGGGCCGGGTCAGGGCGGCCATCTCGGCCACCCAGCGGTTCAGTTCGGGCAGCGTGCTGCCGTCGGCGGCCTGCGGATGCCGGCGGGGGACAGCATTCATTCGGATCTCCGGGCGGGAAGCGGAACAATCCCCAAGTCTAGGGGCCCGGCCGGGAACCGCCTTGCTGCGATGCCGCGAAAGCGGACAGGCGGAGGACTCGGCCTGTCCGGTTCCAGGGGCGGAGACGCCGGCTCCGGACCGTTGCCCGGGGCGCGGCGTGCGGGCTCAGTCCCGCCCGCTGGCGCGCTGCATGGACTCGCGCAGGATCCGCTTGGCCTCGGCGGCATTGCCCCAGCCATCGAGCTTGACCCACTTGCCCTGCTCCAGGTCCTTGTAGTGCTCGAAGAAGTGGCCGATGCGTTCCAGCCAGTGCGGCGAGACCTGTTCGATGTCCTCCACGTGGCCATAGCCCGAGAACACCTTGGAGATCGGCACCGCCAGGATCTTCTCGTCGCCGCCGGCCTCGTCGGTCATCTTCAGCACGCCCACCGGGCGGCAGCGCACCACCGAGCCGGGGATCAGCGGCAGCGGCAGCACCACCAGCACGTCGGCCGGGTCGCCGTCGCCGCACAGGGTGTCGGGCACGTAGCCGTAGTTGCACGGATAGCGCATCGGGGTGGAGAGGATGCGGTCGACGAAGATCGCGCCGGTGGCCTTGTCCACTTCGTACTTGACCGGCTCGGAGTCCTTGGGGATCTCGATGACGACATTGATTTCGTCCGGCGGATTGCGGCCGGAATCGACCTGGTGCAGGGCCATCTGCGGCTCCGTGGAGAGCGTGGAAGAGGGCGCACATTCTACGCCCTGGCATGCTGCGGCGCACAAAGCGGGGCCTGCCGGCCGGCCGGGCCAGGGCAATGTTTCCAATGAAACGATTGTCCCGGACCGCTACAATTCCGCTCCCCAGGCCCGCAGGAGTGCGCCGCGATGAAGCTAGGAACCCTCAAGGAAGGCGGCCGTGACGGCACCCTCGTGGTCGTGTCGCGCGACCTGGCCCGCGCCGTGCGCGCCAGCGGCATCGCCACCACCCTGCAGCAGGCCCTGGACGACTGGCAGCGCGCCGCGCCGCGCCTGGTCGCGCTGGCGCAGGCGCTGGAAGCCGGCCAGGCCGCCGGGGCCTTTGCCCTGGAGATGGATGCGCTGGCCGCGCCGCTGCCGCGCGCCTACGAATTCGTCGACGGCAGCGCCTACCTCCCGCACGTGGAGCGGGTGCGCCGCGCGCGCGGGGCCGAAGTGCCGGAGAGCTTCTATACCGACCCGCTGATGTACCAGGCCACCAGTTCCGGCTTCTACGGCCCGCGCGACCCGGTGCGCGTGGTCAGCGAGGACTACGGCATCGACCTGGAGGCGGAGATCGTGGTGGTCACCGACGACGTGCCGATGGCCGTCACCCCGGAGCAGGCCGCCGGCCACATCCAACTGGTGGGCCTGGTCAACGACGTCTCCCTGCGCAACCTGATCCCGCCGGAGCTGGCCAAGGGCTTCGGCTTCCTCCAGTCCAAGCCGCGCTCGGCGCTGTCGCCGGTGCTGGCCACCCCGGACGAACTGGGCGCGGACTGGCGCGGCAACAAGCTGCACCTGCCGCTGCTGACCCACATCAACGGCCAGTGGTTCGGCGCCCCGGAAGCCGGCGAGGACATGCAGTTCGACTTCGCCCAGTTGGTCGCGCACGCGGCCAGGACCCGGCCGCTGGCGGCCGGCACGATCGTCGGCTCGGGCACGATCGCCAACCAGGACGTCGCCCGCGGCGCCTCCTGCTTCGCCGAGCAGCGCACCGTGGAAACCCTGCGCGACGGCAAGCCGAGCACTCCGTTCATGAAGTTCGGCGACAGCGTGCGGATCGAGATGCTCGACCGCGAGGGCCGCAGCCTGTTCGGCGCCATCGAGCAGCGCATCGAGCGCCAGCCCTTGCCGGCGTGACCGGAGTATCGTGTCCGGGCTCCCCGGGAGGATGGCGATGGACAGGACCGGCGACGAAGGGCTGCACCTGTATTCCTATTGGCGCTCCAGCGCCGCCTGGCGGGTCCGCATCGGACTGCGCCTGAAGGGCCTGGCCTGCACGATCGAGCCGGTGCACCTGCTGCGCGATGGCGGCGAGCAGCATGCGGCCGCCTATGCCGAACTCAATCCGCAGCAGTTGGTGCCGCTGCTGCTGCACGGCCATCGCGCCGTGAGCCAGTCGCTGGCGATCCTCGAGTACCTGGAGGAGGTCTGGCCGCACGCCGCGCCGCTGCTGCCGGCCACCGCCCGTGAACGCGCCCGGGTGCGGGCGCTGGCGCAGCTGGTGGCCTGCGACATCCATCCGCTCAACAACCTGCGCGTGCTGCAATACCTGGAGCGCGAATGGAACGTGCCGCAGGACGGGCGCGAGGCCTGGGTGCGGCACTGGATCGGCGAGGGGCTGGGCGCGTTCGAGGCACTGGTTGCCGAGAATCCGGCCACCGGGGCCCATTGCCATGGCGACCTGCCCGGGCTGGCCGACTGCTGCCTGGTGCCGCAGCTCTACAACGCGCGCCGCTTCGGCATGGACGTGGCGCAGTGGCCGACCCTGGCGCGGATCGAGCAGGCCTGCCTGGCCCTGCCGGCGTTCCGGGATTCCGCTCCCGACGCCCAGCCGGACGCGCCCTGAGCGATCAGATGAAGCCGTGGGTGATGGTCGGCGAGGCCGGCATCGCGGTCACGTCCGCGTAGGGATCGTGTTCCTCGCTTGCGCCTTCGGACAGGCGGAACTTCAGCGCCAGGCCATCGCGCGAGTCGGCCGCGCGCAGCGCCTCCTCCTGCTCGATCCGACCCTGCTTGACCATCCGGAACAGGCACTGGTCGAAGCTGTGCATGCCTTCCTCCAGCGAGCCTTCCATCGCCGCCTTGATCTCGTGCACCTGGCCACGGCGCAGCAGGTCGCGGATCATCGGGGTGTTGATCAGCACTTCGGTGGCCGGCAGGCGGCGCTCGTCCAGGCCCTTGACCAGGCGCAGCGAAACCACCGCGCGCAGGTTCAGGGCCAGGTTCATCAGCACGTTCTTGTGCGCGCTCTCGGGGAAGAAGTTGAGGATGCGCTCGATGGTCTGGTCGGCATTGTTGGAGTGCAGGGTGGCCAGGCACAGGTGACCGGTCTCGGCGAAGGCGATCGCCGCCTCCATCGTGGTCGCGTCCAGGATCTCGCCGATCAGGATCACGTCCGGCGCCTCGCGCATCGCGTTCTTCAGCGCGTTGTGGAAGGCGTGGGTGTCCAGGCCGACCTCGCGCTGGTTGACGATCGACTTCTTGTGCCGGTGCAGGTACTCGATCGGATCCTCGATGGTGAGGATGTGCCCGGTGGTGCTGCTGTTGCGGTGGTCGATCATCGAGGCCAGCGCGGTCGACTTGCCCGAGCCGGTGGAGCCCACCAGCAGGACCAGCCCGCGCGGGGTCATGATGATGTCCTTGAGCACCTGCGGCAGGTTCAGGTCCTCGATGCTGGGGATCACGCTGCGGATCGCGCGGATCACCATGCCGACCTCGCCGCGCTGCTTGAACACGTTGACCCGGAAGCGACCGGCGTCGGGCAGGGCGATGGCCATGTTCAGTTCCAGCTCGCGCTCGAACTGCGGCACCTGGCCCTCGTCCATCAGCGAATAGGCGATCTTCTTGACCATCCCCGGCGGCAGGCCGGTATTGCCCAGGGGATAGAGCTTGCCCTCGATCTTGATGTAGACCGGCGCCCCGGTGGTCAGGAACATGTCCGAGGCGTTCTTCTCGGTCATCAGCTTCAGGAAGTAGCCGATATCCATGGTGCGACGATCCCCAATGCTCGAATTCGTTGTCCCCGCGGCGCGCCCGTTGCACGGGCGCCGCAGGCTTCAGACAATGGCCGTGCCGACCCGACACGACACTTCCCCGATGAATGCCCATCTGAACAGGCCTAGCTTCGCACACTTCCGCCGATGCCTGTATGCATTGGTTGCCGCAACCGGGCTGGCGGTCACAGCCCAGGCCCAGGTGGTCTCCTCGCCCGACCTGCAGCGCGCGCAGCAGGCGGTGCAGCAGGCCCGGGATGCCGATGCCGACCAGTACGCGCCGGACCTGCTCGAGTCGGCGCGGCAGCGCCTGATCCAGGCCCAGGCCGGGGCGATGTCGCGCAGTCGCGGCGAGCGGCGCGAAGCGGAGCAGTTGGCCCGCGAGGTGGCGGCCGACGCCGACCTCGCGCGGGCCCGCAGCGAACGGGCCCAGGCCGAGGCTGCATTGCGCCAGCGGCGCGCGGAGATCGCGGCGCTGCAGCAGTCGCTGGAGGAGGGCGCGCCATGAACAAGACCGTGCTGATCGCATGCTTGCTGCTGGCGGCCACGGCCGCCCGTGCCGCCGATGACCCGGACGCGCTGCGCCTGCAGGCGCGGATGGGCGTGCTTCGCGGCGATCCGTCGCTGGGGCGGATGGCCGCGTTCGAGCAGATGGAGGCGCAGCAGGCCATCGCCGCATTGGCCGATGCCCGTCGCAGCGAGCGGGCCGGCGCGCTGTACCTGGCCGAGCGCCGGGTGGAGATCGCGGAGAACGCGGCCGTCGCAGAAGCCGCACGCCGCGAACTGGACAGCCTGGACCGGCAGCACAATGCGTTGCTGCTGCGCGCCGCGCGCCGCGATGCCGAGCGCGCCCGCCAGGAAGCCGAACGCCTGCGCATCCAGTCGCAGATCCAGGCCGAGGAGACCGAGCGCCTGCGTCTGGAGGCCGAGGCCGAAGCGGCGGCGCGCTCGGACGCCGAGCAGGCGCTGAGTACGGTGGCTGGCAAGCAGACCGCGCAATTGAGCGCGGCGCGGCGCAAGGAGGCGGCGTTGGCGCGCCAGGAGGCCGAACTGGTGTCCGGGGCCAAGCTGCCGCCATCGAGCTTCGAATCGCGCGGCGAAGTGTTCGCGTTGCCGGCCGCCGGATTCGCCTCCGGCAAGGGTGCGTTGACGCCAGAAGGCAAGGCTGCGGCGAGCGCGCTGGCCGCCTACCTGCAGATCGGCAAGCGCGGCAACGTGCGGGTGCAGGCTTTCGACCAGGACGCCAAGCGCGCCCAGGCCCGGGCCGATGCGGTGAAGGCCGCGCTGGTCGCCGGCGGAATGCCGGCGGCACGGATCCAGGCCGCCGGGCGCAGGGCGGCTGCAACCCCGCAGGTGGCCGCCGAGGTCGTGGTTGCGCAGTAAAAATACTTTTTTAATCAGTGACTTGCATGATATCCCGAGGCTTTCCGGCGTGCGCACCCCGGAGCCGGTCAGCTGAGTGATTCCCCGCAGGATCAATCACTTGTCCGCAGGCTTGCCCCCTTCGGGGTCGAGGAGTAGGGTCGGATACCCAGGCGGTGTTTCCGCTGCCTGGGCGACCGGAGCACCCTGCCGATGCAGTCGTTGCCAGTTCCACCGGAGATCGCCGACGGGCCGCAGCGGGTCCGGCCGGGAGTGACCGGCGGCGCGGTGGCTCCCGTGCTCCAGGACAGCTCCGAATACCCCACGCCCCGGACCCTGCAGGCCCGGGGCGTTTGTTTTCCAGGGCCGGCCAGGCGGGCCGGCATCCCCGGCACGGACGCATGACGATCCCAGGAGGTGCAGACATGTTCGAAGGGCAACCGCAGGCCGAAATCGACGCATTGATCAAGAGCGACCCGGAGTTCAAGCAGCTCTACCAGCGCCACCGCACGCTGGACAAGAAGGTCACGGACGCCGAACTCGGGGTCCTGCCGATCGACGATGCCACGCTCGGCCAGATGAAGCGCGAGAAGCTGCACGCCAAGGAGAAGCTGCTGCAGATCTACGCCGCCCGGGCGCACTGACCGGGCATCCGGCCGGCTGGTGCCGGCCGACAGTTCCTGCCGTGGGCGGTGGCGGCCATCCTCGTCGGTCGCCACCGCCCACGCAATCCGCCGACCGGTACCGGTTCCGCTGAATCCCGCATCGCCGGCGGGCGGCCGCCGTTCCCGGCCATGCCGTTTCCGGTCGATAATCCCGGTTCCGCCGCACGACGCGGCCCGCCCCGGAGCGGATCGAATGGCCCCGCACGATTCCGTGCTCGAATTGATCGGGCGCACGCCCATGGTCAAGGCCCGGCGCCTGGACGCCGGCGTGTGCGAGTTGTACCTGAAGCTGGAGAACGCCAATCCCGGCGGCTCGATCAAGGACCGCATCGGCCTGTGGATGATCGAGGCGGCCGAGGCGCGCGGCGACATCCGTCCCGGCGCCACCCTGGTCGAGGGCACCGCCGGCAACACCGGCCTGGGCCTGGCCCTGGTCGCACAGCAGAAGGGCTACAAGCTGATCCTGGTGATCCCGGACAAGATGAGCCGGGAGAAGATCTTCAACCTCAAGGCGATGGGCGCCGAGGTGGTGCTGACCCGCTCGGATGTGGGCCACGACCATCCCGAGTTCTACCAGAACCTGGCCGCGAAGATCGCCGCCGACACCCCGGGCGCCTACTTCATCAACCAGTTCGGCAACCCGGACAACCCGGCCGCGCACGAGGCTTCCACCGGCCCGGAGATCGTCGAGCAGATGGCGTCGGTCGGCGGGTTCGACGCCATCGTGTTCGGCTGCGGCAGCACGGGCACGATGACCGGCCTGTCGCGCAGCCTGGCCAGGCTCGCGCCGGAGGTGGAACTGGTGCTGGCCGACCCCGTCGGCTCGGTCCTGGCCCAGTACGTCAACGAAGGCGTGCTCAGCGACAAGTCCGGCAGCTACATGGTGGAGGGCATCGGCGGGGACCACCTGTTTTCGATCGCCGATTTCAGCCGGGTGAAGAAGGCCTACGCCATCCCCGATGCGGAGAGCTTCCACACTGCGCGCGAACTGCTGGCGAAGGAAGGCGTGCTCGGCGGCTCCTCCACCGGCACCCTGCTGGCCGCCGCGCTGAAGTACTGCCGCGAGCAGACCGTGCCGAAGAAAGTGGTGGTGCTGGTGCCGGACACCGGCAACAAGTACCTGTCGAAGATGTACAACGACTACTGGATGCTGGACAACGGCTTCCTCGAGCGCCCGCAGTACGGCGACCTGCGCGACCTGATCCTGCGTCCGTACAGCCAGCGCGACACCGTGGTGGTGGCGCCGACCGACCAGCTCACCATCGCCTACCAGCGGATGAAGCTGTACGACGTCTCGCAGCTGCCGGTGATGGAGGGAGAGCAACTGGCCGGGATCATCGACGAGAGCGACGTGCTGCTGCACGTGTACGGCGACGAGGCGCGGTTCCGCGACCCGGTGTCGGTGGCGATGGTCAGCAAGCTGGAGAAGCTGGACGTGAAGTCGCCGATCGAGGCGCTGCTGCCGGTGTTCGACCGCGGCCAGGTGGCGATCGTGATGGACGGGGAGAGGTTCCTGGGGCTGATCACCCGGATCGACCTGCTCAACTACCTGCGCCGTCGAGTATCGTGAGGCCGCCCTCCATGTCCTCCAACCTTGCAATCACGCCCGACCACGCCCCCAGGCCGCCACGCGCACGCCTGCTCGGCGAGTTGCTGGTCGAGCGCGGGATCGTGTCCGCTGCCGACATCCACAAGGCGCTCGCCTTCCAGGAACAGTTCAGCGGCCGCATCGGCAGCATCCTGGTGCGGCTGGGGGCGGTGTCCGAGGAGACATTGCTGCCGGTCCTGTCCGACCAGCTCGGGGTGCCGCTGCTGGCCGGCAGCGAATGGCCCGAGCAGCCCGACGCGATCCGGGAACTGCTCGCCGGCAGCGGCTACAGCCTGGACTGGTGGCTGGACAACGGGGTGGCCGCCTGGACCGCGCCGGACGGCCAGGTGCTGGCGGTCGCGCGCGACCCCCTGGACGCACTGGTCAACGAGTCGCTGGACCGTTGCCTGGCCGGCAGTGCCTGGCAGTGGCGACTGACCCGCACCCAGGACCTGGACCGGCTGCTGGACATGGCCGGCCGCAGCCGCGCCGCCGGCGACCTCGAGGATGACGTCAGCCACCTGCGGGAACTGGCGGAGGAGGCGCCGGTCATAGAACTGGTGAACAACATCCTTGCCCAGGCCATGGACCAGCGCGCCTCGGACATCCACATCGAACCTGAGGAACTGGTGTTCCACGTGCGCATGCGCACCGACGGCATCCTGCATACGCGCATGACCCTGCCGGCCAGCCGCTATCCGGCGGTGGCCTCGCGGGTGAAGCTGATCTCGGGCATGGACATCGCCGAGCGCCGCCTGCCACAGGACGGCCGCCTGAGCGCGCGGGTCAGCGGCCAGGAGATCGACGTGCGCGCCTCGGCGGTACCGGCGGTGCATGGCGAATCCATCGTCCTGCGCCTGCTGCCCAAGGAGCGCCAGGACCTGAGCCTGGAGCGGCTGGGCTTCTCGCCCCGCGACCTGTCGATGTTCCGTACCTGGGCGCGCGAGCCGCATGGCATCGTCCTGGTCACCGGGCCCACCGGCTCGGGCAAGTCCACCACCCTGTACGCCACGCTGGAGGAGATGAACCAGCGCGACCGCAAGATGATCACGGTCGAGGACCCGGTCGAGTACGAGGTCGACGGCGTGACCCAGATCCAGGCCAACGCCGACATCGGCTACACCTTCGCCCGGGCCCTGCGCGCGATCCTGCGCCAGGATCCGGACGTGATCATGATCGGCGAGATCCGCGACCTGGAGACCGCCGAGATCGCGGTCCAGTCCGCGCTCACCGGCCATCTGGTGCTGTCCACTCTGCATACCAACGATGCGGTCAGCGCCTTCACCCGCCTGGTCGACATGGGCGTGGAGCCGTTCCTGGTCGCCACCAGCGTGCGCGCGGTGCAGGCCCAGCGCCTGGTGCGGCGGCTGTGCCCGAACTGCAGCCGCCCGGCCGCCGAGGTGCTGCCGGCGGTGCGGCGCCTGGTCGAGCCGCTGGCCGCGCCCGGCGCGGTGGCCGACTGGCGCGTCGCGGTCGGCTGCCCGCATTGCCAGGGCACCGGCTACCGCGGCCGCCTGGGCATCTACGAGCTGGTCGATGTCACCCCGGAGATGCAGGAGCTGGTCATCGCTTCGGCCACGGCCGAGAAGATGCGCGCGCTGGCCAATGCCCAGGGCGGCCGCACCCTGCGCGAGGACGGCCTGCTCAAGGCGATGGCCGGGCTGACCACGATCGAGGAAGTGGTGCGGGTGACCGGCGGGGCCGGCGGCGATGGCTGAGCGCACGCTGTTCAGCTACGAGGCGCTGGACCGTTCCGGCAACAAGGTCACCGGTTCGCTGGAGGCCGGGTCCGACGGCGAGGCGGCGCGCCAGCTCGCCCAGCAGGGACTCACGCCCTATGCGCTCAAGCGTGCGCGCGGTTCGGCCTGGAGCGGTCCGCGGCGCAAGCACGCGTCGGCGCGCGAGATGCAGCTGGTGCTGCATGAATTCACCACCCTGCTGGAGGCCGGCGTCGGCCTGGTCACCGCGCTGTCCTCGCTGGCCAAGTCGAGCCACCACCCGACCCTGACCGGCGCCTTCAGCGAAATCGAGAAGGCGGTGCGCCGCGGCGAGAGCTTCAGCGCCGCGCTGCGCGAATCGAAGCTGCCGGTGCCGGAATACTTCCACCAGCTGGTCCACGCCGGCGAAGCGACCGGCCGCCTGGCCGAATCGATCCGCAGCGGCGTGGACCAGTTCGAATATGACCAGCGCGTGCGCCAGGAAATGATCGGCGCGATGATCTACCCGGCGGTGCTGGTCGCCTCCGGCATCGCCGCGGTCGGGATCATCTTCATGTGGGTGGTGCCGCGTTTCGGCGGCTTGCTGACCCAGCACGAGGAGACCATGCCGGCGATCTCGCGCTGGACCATCGCCACCGGGGTATGGCTGAGCACGCATGCCTGGTGGGTGCTGCTGGCGGTGCTGGCGCTGGCGCTGGGCCTGCGCGCGCTGTGGAAGGCGCCGGGCTTCGTCGACGGCCTGGCCGAACGCGCCGCGCGCCTGCCGGTGGTCGGCGACTGGCTGGTCGAGGCCGAGGTCGGGCGCTGGGCCAGCACCCTGTCGGCGCTGCTGCACGGGCGGGTCGAACTGATCCGCGCGCTCAACCTGTCGGCGCAGGCGGTGCGGCTGAAGTTCCTGCGCGTGCGCCTGCTGGCGGTGGCGCGCTCGGTCAAGGCCGGCTCGACCCTGTCGGCGGCGTTGCGCGAGCATCGCTCGCTCAATCCCACCGGCTACGACCTGGTGGCCGTCGGCGAGGCCAGCGGCGAGCTGCCCAAGCTGCTCTCGGCGCTGGCGCGGCTGTACGAAACCACCGGCCGGGACCGGATGAAGCGTGCGCTACAATTGATCGAGCCGCTGGCGATCATCGTCATCGGCATCGTCGTCGGCACGATCATGACCGCCATCATCCTGGCCATCACCAGCGTCAACGACGTCCCCCTCTAGGCATTCCCCATGCGTCACACGATTCCCGGAGCCCCCATGCGTGCCCCCCGCCACAGCGCAGGCTTCACCCTGCTCGAGATGTTGGTCGTCCTGGTCATCATCGGCCTGATCGCCAGCCTGGTCGGGCCGCGGCTGTTCAGCCGGGTGGACACGTCCAAGGTCCAGGTCGCCGAGACCCAGAGCCGGCTGCTGCGCGGCGCGGTGGAGACCTTCCGCCTGGAAGTGGGCCGTATCCCCAGCGCCGAGGAGGGCCTGGCCGTGCTCTATACCGCGCCGAGCGACGAGCGCGCCCGCGCCCGCTGGCGCGGCCCGTACCTGGACGAGGCGGTGCCGGCCGATCCCTGGGGCAATCCCTACCAGTACTCGATCCCGGGCCGCGACGGGCTGCCGTTCGCGATCTATTCCTGGGGTGCCGATGGCAAGCCCGGAGGCGAGGGCAATGATGCGGACGTCGGGTTCCTGCCTCCGCAGTAGGCGCTGCGCGGCATCCGGTTTCTCGCTGCTGGAGATGCTGGTGGTGCTGGCCCTGATCTCGATCATGGTGGCCCTGGTGGCACCCAGGCTCGCCGGCACCGTGCGCGCAATCGCCACCAGCGGCGAGCGTGCGGAAACCGCGCGCCAGCTCGAGCGCTTGCCACTGCTGGCACGCGGCAATGGCCATGCGATCCTGGCCGGCGCCGACCAGCCGCTGGTCGCCGAGGGTCTGGCGTTCCCGGACGGCTGGAGCGCCACCGCGCTGGACCCGCTGCGGGTGGCCGCCAACGGCATCTGCCATCCGGCGCGCCTGCGGGTGGAGGGCGGCGGCACGGTCGAAGAGTGGGCGCTGCTCGCGCCGGACTGCCGGGTGGACCAGGCGCCATGAAGCCGCTGCGCGTCCCCCGAGGCTTCTCGTTGCTGGAGGCGATCGTCGCCCTGACCATCCTGGCCACCGCCGGACTTGCCCTGTTCGCGGCGATGAGCCAGTCGGTGCAGATGGTCGCGCGGGCCGAGGATGCGCGCCTGGCCGACTCGGCCGTGCGCAACGCGGCGGCGTGGATGGAGACGGTCAACCCGATGGAAACCCCGCAGGGCGAGCAGCAGCTCGGCGACGTCACCCTGCGCTGGAGCGCGCACCTGGTGGAGCCCGAACGCGACGCGATGACCGGCTACCTGCAGCCGGGGCTGTACCGTCTGGGCCTGTACGACGTGCGCCTGGAACTGCGGCAGGATGGCCGGCTGCTGGCCGACACCGTGTTGCGCCGGGTCGGCTACCGCCAGGTGCGGGAGCCGGCGCAGTTGTGAGCGCATTCCTTCCCCGTCGCAGCACCCGCCGCCAGGGTGGATTCACCCTGCTGGAAACCGTGGTGACCCTGGTGGTGGTGTCGATGCTGGTGGCGATGCTGATGCAGGCACTCAGCCATGCGTTGTCGCTGCGCACGCGGATCGCCCGGGTGCAGGCCGAAGCGCGCACCGACTTCCTGCAGGAGGCCTGGTTCCGCGAGGCGGTGTCCACCGCCCAGGCCGACCTGGAAGACGCCATGGGCGGCATGCGGGGCAGCCGCACCGAACTGGCCTACGCCACGCCGATGCCGCTGGTGGCCAACGGCATGTCGCGGGTGCGCTGGTGGCTGCAGAGCGAGGGCCGCGGCATGGCGCTGCACTATTCCGATCCGGACACGCCGGACCTGGTCATGGTGCGCGGCCCGCTCCAGGAGGCCTCCTTCGCCTACCTGGACCATGAGGGCCAGTGGCACGAACAGTGGAATCCGGCGCCGGACGATCGCCAGCGCCTGCCGAAACTGGTGCGTTTCCAGGCCCGCACCGGCAAGGGCGAACTGTTCTGGCTGGTGCCGCTGCTGGCCGATCCGATCCCGGAGGAGATGATGCGTCCGGACCAGCTCATGGGCGGCAACAATGGCATTTGAGCGCGCCCGCATCCGCACCCGGCACCCGGCACCGGGCTTCGTGCTCGCGGTAACCCTGTGGATCCTGGCCGGCATCGCGATCGCGGTCGGCCTGATGACATTGTGGTCGCTGCAGCAGGTCGAACAGGCGCGGGTGGGCCACGAGCGCCTGGATGACGAGCTGGCCGCCAACGGCACCCGCGACACGCTGCTGTATTTCGCCTCCACCCGCGAACTGACCCTGGCCGGCCTCCCGGTGGAGGTGATGTCGGAGGCGTTGCGCGCGACCCGGCGGCTGGACGAGATGGGCAGCCTGGTGCGCGATCCCATCGGCGGCGAACTGCGCCTGGACGGCACGGTCTACCGGGGCCTGCGCGACACGCGCTTCGCGATCCAGGACGAGTCCGGCCTGTTCGCCGTAGTGATGCCGCGCGACCTCGATCTGGACGGCTTCCTGACCATGCAGGGCGCGGATCCCGAGCAGGTCCCGCGCCTGCGCGACGCATTGCTGGACTACATCGACTCGGACAACCTGACCAGGCTGAACGGCGCCGAACGCCGCGAGTACGAGCGCGAAGGTCGTCCGCCGCCGCCCAACCGACGCCTGCTCACCCCCGCCGAGATCGGCCGGGTGCTGGGCTGGGATGCGCTGGAGCCGGCGTTGCTGGCCGAGCTGCCCGAGCGGATCACGCCCTATTACGCCGGTGCCGTGAACCTGAACACAGCCCCCCCCGCGTTGCTGCCCCTCTGGATCCCCGGTTGCCCGGAAACCTGTGACCGGCTGGTGGCGATGCGCAAGGAACGGCCGTTCCGTTCCGGCTATGACGTGCAGGCGCGGCTGGGCATCGCGCTGCCGGGCGAAGTCGGCGTGGATTACCGTTTCCTCGCCGACGAAAACCTGCGCATCACCTGGTGGGGCAGGGCGGGCGCGGCATGGCGGATGCATGTACGATTGACGCCCCTTGCGGACAAGCGGGGTCCCTGGTCGATCCTGGCCGCCCATCCGGTATTGCGCCCTCCCTTCGATGAATCTGCGGAAGCAACTGGCAGCGCTCTTCTTGCCGACCCGGCGCCTGACCGGCACTGACCCCGAACTGCCCGCCGCGCTGGTCCAGCAGGGCGGGGCACTGGGCGGTCAGCAGTGGGTGGTGCCACGCGCGGAGTGCCAGTACCGTCAGGCCGATCTGTCGGCCGTGCCGCAACGCCAGCGCGCCGCCGCGGCGCGCTTGGCCGCCACCCGTTACCAGCCTTCGCCCGAGGCTGCCGTGCATATCGCCTGGCGCCGCGGCATCGCCCATCTGTGGATCTGGACCATGCCGCCCGCCGCCGTGGCCAGCGGCGAGCAACGCTGGATCCCGGAGAGCCTGCTGCGCGCGCCGCCGGAAACCGACGGCCCCCGCCTGCTGCAGCTCGTGCGTGGCTGCGAGGGCCAGATCTGGGAAGGCGGGCAGCTGCTCCAGAGCCAATGGTGGCCGGCGCCCCCGGATGCCGATGCCTGGCAGCGCTTCCTGCGTGCAGGAGGCCTCGAGTCCGGTGCGGCGGTACCGCCGCACCCCGAATCCCTGCCCTGGTCGGCATCCTGGGGCGAGGGTGGCCGCGACTGGCTGCCCGGCTCGGCCAACGGGCGCGAACGGCTGGCCTGGCTGGCGCTGGGTGCGCTGTTCGCCGTGGCCCTGGGCTGGCAGCTGGCCGGCCTGGCACGCTGGGGCCTGGCCAGTGCCGGCCTCGCCGCCGAGCTGGACCGTACCCGCGCCGAGATGGCCCCCGTGCTCGCCGCCCGCGAACGTGCCGAGGCCGCGCAGGCCGAGGCCGAGCGCCTGCGGGGTCTGCAGGCCGGCACCAGCGATTACGAACTGGCCGCGCGGATCGTGGCCGCGCAGCCGGAGGGTATCCGCGTCCACGCCTGGAAGCGCGATTCCGGCAACCTGGGGGTGTTGCTGGGCGGCGGCGGTGCCGACCCGCGCAAATACGTGGCTGCCTATGCCGGCCAGCCCGACCTGGCCGACGTCAGCGCCACGCCGCTGGGTAGCGGCATGGAGCTGAACTTCAAGTTGCCCAAGGGCGAGGCCAAGCCATGATCCGCGCCCAATGGCAGCGAGCCCGCGACGAATGGCGGGCCAACCGGCGCCTGCGCCTGGCCGGCATGGCCGCGCTGGCCTTCCTGGGCATTCATCTGCTGCTGGCGATGGGCGACCGGCGGGAGGTGCTGGCCGCGCGCTACGGCCGCGACGTGGAGCTGCAGGCCCGCTTTGCCGGCATGCAGGCGCAAAAGGACTGGCCCGAGCGGGCCGCGCAGGCCGAAGCCGGGCTGGCGGAAATGCGCGCCCGGGTTCCAGCGGTCACCAGCGCTGGCCTGGCCCAGGCCGAGATGCAGGCCTGGCTGACCGAACTGGCCGGCCGCACCGGCTTGGCCGAGCCCAAGGTCAAGGTCGAGGACACGCTGGACGTACCCGGCTATCCCGACATGTGGCAAGTCATGGCGCGGTTGGACGGGCTGCTCCCCCAATACGGCCAGGCCGCCTTCCTGCGCGAGTTGTCCGAGGCGTTGCCCTGGATCCAGGCCGAGCGCCTGGAGATCGCCGAGGCCGACCAGGCGCGGATGATGCTGGTGGTACGTGGCTACTACCGGCGCGCGGGCGACGAAGAGCCGGCGGCCGTTGCCGGTGACTCGCCCGACACGCAGGGCGGTCCCGAGGCTGCCGTCGTGCCGGCGCCGACGCAAGAGGCCATCACCTCCACTCCGGGCCCGACAGGCCCGGCGCCCTCCGTATCGACACCCTCCGTATCGACACCCTCCGGAGCCACACCCTCTAGATCGACGCCATCTGGACAGACGCCATCCGGGCCGATGCCATCCGGGCCGATGCCATCCGGGCCGATGCCATCCGGGCCGATGCCATCCGGGCCGATGCCATCCGGGCCGATGCCATCCGGGCCGATGCCATCGGGACCGATGCCTGCGGGACCGATGCCATCGGGACCGATGCCTGCGGGGTCGTCTACGCCCGCGCAGTCGCCCTCCCAACGGCGCGGGGGATCGTCATGAGCCCGGATGCACGCCGTCAAGCCTGGCTCCTGGGGGGCGCCCTGCTGCTGGGCGTCCTGGCCAACCTGGTGTTCGGCGCATCGCCGGGCAAGGTCAAGCCACTGGCGGCAGCCAACCAGGACTGGCAGCCGGTGGCCATGCGCGTCCCCGACCTGGCCATGCTGGACACGACCTGGGAGGCGCGCGCGCCCTGGGGTGCGGTGCCCAAGCCGGTGGAGCCGCCTCCCGCTCCGCCGCCGCCGCCGCCGGTACCGGTGGGCATCGTGGGCACCGGTGCCGCCAGGCAGGCGATCTTCCTGGTCCACGACAGCGGTGAATTGCGCCTGGGCGTGGGTGGCGTGCTGCCCGATGGCGGCCGGGTGCTGGAGATCTCGGCAATGATCGTCGCCTGGGTGGATGGCGATGGCACCCGCCACGAACGGCGCATGTTCCTGGATCCGGTGGAACTGCCGGCCGGCACGGCTCCGGCCGGATCCCAGAGCCCGGCAAGCTTCCCGCAGGGGACACAGGCCGTCCCCGGCGGCGCACCGCCGTCCAGCGGGATGCCCCCCGGCCCGGCCGGGCAGCGGCGTGGCCGGGCCGGATGATCCCGGGCAACTTTCGGATGGCGGTGCTGTCCGTTAGACCCGGGCGGGATCGACACGGTACAAAGGGAAGGGCGACCCGATCGGCCCGCACTCAAAGCGATTGAAGATGACGATGCAGAGCAAAGCCACGCCAGATTCCAGCCCCAAGGCCCGGCGCCAGGGTGGCGTCATTCCCGTCCGTGGCCTGGTGCTGGGCCTGGCCGCCGGCCTGCTGGCCGGTTGCGGCACCTTCCATCCGCCGAAATTCCCGCCGCCGATCCGGGAGCCCAAGCCGGCGACTGCGGTCGACGACGTGCTGCGCGAGGAAAACCGCGAGCGCAGCCGGCCGCTGGTGGAGCAGCAGCCACGGGTCGCGCTCAGCGAGAAGGCGACCGGCCAGCCGGCCGCCTCCACCCCGCAGGCGCCGATCCGCAAGCCGGTGTCGGTGGTTCTCGACGGGGTACCCCTGGAGACCTTCATCAACGTCGTTTACGGCATGGAGCTGGGTTTCGCCGTGCAGGTGGACAGTTCCCTGCGCAGTCGCCCGGACCTGGTCAGCCTGCGCATCACGTCGCCGCAGTCGCCGGAGAAGACCTACGAGATCGCGCGCGAGGTGCTGTCCGCCTACGGCGTGCAGGTGAACGAGCTGGGCGGCGTGCTGCGCTTCACCCCGGCGGGTGGCGGGGCCGGCGAACTGCCCAAGGTGCTGGCTACCCGCTCGCTGCCGGACGTGCCGGCCGGTCAGCGCACGGTGTTCGTGGCCATGCCCCTGGAGGCCAGCCAGCCGGGCGCGGTGGCCGCGCAGATGCGCAATGTGTTCGGCAATTCCGGCATCACCCTGAGCGAGCTGCCGCAGGCCAACGCGATCATGATCTCCGGCCCCGGCGACGCGGTGCGCGCGACCATGCAGGCGGTGAGCGTGCTCGACCGTGCCGCGCTGGCCAACCGGCGTTCGATCCGGATCAACCCGCTGTACCTGCCGCCCGAGTTGATGGCCAGCGAGTTGCGCGACATGTTGACCGCCCAAGGCGTGAGCGTGCGCGCCACCCAGGCGCAGGGCGGAAGCGAAGGTGCGGTCGCGCTGGTGCCGGTGGCCTCTGCCAACGCGCTGATCGTGTTCGCCGAATCCGAGGACATCCTCAATCTGGTGACCGAATGGGCGCATCGTCTGGACCAGCCCGCCGAGGACGGCGCCGGCGGCGGCGTGTTCATGTATTCGGCCCGGCATACCACGGTGGAGACGCTGCTGCCGGTGCTGGGCGCGTTGATAGGCGGTGAGGTCAGCGGCGGCCAGCAGGGCGGGGCCACGGCGGCCGCGGCCACCAACGCGCCGGCGGCCTCCGCCGGGGGGGGCATGGGCAATGCCGGCACGGGTACCGACCGCCAGGGCCGGGCCTCGGCTTCGCGCGCGGCCAGCATGGTATCCACCATCTCCGGTACCCACGGCCAGGCGGCGATCGACCCGATCCGCAACGTCATCGTGTTCCAGGGCGAGGCCGAGCGCTGGCGCGCGATCCAGGGTGTGCTGGCACGGCTCGACCAGCCGGCGCGGCAGGTGGTGATCGAGGTCACCGTGGCCGAGGTCACCCTCACCGACGAGTTCGCCAACGGCGTGGAGTGGGCGTTCCAGAACGTCGGCATAAACGGCGTGGAGGGCCCACTGGGCCTGCTCACCGGCCTGGCCGGCAGCAGCGGCACCGTGGCTTGGCAGGGCATTTCCTCGTCCGGCCAGGTCAAGGCGCTGCTCAACCTGTTCGCCCGCGACAGCCGGGTCTCGATCCTGTCCACCCCGCGCATCCTGGTGAAGAGCGGCGAAACGGCGAGCATTGACGTAGGCACCGAGGTGCCGATCATCACCAGCCAGGCGACCGCGGCGGACCTGCCCAGCAGCGGCGGCAACAGTTCCATCCTGCAGTCGGTGCAGTACCGCAAGACCGGCATGCTGCTGGACATCCAGGCGGTGGTCCATTCCGGGCAGCGGGTAGACATCAAGCTGACCCAGGAGGTCAGCGAGGCGGCCAAGACCGACACCAGCGACATTTCCTCGCCCAGCATCTTCAGCCGCAAGCTGCAGACCAGCCTGAGCCTGCAGGACGGCGAGAGCACCCTGCTTGGCGGCCTGATCTCGCGTACCCATTCGGCCGGCAAGACCAAGGTGCCGCTGCTGGGCGACATCCCGGTGCTGGGCGTGGCCTTCCAGAGCCGCAAGGCCGAGGGCGTGCGCACCGAACTGCTGATGCTGATCACCCCCTACGTGCTGGAGGATGCGGTCCAGGCCAAGGCCATCACCGACACCCTGCGTGCCCGCTTCGCCCCCCAGCCCGCCTGGAACGGTGGCTTGCTGCTGCAGGACGGCCTGAAGCCGGAGCTGGATGCGCAGCCGCTGCGGCCGCGACAGGACCCGCTCCCGGCCCCCGCCGGACAGCCACCGGCGAGCGCACCGCAGGAGGTGCCGGAGGCCCGGGGGCAACCGCTGCCTTGAGCGCGCCGCGGGGCGCCTCGGTGTGACGATTCAAGAAGCGTGCCGCCGTTCCCGGAGTTGTAAACAAATCATTGACGGCTTGTTACCCCGGTCTTATAGTCGCCACTGCAACTGGGGGCTGCGCTGCCGTTTTAGCATGCGCAGGATGGGTTCCAGGCCGTGCCACGGAAGGGGAAACTGATATCCTTCCGCAACGCGGCCCGACCCGGTGCCGGCGCCGGCGAGACTGTGCATGCGGCGAGTGGCGTCCAGATGTGTTGTCGCAATCGAATATTTCAATCTCAAGCTTGAGGAGTAATCCAATCATGTTGAACAAGAAGCTTCTCGCCGTGGCCATCGTGGGCACGCTGGTGGCAGGCAATGCGGCCGCGGCCAACCTGTCGGCCTCGGGCGGCGCGATCCCGGCGATCTTCGCCAAGGAAATCGTGGTTCCGTCCGCCGGCATCGTGCTGAACAGCTCGGGCAACCCGGCTGCGGACCTGACCTGGAACGTGGGCTACAACTTCTCGGCCGGCGAAGTGCGCTACGCCCGCCTGGAGTGCTCGAACACGATCAAGTTCGCCGCCGGCACGGCGGTGACCCTGAGCGATCCGGCCGCCGGCAACGTGGGTTCGCTGAACGGTCTGAACACCAACACGGTGACCTTCTCGATCACCTCCGTTGGCGGCCCGGCCAACAACGTGCTGAGCGCCGACACCCTGCTGGTGACCGGCGCCCACACCGTGACCAGCACCGCGACCCCGGTGAACTGCTCGGTGGGTCTGTACGACCAGCCCTCGCAGGCCCAGGCCGGTGGCACCACGGGCTTGATCGCCGGCTCCTACTTCAGCGGTCCGTACCTGACGTTCGCGCAGAGCTACCAGCTGACGGCCGACCCGACCGTGCACACCGCCGACGTCGAGTCCGACCCGTCGTTCAGCGAGTTCGTGCCGGATTCCGTCACCGGTACGGACGTCGCCCTGCTCGGCGCGTATTCCGTGGGGTATGGCCTGCGTGATCCGGACGGCACCGGTGCGCAGACCGCCACGTTCCGCATCGACGGCAACTACATCACCATGGCCGACCTGTTCGCGGCGACCACCACGATCACCGCTGCCGGCGACTTCACCCCGACCCGCAACGCCAACGGCACCTACACCGGCGCCGCGCTGGGCCGTGCGTGGCTGAATGGCAATGCCAACCTGCTGACCGCCACCAGCGCCCGCTTCCCGGTCGGCAACGCCGCCTTCGGCGGTTTGTATCTGTACCTGTGGAACCAGCTGGGCCACGTGATGTCCGAGTCGGCCTACACGCTGACCCTGAACCCGGTGGCTGCCAGCGCGGCGTACGCGCCGACGGCGATCACCAACGTGCTCGCGGGTGAGATCGTCCGCAACGGCACCGAGCTGCAGGCTCCGCTGGCGCAGGTTCCGGGTGGCTGGCTGAGCCGTCTGGTCCTGACCAACACCGGTGGCACCGATCGTGGCTACGAGGTCACGGTGCAGACCGAGGTGGGCACCAGCTTCGCCGGTCCGGCCGCGGCCGACAACAAGCTGACCGGCGTCATCCCGGCCGGCAAGACCGTGGTGATCGACGACATCTCCAAGAACCTGCTGGGCGCCGTCACCGGCAACCCGCGCGCCACCCTGATCGTGACCGTGGCTGGTCCGAACAACCAGATCCAGGGCCTGTACCAGATCGTCAACCCGGACAAGGGCTCGATCAGCAACCACGTCCTGGTCCGCCCGGGCACCAACTGATCCATCGTTGGGTTGCAAGCAACATGGGAAGGCCCGCTTCGGCGGGCCTTCTTCTTTTCCGCGGCGGCCGCATGCGCGGTGCCGGGCAGGTGGTCGCCGCGCCCAGCGCCCGACTCCGGCCAACGCGTACCATGTGCCCGGCCCCGTGCGACGTGGGCGATCAGCGGCGGGAGCGAGCAGAATGGAACATGCAGGGGACGGGACGATGGCCTGGCTGCGACAGCTGTTCCTCGGCCGGCCCCGTACCCGTGAGCGGCACCTGGACGCGCTGGACGGCTTGCGCGGGCTGGCGGTGCTGGTGGTGATCGGTTCGCACCTGTCCAATGCCGGGATACTGCCGCGGCCCGGGCTGTCGGGCATCGGCAAATGCGGGGTGTATCTGTTTTTCGTGCTCAGCGCCTACCTGCTGACCCGGCTGCAGTTGCAACGACCCTTGCCGGCGCTGGCCGACGGGCGGCACTGGGCTGACTATGCACTGCGCCGGGTGCTGCGGATCTGGCCCCTGTACCTGTTCGTGCTGCTGCTGAGCTGGTTCCTCACCCGGCAGGGCATGGCCGGCTGGCACTACCAGATGGACGATGCCGCGCTGCTGGGCCACGTGCTGTTGCGCGAGGGGCAGAGCGTGCTGTGGAGCATCCCGGTGGAATTCACCTTCTACCTATGGCTGCCGTTGCTGGTGGTGGTCATGGCCTGGACCGCCGTGCGCTGGCCACTGTGGGCGCAAGCGTTGCTGGGCCTGGCCCTGGTGGCGGCAGCCCTGCTGGCCTGGCCGCCTGGAGAATCCAGGGAGAACGACGTGCGACTGGGGCCGTACCTGGTGATTTTCCTGTGCGGCGCCTATGCCGCACGGGTCGATGTCGAACTGGAGCGGCGGGGACTGGGGGCGGCGTGGACGCGGGGTTGGGGCGTGGTGGGGCTCGTGGGCCTGGGCGCTTGTCTGGCGATGGCGCCGGTGGTGTGGGCCTGGCTCTGGTCGCGGCCGTTCGATTCGGCGGTCAGCCACCGCTGGTTCCTGGCCTATGGGGTGGCGTGGTCGCTGCTGCTGCTGGGGATCCTGCATGGTCCGGCATGGCTACGCCGGCCGTTCTCCTGGGCGCCGATGCGGTGGGTGGGGGTGGTCAGTTTCAGTGCCTACCTGTGGCACATGCCGGTGCTGGATGCGGTCCGTGCGCTGGGAAGCGAGGGCTGGCCGGCGGCGGGGCTGGTGCTGGGCCTGACCCTGGCCGTCGCCGCCATTTCGTTCCTGGTCTTCGAACGGCCGTGGCGCGAGATCCGCCTGTCGAAACCCCGACCGTGACCCGTCCTCCCCGCCCTGGGCCAACGGCGGGGGCGGAATGTGAACGCACGCGGACGGGGGCGGGACACGGTTCCGCTATCATGGAGGTTTCCGTTTGCGGCTGATTGCCATGACGCATCGCCTCGACACGATTGCCATCCATGCCGGACAGGTGCCCGACCCGAGTACCGGGGCGGTGATGCAGCCGATCTATGCCACCTCGACCTATGCCCAGGCCAGCCCGGGCGTCCACCAGGGCTTCGAGTACTCGCGCACCCACAACCCCACCCGGTTCGCCTGGGAGCGCTGCGTGGCGGCGCTGGAGGGCGGCAGCCGCGGCTTCGCCTTCGCCTCGGGCCTGGCGGCGACGGCCACCGTGCTGGACCTGCTGGACAGCGGCGACCACGTGGTCGCCATGGACGACCTGTACGGCGGCAGCTACCGCCTGTTCGAGCGCGTGCGCCGGCGCAGCGCGGGACTGGACTTCAGCTTCGTCGACCTCGGAGACCTGGCCGCGTTCGAGGCCGCGATCACGCCGAAGACGCGGATGGTCTGGATCGAGACCCCGACCAACCCGATGCTCAAGATCGTGGACATCGCCGCGGTGGCGGAGATCGCGCGCAGGCGCGGTCTGCTGGTGGCGGTCGACAACACCTTCGCCTCGCCCGTCGTGCAGCGTCCACTGGAACTTGGCGCGCATCTGGTGATGCATTCGGCGACCAAGTACCTCAACGGCCACTCGGACATGGTGGGCGGGATCGTGGTGGTTGGAGCCGATGCGGAACTGGCCGACAGGATGGCGTTCCTGCAGAACTCCGTCGGCGCGGTGCAGGGACCGTTCGACAGCTTCCTGGCACTGCGCGGGGCCAAGACCCTGCCGTTGCGCATGCGCGCGCACTGCGCCAATGCAATGGCCCTGGCGCAATGGCTGGAAACGCATCCGGCGGTAGAGAAGACGATCTACCCCGGACTGGCTTCGCATCCGCAGCATGCCCTGGCGGCACGGCAGATGCGGGGTTTCGGCGGCATCGTCTCGATCGTGCTCAAGGGCGGGTTCGAGGGTGCCAGACGCTTCTGCGAGCGGACCGAACTGTTCACCCTGGCCGAATCGCTCGGCGGGGTGGAAAGCCTGGTCAACCATCCGGCGGTGATGACCCATGCCTCGGTGCCGGTGGAGCGGCGCGAGCGGCTGGGGTTGTCCGATGCGCTGGTGCGCTTGAGCGTGGGCATCGAGGACGTGGAAGACCTGCGCCAGGACCTGCGGCAGGCGCTGGAGCGCGAATGACCGTTCCCGTGCAGCACCCGTCGGCGGCCATCCGCCTGGCCGGGCCGTTCGATGCGTGGCTGCACCATCGCAGCCTGACCCTGGAGATGGCCAAGCGCGACATCCTGGGCCGCTATCGCGGGGCCAGCTTCGGCCTGCTGTGGTCGCTGCTCAGCCCGTTCTTCATGCTGTTGATCTACACGGTGGCGTTCGGCTACCTGCTCAAGTCGCGCTGGCCCGGGACCAGCGGCAACATGGCCGACTTCGCCATGCTGCTGTCGGTCGGCCTGATCGTCCACGGCTTCTTCGCAGAGTGCCTGAATCGTGCGCCGGTGCTGGTGGTGAGCAACCCCAATCTGGTCAAGCGCATCGTGTTCCCGCTGCAGGTGCTGCCATGGACCATGGTGCTGTCGGCGCTGTTCCATGCGTTCGCCAACTTCCTGGTCTATATCGCGTTGAACCTGGCGTTGCGTGGCGAAATCATGCCCACGGCGTTGCTGCTGCCGCTGGTCATGCTGCCGCTGGCGATCGCCGCGCTTGGCGTGGGTTGGCTGTTGTCGTCGCTGAGCGTGTTCCTGCGCGACATCAGCCAGGTCACGGGCCTGCTGGCCACCGCCATGCTGTTCCTCTCCTCCGCCATCGTGCCGGTGGAGACCCTGCCCGAACACTTCCAGTGGGTGTTCCGGCTCAATCCGCTGACCTTCATCATCGACCAGGCGCGCGAAGTCGCGTTCTGGGGGCGGATGCCCGACTGGGCCGGGTTGTGCCTGTACGCCGCCGGTGCGACGCTGTTCGCCTACCTGGGCTATGCGGTGTTCCAGAAGACGCGCCGGGGGTTCGCGGATGTCCTCTGATCCCGCGACGTTGCTGGAGACGCGCGACGACCTGGTGATCGACGTTCGCGGCCTGGGCAAGTGCTACCACATCTACGAGCGCCCTTCGCATCGCCTGCTGCAAGGCCTGGCGCGCGGGAGGAAGCGCTATTTCCGCGAGTTCTGGGCCTTGCGCGGAGTCGACTTGCAGGTCGGCCCGGGACAGACCGTGGGCATCGTGGGTCGCAATGGTTCGGGCAAGTCCACCTTGCTGCAGATGCTGGCCGGCACGCTCGCGCCCACCGAGGGCAGCGTCCGGGTGCAGGGTCGCATCGCCGCGCTGCTGGAACTGGGCAGCGGCTTCAATCCGGACTTCACCGGACGCGAGAATGTCTATCTGAATGCGGCCATCCTTGGCCTGGGCCGTGACGAGCTGGACGCGCGCCTGGACGACATCCTGTCGTTCGCCGATATCGGCGAGTTCATCGACCAGCCGATCCGCAGCTACTCCAGCGGCATGGTGGTGCGGCTGGCCTTCGCCGTGCAGGCGCAGGTGCAACCGCAGGTGCTGATCGTGGACGAAGCGCTCGCGGTCGGCGACGCCAGGTTCCAGGCCAAGTGCTTCGCCCGGCTGAAGCAGCTGAAGCAGGACGGGGTCGCAATCCTGCTGGTCAGCCATTCCACGGACCAGATCGTGCAGCATTGCGACCACGCGTTGCTGCTCGATGGCGGCAAGGCGGTGTGCGCGGGCAGGCCCCGGGACGTGGTCAACCGCTACCTCGACCTCCTGTTCGGCAAGGACGGCCCGCAGCCGTCCGGCGGGGCGCAGGCGGTGGATCCGCTGCCGGCCGCGCCGTTTTCGGGGGTCGACGGCGGCTTCGAGGCGCGGCCCAGCTACAACCCGCATGAATACCGCTGGGGCGACGGCGCGGCGAAAATCGTCGATTTCGAGTTGCGTTCGGATACCCAGTTGTATCCGGCCACGCTGGAATCGGGCACGAAGCTTCGGCTGACGCTGCGGATCGCGTTCGAACGGGATGTGGTGCGTCCCATCCTCGGATTCCTGGTCAAGACCAAGGAAGGCGTGGTGGTCTACGCCAGCAATACCGAGTACAAGCCGCTGCCGGATTTCACCGCCAGCGGCGCGGCGGGCGAAACGATCGACGTGACGCTGGAGTTCGAGTGCCGCCTCGCCGATGGCGACTATTTCGTTTCGGTCGGCATCGCCAGCCGGAACGAGAAGGACGTGGTGCCGCACGACAGGCGCTACGACAGCATCCACTTCCAGGTCGGGGGAGCGGACTTTTTCGGCATGGCCGACATGGCCTTGGACATGGTCCAGGCCGCGCCCGTCAGCGCGAGCCGGACCGGGGAGTGGGCAGGATGAGGCAGCTGGAAAGCGGTTACGACGATCCCGAGTTCGTCTCCGGGCAGGTCAAGGCGGGCCAACACCGGGAGCTGGTCGGTGGCTTGTGGGACGAGATGGGCGAACTGCAGATGGAGTTCATGCGTTCGCGTGGCTTGCTGCCGCAGCACCGCCTGGTCGATATCGGATGTGGATCGCTGCGTGGCGGGGTGCATTTCGTGCGCTATCTGGACCCCGGAAACTACTATGGGCTGGACCACAACCAGAGCCTGCTGGACGCCGGCCATGGGATCGAGCTGGCCGCGGCCGGACTGCAGGACCGCGTTCCGGCCAGCCACCTGTTCTGCAATCCGGACTTCCTGTTGCCGGTCGAGGACGGGTTTTTCGATGCCGGCATCGCCCAGTCGGTGTTCACCCACATGACCTTCAATTCGATCCGCCGTTGCCTGGAAAGCGTGGCACCGAAGTTCAGGCAGGGCGCAGTGCTATATGCAACGTTCTTCGAGCTGCCGGCGCGCCGGCCCGCCAGCCAGGAATATGTGCGCGAGCGGGGAGGGATCACCACCCATGGGCACAAGGATCCCTATCACTACCGCCAGGAAGACCTGGTGCAGGCGGCCGTGGGCGCGCCCTGGCGGGCCCATTGCATTGGCGACTGGGGGCATCCGCGCGCGCAGGCGATGATGGCCTTCGAACGTGTCTGAGCCTCGCCCTTGATGAGCATGACTGCCACCACGGCGAGCACGGAGGAGCGGATCGTATCGCCAGGCCGCGCCGCGCCGGTTGCGTTGCTGGTGCTGGGCATGCATCGCAGCGGCACGTCGGCGGTTGCCGGTGCGCTGTGCCTGGCCGGAGTGGACTTGGGCACTGACCTGATGGCGCCGGGATCGGACAACCCGAAGGGCTTCTTCGAGCATGCCGGCGTGGTGGCGGTCCACGACCGTCTGCTGCACGCGCTCGAGCGGGCCTGGAACGACCCGCGACCGCTGCCCGACGGCTGGCTGGATACGCCCGCGGCAGCGGAGGCCTCGGTTGCGCTGGAGGCATTGCTGCGCGCGGAGTTCGCCGGTTCGGCGCTATGGGCGGTCAAGGATCCACGCATGTGCCGCCTGCTGCCGTTGTGGTGGCCGATCCTCGGGCGCATGGGCGTGCGGCCGGCGGCATTGTTCGTGCTGCGCCATCCCGATGAGGTGGCCGCCTCGCTTGCCGCACGCAACGACTGGCCGCCGGGCCTGTCGCGGTTGCTGTGGATCCAGCACCTGCTGGAGGCCGAGGCGGCCAGCCGCGAGGTATCGCGTACCGTGCTGGCGTACGCGCGGCTGCTCGAGGATGCGCCTGCGGCGCTCCAGGAATCGTCCGCGGCGATATCGGCCGAGTTGCCGGTGCAGGGCCCCGCCTTGCGCGAGGCGCTTGCCGGCTTCATTTCCACCGGCGACCGCCATCATGCGATCGCCCAGGACCAAGGCCCCGGCGCCGACCTGGCCCGGCGCATGTTCGCCGCGTTGCGCTCCGCCGATCCATGGCAGCGGCTCGCGCCCCTGCGTGAGGAATTCGCGCAGGCGGAAGCGTTGTTCCACGACGCCTTCGAGGAATGCGTGGCGGTGGAGGCGCGCTCGCGGATGGCGCTGCTATCCGTGCAGCAGGCGCTCGGCCAGGCCGAAGCGCGCGAGGCCGCCCATGTCGCCGAGCTGGCACACCTGGACGCCGAACTGGCACGCCTGGACGCAGAACTGGTGCATCTGGACGGCCTGCATCGCCAGTTGCAGGAGGAGTATGCCGAGCGCACCCGCTGGGCGTTGCAACTGGACCAGGAGCGCCTCGATGCCGAAGCCAGGATCGGTGCGCTGCAAGGGGAGTTCGAGGAGCGCACGCGCTGGGCGCTGCAACTCAATGCCGAAGCCCTGCACCTGCGCGCGGAGCGCGAGCGGCTCCAGCATGCCCTGGACGCTGTGGTCGCCTCGCGTTCCTGGAGGCTGACCCGGCCATTGCGCCTGGCCGCCAGGTTGGCGCGCGGCGAATGGCGGGAGGTCGCCGATTCCCTGCGCGGTTCGCGCCTGGCCCGCTCGGCCTGGATGGCACCGCTGCGTCCATTCGCACGGCGCTGGCTGATGCGGAAGGTCGAACGGGCCGAGGCGATCGCGCACGCCGCGTCGTCGCCTGCATCGGCCGGGGTGCCCGAGCCGGCGGACCTGACCGGACTGGCCTTCCCCGTCCATGCGGCGCCGGTCGTTTCGGTGATCGTGCCGACCTATGGCAACCTGGCGTACACCACCGCCTGCCTGCGCTCGATCGCTTCCCATCCCCCGTCGATGCCCTACGAGGTGATCGTCGCCGAAGATGCCTCGGGGGATGCGGCGATGGCGGCGCTGGCCGCTGTTCCCGGCCTGCGCTACCACGAGAATCCGGAGAACCTGGGCTTCCTGCGCTCCTGCAACCACGCCGCAACCCTGGCCCGCGGCGAGTACCTGTGCTTCCTCAACAACGACACCGAAGTCACCCCGGGCTGGCTGGAAGGGCTGCTCGACGTATTCGTGCGCATGCCCGGCGCCGGAATGGCGGGTTCGCGGCTGGTGTATCCGGATGGGCGCCTGCAGGAAGCCGGAGGCATCGTCTGGCGTGACGGCTCGGCATGGAACTATGGCCGCCTGCAGGATCCGCGCAACCACGAGTTCAACTACGTGCGCCCGGTCGACTACTGCTCAGGGGCCAGCCTGCTGTTGCCGGCGGCGTTGTTCCGCGAGCTGGGAGGGTTCGACGAGCATTACCTGCCCGCGTACTGCGAGGACTCGGACCTGGCCTTCCGCGTGCGCAAACATGGCCTGCAGGTCTATTACACGCCGTTCTCGACGGTGGTGCACCATGAGGGCATCTCCCACGGCACCGACACCGGTGCGGGGGTGAAGGCATGGCAGGTGGTGAACCAGGGCAAGTTCCGCGAGCGCTGGGCCGAGGCGCTGGCCATGCACTATCCCAACGCCGAGCGCGTGCTGCGTGCGCGCGAACGCGCCTGGGACCGCAAGATCGCGCTGGTGATGGACCACTACGTGCCGCAACCCGACCGCGATGCCGGCTCGCGCTCGATGATGGCGTTCATCGATGCGTTGCTGGCGGCGGGCTGGGTGGTGAAGTTCTGGCCGGACAATCTCTGGTTCGATCCGGAGTACGCGCCCCGGTTGCAGGCGCGTGGGGTGGAGGTCATCTACGGCTCCCGCAGGAGCGGGGGCTTCGAGCGCTATCTGGACGAGGCCGGTGCCGAGATCGACGCGGTGCTGCTGTCGCGCCCGCAGGTGGCCGCGCTGCATATGGGGGCATTGCGTCGCAAGGCGCCGCAGGCGCGCATCGTCTACTACGGTCATGACCTGCATTTCCGTCGCCTGGAGCGCGAGGCGGCCGCCACCGGCCGTGCGCAACTGGAGCGCGAGGCGCGTCGCTGCGAGCGCCAGGAGCGCGCGATCTGGCGTGGGGTCGATCTGGTGCTGTATCCCTCGGCCGAGGAAGCGGCCGAGGTGCGTGCGCTGGAGCCCGGGGTGGAGGCGCGCGCGTTGCTGCCATACGCCTTTGACGGATTCCGGGAGGCGGAAGGCGTCGAGGGTCGCACCGGGATCCTGTTCGTCGCCGGGTTCGCCCATCCGCCGAACGTGGACGCGGCCACCTGGCTGGTGGCCGAGGTGATGCCACGGGTGTGGGCACGGTATCCGCAGGTGCGGCTGTCGCTGGTCGGTTCGAGGCCGACCGACGAAGTGCGTGCGCTCGCTGGCGAGCGGGTCGAGGTGACCGGATACGTGGACGATGCCGAGCTTGAGCGGCGCTATGCGCATGCGCGCGTGGCGGCCGTCCCCCTGCGCTATGGTGCGGGGATCAAGGGCAAGGTAGTGGAGGCGCTGCAACAGGGCGTGCCGCTGGCGACCACCACGGTCGGTGCCCAGGGCCTGGAAGGCTTGGAAATGGTCGCCGAAGTGCAGGACGATCCGGAGCGGATGGCCGATGCGATCGTGCGCTTGCTCGAGGATGACGGGGTCTGGCGCCGGCAGTCGCACGAAGGTGCGCGTTATGCAGCGGCGCGGTTCTCGCGTGCAGCCCTGCGCGAACAGATGGAGAAGGCGATGGACGGAGGTGCCTCATGATCGTCAGGTCGCGCGCGCCGCTGCGCCTGGGACTGGCCGGGGGCGGCACCGACGTGTCGCCGTTCAGCGAGCAGCACGGCGGTTTCGTGATGAACGTGACCATCGACAAGTTCGCCTACGCCACCCTGGACGAGCCGTCGGCGGGGCAGGCCGAATTCCATGCGCTTGACGCCGGGTCGGTGCAGTCGGTCGAGCCGCGGCATGTCGATACCGCTCCCGGGCCGCAGCAGTTGATGCGCGGCGTTTACCTGCGGGTCTGCGACCAGTTGCTGGGCGGCGAGCGTCCACCGCTGCGCGTCCGCGCCCATTCGGACGCACCGCCCGGTTCCGGCCTCGGCTCGTCCTCGACCATGGTGGTCGCGCTGGTGACCGCGTTCAACGAATATTTCGGCCTGGCCCTGGGCGAGTACGAGATCGCGCAACTGGCTTACGAGATCGAACGCAAGGACCTCGGCCTGGCCGGAGGCCGGCAGGACCAGTACGCGGCGGCGTTCGGCGGCTTCAATTTCATGGAGTTCTACGCCGCCGACCGGGTCATCGTGAACCCGTTGCGGATCAAGGAATGGGTCTGGAACGAGCTGGAGGCCAGCCTGGTGCTGTACTTCACCGGGGTATCCCGCGCCTCGGCGAAGATCATCGACGAGCAGTCACGCAACATCCGCGAGGGACGCACCGATTCCCTCGATGCCATGCACCGGCTCAAGCAGGAGGCAGTCCAGATGAAGGAGGCGCTGCTGCGCGGCGACCTGGCGCGCTTCGCCAGCGTCATGCAGTCCGGCTGGCAGGCCAAGAAGCAGACGGCGTCCAGCATCGCCAATCCGATGATCGACGAGCTCGAGGCGCTGGCCTTCGCCAACGGCGCGCATGCGGCGAAGGTCTCCGGCGCCGGGGGCGGCGGTTTCATGATGTTCGTCTGCGACCCGGCGGAACGGGTGCGCCTGGTGCGCGCGCTTTCCGGTGCCGGTGGCAGCATCTACGACACCCATTTCACCCCACACGGAGCCGCGTCATGGAAAATCGGATAAACCGTTTCGTCCAGGGCGAGTTCGACAAGAGCTTGGCCAATTTCAATGCCATGGCGGCCGACCATGGCCTGCGTGCGCAGATCGTGCAGGCGGTGGCACTGTGCGTGGATGCGTTGCGTGCCGGCCGCAAGATCCTGTTCGCCGGCAACGGCGGCAGCGCCGCCGACGCCCAGCATTGGGCGGGCGAACTGGTCAGCCGCTTCTACTACGACCGCCCGGGACTGCCGGCGATCGCCCTGACCACCGATACCTCGATCCTGACTGCCATCGGCAACGACTATGGCTACGACTACACCTTCGCCCGCCAGGTCGAGGCGCTGGGCCAGGAAGGCGACGTGTTCGTTGCCATCTCCACTTCCGGCCGTTCCAGGAACATCCTGCGCGCGCTCGATGCTGCCGAGGCGAAGGGCGTGAAGGTGATCGGCTTCACCGGCATGGGTGGCGGCGACATGGCCGGGCGTTGCGAGGTCTGCTTCAGGGTGCCGTCCACGGAAACGCCGCGGATCCAGGAAGGCCACGAGTTCATCGGCCACCTGCTGTGCTCGCTGATCGAATCGGAAGTCTTCCCGCAGCATGCCGACTGAGGAAGCCATCGTCCTGGTCGGCGGACTGGGTACGCGCCTGCGCGCGGTGGTGAGCGACGTGCCGAAGCCGCTGGCGCAGGTCGCCGGGCGCCCGTTCCTGGCCTGGGTCCTGGACCACCTGGCGGAGAACGGCATGCGCCGGGTGCTGCTGGCGACCGGACACATGGCGGGTGCGGTCGAGGCGGCGATCGGCCACACATGGTCCGGCATGGAGGTCGCGTACTCGGTCGAGGACCAGCCCTTGGGCACTGGCGGCGCAGTGCGCCTGGCGGCGGCGAGGCTGGGTGGCGACTGCGCCCACGTACTCAATGGCGATACCTTCCTGCGCTATTCGCCGGCAGGCCTGGAACAGGCAACCCGTGGCTTGGGCGCACTGGCCGGCGTGGCCCTGGCCGAGGTCGGCGATGTGGCGCGCTACGGCTCGGTGGAAGTCGCCGCCGGCAGGGTCTCGGCATTCCGGGAGAAGGGCGGGCAGGGGCCGGGGCTGATCAACGCCGGCAGCTATTTCCTCACCGCCGAGGCCCTGGCTGGTCTGCCTGCGCAGCCCGCGTTCTCGCTGGAGACCGGCTTCCTGCATCCGCAGGCCGAAGCCGGACGGCTGGCGGCGTTCACCGCAACCTCGGGCTTCATCGACATCGGCGTGCCTGCGGACTATGCGCGCGCGCAGGAGCTGTTCGCATGAAGGCGGCGATCGCCAAGCCGGTCGCCGGCGACTCCGCGATCCTGGCCGCGTCGCCGGACGGCACGCGACGCGCGCTGTTCCTGGACCGTGACGGCATCGTCAATGTCAACCACGGCTACGTGCATACGGCCGCGGCCACCGAATGGGTGCCTGGCGTGTTCGACCTGGCCCGTGCCGCGCATCGTGCCGGCTACCTGCTGGTGGTGGCGACCAACCAGGCCGGGATTGCGCGCGGCTACTACACCCGCGCGCAGTTCGAGGACTACACGCGCTGGGTGCACGCGCGATTCGTGGCCGAAGGCGCGCCGCTGGCGGCCACCTATTACTGCCCGCATCACCCGGTCGCCGGCATCGGCGAGTTCGGCGTGGATTGCGATTGCCGCAAGCCGAGGCCGGGCCTGCTGCTGCGCGCGGCGGCTGACCTGGGCATCGACCTGGGTGCCTCGCTTCTGCTCGGCGATTCGCCCTCCGACGTCGAGGCGGCCGACGCGGCGGGCGTGCGGTTGGCGATCCTCTGCCGCGACCCGGCACGGGTGGCCGGGCTGGCGCAGCTGTTCGGCGGTGCCCGGGACTGACGACAAGGAGCGATACGGATGTCCGCGATCATGGAAGACGCATATGCGGTCCGCCCGGCGGCCGGCCAGTCGTTCGGCTGGCTGGACCATGTCCTGTGCTGGGCGCTGGTGGCGCTGGCTACCGCCTGGGCCTACCACCCGTATTTCTTCGGCGACGAGATCATCCAGTTCCGCGACCTCATGGGTGCCCAAGGATTCGTGGAAGCCTTGCGGCGAATGTCGGAATACAAGCCGCGCCTTGTCTACAACTCGCTGTGGGCATGGGGCGTGACGGGGGACTGGGCGCGCTGGCAGTTCGCCGTGGCGAGTGCGGCGTGCATGGCCGCGGTGTGTTCGCTGGTGGCGCAGATGGCGGTGCGCTGGTTCGCTGCCAGCCGGCTGCTGGTCTGGGTGTTGGTGGCGGGCATCCTGGTATCCCGCTTCGCGGCGATGCTGTACTTCGACTACATCGCCGGGCTCATCGAGTCGATGAGCCTGATGCTGTTCCTGGCAACGATGTGGGTATCGGTCGCGGCCCTGCGCACGCGCGGCATGGCGCCGATGCTGCTGGCGGTATCGCTCGCCGTCGCCACGGCGCTGGTCCACGAGCGCTACGTGGCCGCCACGTTCGCGATGGGTGTGGTCGTCGTGGCCTGGGCGCTGGTCGAGTTGCCGCGGGGTAGCCGCTCGCGGGCGATGCTGTTCGCGGGAGCGCTGGCGCTGCTGCCGGTTGCCGCCTACCTGGTCCTGCACCACCTGCTGGCGGCGCGTTCGCTCGCCACCGGCACCGCCGGCCAGGAGGTCAGCATCGATCTGGGCACGGCCAAGGTATTCCTGACCTACATGGCCAACGTGCTGCTGGGCACGAACTTCGGCAACGAGTGGCTGGTCGGTTCGCTCAACATGGCTTCGCCCGGGGGGCGCTCATGGTCGATCGCGTTCGCCGCCGCGTTCCTGGTGGCGTGGGGACTGCATGCCTGGTCGATCCGCCATGACCGCGGGATGCTTGGCCGCGCACTGGCCTTGCTGGCGATAGTGGGTGCGTTGGGCGTGATGGCCAGCCTGCCGGGCGAGTCGCGCCAGGAAGGGCGCTGGCTGCATCCGATGGCCACCCTGTCCGGCCTGCTGGTCCTGTGCGCACGCCAGGTCGCGGTGCGTTACCTGCTGCTCTCGCTGTTCATCGCGGTATCGCTGCTGCATTGGACGACCGGTTCCCTGGATACGATCTACAACCTGATCGAATCGCGCAACGCGCGCAACATCTCGCAGGGCATCAATCGCCTGCGCCCGCAGGCGAACTACGGCGTGGTCTTCGGCATGGACTACAGCCGCTGGACGTTCGGCGACAGTCCTGATGCCGTGGCCGAGTTTTCGCGGCGCAACCTGGGTGGCCAGTTGCTGCTGGAGTTCTTCGAGCCTGGCGACGAACGGCAACTGGCGCGGGCCGAGGTCGGCTTCGTCCGCCTGACTCCGGTCGACTACGGCAAGGGCGCCCAGTTCGCCTCGGTGAACGGCATTCCGCTCCGGATCCTGATGGCACCTGAAACCGCGGAGGCGTACCGAGGCCGCGTCGGCGATGCAGTCGTGCTTGGCGAGGGCGCGGACTGGGGCGACGGCTGGCAATGGACGCGGCCGCCGGAACAACTGCCCGATGGGATAGTGCTGGAAGCGGCCGACCGCGTTTCCGGATTCCTGGCAATGCCGGCTGCCGATCTGGACGGACGCGAAATCTCCTATCGCGCGCGCCTGCGCGACGCCGGGCCGGCCTCGCGAATGCGCCTGCAGGTCAACTGGCTGGGTGCCGACGGCGTATTCATTTCCACCATGATCAGGGTCGTGGAGGTGGATCCCGCAACGCACGACCACCGCGCCATGCTCGCGGCCCCGTTCGGCGCCATCCAGGGCTTGGTCTACGCCAACCTGCACGATGGCGAAGACCGCCCAGTGGTGCTCGAATCGATCTCCTTGCGCGCCCCGGCGATGATCGGCCTGGGATCGGCTGACGACTGGGGCGACTGGCACTGGACCGGAACGCCGCGCTTCGTCGATGGCGAGGGCGTGGTGCTCGGGCGGGCGTCGGAACTGGTCGGAACCCAGGCGCTGGACGCACGGACGCTCAACGGCCGTGTACTCGTCTATCGCGCACGCACGCTGGAACCGGGCAGGACGTCGAACCTGCGCCTGCAGGTGAACTGGGTCGGTCCCGGGGACGCCTACCTCGGCACCCAGATCCAGACGGTCGAGGTCGGCATCGCCAGCAGCAACCATCCAATGCTCATGACCGCGCCTGCCGGGGCGGTGAAGGGCGTGGTATATGCAAATCTCCACGATGGCGAGGACACGCAGGTGCTGCTGCAGTCCGTGGACATATTCAACGCTCGATGACCAGCGGACCGCCAGGCGATCAGGACCGGGAGCCGCGCTCCGCCGCGTGGCGTGCCCGCGCGGGCAGGCTGAAACGGTTGCTCCTGGACCAGCGCAGCCTGTTCCTGATCGTGGGCATGTTGAACACCCTGTTCTCCACCTTGCTGTTCATCTGCCTGGTGCTGCTGTTCGGACCCGGCGTGCCATCGGTCGTCAGCCTGGGGATCGCATGGCTGGCCTCGCTGATGACCGGATTTTTCGCCCACCGCATGCTGGTGTTCCGGGTCAGCGGCAACATGCTGGTCGACCTGTTGCGCTACGCCAGCGTCAATTACCTCTCGCTGCTGATCAATGCCGGCGCGCTGTTCCTGCTTTCGGACATGCTGGGCCTGCCGCCGATCCCGGTCCAGATCGCCATCGTGGCGATCGTGGTGGTGTTCACCTATGTCGGCCACAAGCATTTCTCCTTCAGGCGCAAGGCATGAACCGGGCATGCAAGCGGAAGGTCGGACCATGAACCCCCGGGTATCGGTGGTCGTGCCCGCCTACAACAACGCACGGTACCTGGCGGCGACCCTGGACTCGATCCTGGCCCAGGACTACCCGGACTACGAACTGGTCGTGGCCGACCACTCGTCGACGGACGATACGGCAGGGGTGCTGGAGCGCTACGTCTCGCACCCCAAGGTACGGGTGCTGTCGCCGACGCCGCGTGGCGGCGGCGCGTTGGCCAACTGGAACCGGGTGAGCGGCCACGCGCGCGGCGAGCTGCTGAAGCTGGTGTGCGGCGACGACCTGATCGCGCCCAGCCTGCTTCGCGAGCAGGTGGAGGCGCTGGATGCGCATCCGGGCACGGTGCTGGTGGCTTGCTCGCGCGACGTGATCGATGCCGCCGGTGGCATCCTCATCCGTGGACGCGGCCTGGCGGCGCTGGATGGACGGGTGCGGGGCGAGGAGGCGTTGCGGGCAACCGTGCGCGCCGGCACCAATATTTTCGGAGAGCCGGCTTGCGTCCTGTTCCGCCGCGAGCTGCTGCAGCGCGAGGGCGGCTGGGACAGCACCTGGCCCTATCTGATCGACCAGGCTACTTATGCCAGGATCCTGTTGCACGGGGACATGGTCGCCCTGCGCCGGCCATTGGCGAGCTTCCGCGTCAGCGCTGGCCAGTGGAGCGTGCGCCTGGCGGGCCAGCATGCCCGGCAGTCGATGGAATTCCACCGCTGGCTGCGGCAGGCCCATTCCGGCCTGCTGTCCGCGGGCGACGTCGCGATCGGTAACATGCGTGCCACGGCGCTGGGGTTGGCCCGTCGCGCCGCCTATGTCTGGCTGCGGCGGCGCATGTGATTGCAGATGGATCCCGCGTCGGCGGGCGCGCCGGAAGGAACGAGGAATGCAAGCTCACCTGGAATACGAGTCGCTGGAGAAGCTGCACGTGCCCCGGCCGGTGGACCGCCTCGACTACATCGCCGGTTGCTGCGTCGGCAGGACGGTGCTGGACATCGGCTGCTTCGACGAGACCGCGCTGGAGAAGCGCGGTACCGAGCACTGGCTGCATGGCCGGATCCTGGAGAAGGCTGTCCAGGTGACCGGCATAGACATCTCCGACAAATTGCCTGAGCAGGGTCTGGAGACCGGTGCCAACGGCCGCATCCTGCGCCGCGATGCCGCGCTCGTGGAGCTGCACGGAATCGACGCCGATGCTATCGAGGTGATCGTCGCAGGTGAGTTCATCGAGCACCTGGAGCATCCATTGCAGTTCTTCCGGGAGCTCAAGCGCACGCTCCCGGGGCGCGAGTTCGTCCTGTCCACGCCCAATGGCGCGTGCTTCGCCAACACCCTGATGGGCACGATCGGCAGGGAGGTCCAGCATCCGGACCATCTGCACAATTTCACCTACAAGACCCTGAACACGATGTGCCTGCGGGCCGGGTTCCAGGCCTGGGAAATCGTCCCCTACCGGTTCTATGCCACCGAGATGATCCTGGCGTCATCGGGGGCCAGGCGATGGTTCGTGCGCCTGGTGCAGGGCTGCATCCGCATGGTCGAGCGCTGTTTCCCGCTACTTTCGTTCGGCTATGTCGTCCGCGGCCGCATTTGACCCGGGGCCGATGACTTCACCGACCACGTACAGCGGGCGGCCCTTGGCCTGCATGTAGATCCGGCCGATGTACTCGCCCAGGATGCCGGTGCACAACAGCTGCATGCCGCCCAGGAACAGGATCGCGATGATGGTCGCGCTCCAGCCCGGCACCACCCAGGCATCGGTGAGGAGCCGCGCGCCGAGCACCCACAGGATGCCCAGGGAGGCGACGACTGCGCTTGCCAGGCCGGTCATCATCGCCAGCTTCAGTGGCTTGACCGAGAACGAGACCATGCCATCGGAGGCGAAGCGGAGCATTTTCCGCAGCGGGTACTTGGTGGAGCCGGCGTAACGCTCCGCCCTGCGATAAGGCAACGCCAGCTGCCTGAAGCCGACCCAGCTCACCAGGCCACGGACGAACCGGTCCCGCTCCGGCATCGCACGCAGCACGTCGGCCACGGTGCGGTCCATCAGGCGGAAGTCGCCGGTGTCCAGCGGGATCGGGGTATCGGAAAGCCAGTTGAGCAGACGGTAGAAGAAGTGGGCGGTGAGCAGCTTGAAACGGGACTCGCCGGGGCGGTCCGTGCGCACGCCGTACACCACCTCGTAGCCGTCCTTCCAGCGGTCGATCATCTCCTTGACCACTTCGGGCGGATCCTGCAGGTCGGCATCGATCAGCACCACCGCATCGCCGCGGGCGTGATCGATGCCCGCGGTGACCGCCAGCTGGTGGCCGAAGTTGCGGGCGAAGGAAACCACGCGCACGCGACGGTCCGAAGCCGCGATCCCCCGCAGCAGTTCCAGGGTCCGGTCGCGGCTGCCGTCGTTCACGAACAGGAACTCGAAGCGTTCGCCGGGCCTTTCCGTCGCCAGCGCATCGAGCCGGCGATGGGTTTCGGCGATCGTTTCCTCTTCGTTGAAGCAGGGAACTACGATGGAAACCAGGGGCGATCGCTTGTCCATGTACGGCATGTCCATGTGCTCGATCCGCCCGGCGGCCGCGGGGCGGCCTGCGGGCGCCATCGTCAGAGCGCGGCCTCGAGTTCGGGCAACAACGCGAACAGGTCACCGACCAGGCCGATGTCCGCCACCTCGAAGATCGGTGCTTCAGGATCCTTGTTGATCGCCACGATCGTGCCGGCGTCCTTGATTCCGGTCAGGTGCTGGATCGCGCCGGAGATGCCGATCGCCAGGTACAGCTCAGGGGCGATGATCTTGCCGGTCTGGCCGACCTGCATGTCGCTGGGGCAGTAGCCGGCATCCACTGCCGCGCGCGAGGCGCCCACGGCCGCGCCCAGCTTGTCGGCCAGCCCGTAGACGATGCGGAAATTCTCCTGCGAGCCCACCCCGCGGCCGCCGGAGACGACGCGCCGGGCGCTCTGCAGGTCGGGCCGATCCGACTTGCCCGTGGCCAGGCCGACGTAGCGGGTATGTGCGGGCAGGGCGGCGTCGGCCGCTACGGTCTCGACGGCGGCGTTGCCGCCCCGGGACGCTTCCGGCCACGAGGCGATGCGCACGGTGGCGACCACGGCCTGCCCGGCCGGTGCCTCGACGGTGACGATCGCGTTGCCGGCATAGATCGGGCGCTTGAAGGCATGGCTGCCTTCCACCGCCATCAGATCGGATACCTGGTTCACGCCCAGCAGTGCGGCCACCACCGGCATCAGGTCCTTGCCGAAGGTGGTGGAAGGGCCGAAGACGTGGCTGTAGCCGGCCGCCAGCTGTGCGACCTGCGGGCCGAGCACCTGGGCGATGGCATGGGCATTGGCCGGGTTGGCGACGGCAAGCACGCGCGAAATCCCGGCGATCTGCGCCGCTTCGGCGGCCACGCCCGCCGGGTCGGCGGCCAGTACCAGGATGTCGATGGATTCCGGCGATAGTGCCTGCGCCGCGCTCACGGTGCGGGCAGTGGAGGCATTGAGCTTGCCGTCCAGGTGTTCGGCGACGATCAGAACCTTGCTCATCACAGCAGCCCCTTCTGCTTGAGTACGGCGACCAGTTCGGCCGCATCCCTGACCATCATGCCCTTGCTGCGTTTGGCCGGCGCCGCGTAGGCCGTGGCCTTCAGTCCGGGCCCTGCGTCCACGCCCAGGTCGGCCAGCTGCAGGGTCTCCAGCGGTTTGCTCTTGGCCTTCATGATGTCGGGCAGCTTGATGAAGCGTGGCTCGTTCAGGCGCAGGTCGGTGGTGACCACTGCCGGCAGGTCCACCTCCAGCGTCTCCAGGCCGGCATCGACCTCGCGGGTCACCGTGGCCTTGCCGCCGGCTCCGCTTTCATAAGACACGTCCAGCTTCGAGGCGAAGGTCGCCTGCGGCCGGCCCCACAGGGTGGCCAGCATCTGCCCGGTCTGGTTGGCGTCGTCGTCGATGGCCTGCTTGCCCAGGATCACCAGGTCGGGCTGTTCCTTCTCGACCAGCTTGAGCAGGGTGCGGGCGGCGGCCAGCGGCTGCACCGGCTGGTCGCTGACCACGTGGATGGCGCGGTTGGCGCCCATCGCCAAGCCGTTGCGCAGGTGGGCCTGGGCGTCGGCGGGGGCGATCGTGGCGACCACCACCTCGGTGGCGATGCCCTTGTCGCGCAGGCGCAGGGCCTCTTCCAGGGCGATCTCGTCGAAGGGGTTGGGCGAGAGCTTGACGCCCTCGGTGACCACGCCGGAGCCGTCCGGCTTGACCTGGATGCGGACATTGAAGTCCACCACGCGCTTGTAGGCGACGAGGATCTTCATCGGTGTAGGGGGTCCTTCAACTGGTGGGCGGTGACCGGGCCGGACCGGCCGGATTGGAGTTGACCCTGTATTCTACTGCGCCGACGTGCCCCATGCGATTGGGTATGGTGGTTGTCAAGGCCCCCCTCCAGCCGCCTGGCGGTCAGGTCCGCGGGGAGGGAAGCCAGTATCCTAGGCGCCTCCAGCAGCATCCCGCTCCGGGCGGATCAGGAGTTCTCGACTTGGCGACTTGGCTTGTGACCGGCGGAGCCGGCTTCATCGGCGGCAACTTCGTGCTGGAGGCCGTCGCCCGCGGGATCCGGGTGGTCAATCTGGATGCCCTGACCTATGCGGGCAACCTGGATACCCTGGCTGCGCTGGACGGGAATCCGGACCATGTGTTCGTGCACGGCGACATCGGCGACCGTCGCCTGGTGGCGCGGTTGCTGGCCGAATACAGGCCCGAGGCGGTGCTCAACTTCGCCGCCGAGAGCCACGTGGACCGTTCGATCGACGGTCCGGCGGCCTTCATCCAGACCAACGTGGTCGGTACCCTGGGCCTGCTGGAGGCGGTGCGCGACCATTGGCGGGGGCTGGAAGGCGCGGCGAAGGAAGCGTTCCGTTTCCTGCACGTGTCCACCGACGAGGTCTACGGCACCCTGGGCGAAACCGGCAAGTTCACCGAGGCCACGCCCTACGCGCCCAATTCCCCGTACTCGGCTTCGAAGGCCGCCTCCGACCACCTGGTCCGCGCCTTCCACCACACCTACGGGCTGCCGGCCCTGACCACCAACTGCTCGAACAACTATGGGCCCTACCACTTCCCCGAGAAGCTGATCCCGTTGGTGATCGCCAAGGCGCTGGCCGGCGAACCGCTGCCGGTCTACGGCGATGGGAGGCAGGTGCGCGACTGGCTGTTCGTGGCCGATCACTGCGAGGCGATCCGCACCGTGCTGGCCAGGGGCCGGGCGGGCGAGACCTACAACGTCGGCGGCAACTCGGAAAAGCAGAACATCGAGGTGGTGCGGGCGATCTGCGCACTGCTCGATCAGCGCCGCCCGCGTGCGGACGGAGTGCCGCGCGAGCGCCAGATCACGCATGTGGCCGACCGCCCCGGCCATGACCGCCGCTATGCGATCGATGCCTCCAAGCTGAAGGACGAGCTGGGCTGGGAGCCGCGGTACACGTTCGAGCAGGGCATCGCCTTCACCGTCGACTGGTACCTGGACAACCAGGACTGGGTCAAGCGGGTGCTCGACGGCAGCTACAGACTGGAACGGATCGGGAGCGTGCCATGACCGCGCCATCGGAGAGTCCGCGCGCGGATGTACGGACCGTTGCGCGGGATCCGCGCAAGGGCATCATCCTGGCTGGTGGCTCCGGCACCCGGCTGTACCCGATCACCAAGGGCGTCAGCAAGCAGCTGTTGCCGGTGTATGACAAGCCGATGATCTACTATCCGCTCAGCGTGCTGATGCTGGCGGGGATTCGCGAAGTGCTGGTGATCAACACCCCGCACGAACAGTCGCTGTTCCAGAACCTGCTGGGCGACGGCTCGCAGTGGGGCATGCACATCCGCTACGCGGTGCAGCCGAGCCCGGACGGGTTGGCCCAGGCCTATCTGATCGGTCGCGACTTCGTCGCCGGCCGGCCCAGCTGCCTGGTGCTGGGGGACAACATCTTCCACGGCCACGGCCTGACCGACACGCTCAAGCGCGCCGACGCGCGCGATGCAGGCGCCACCGTATTCGGCTATTGGGTCAACGACCCGGAGCGCTATGGGGTGGCCGAGTTCGACGCCGCCGGCAAGGTCGTCGGGATCGAAGAGAAGCCGGCACAGCCGCGTTCCCATTACGCGGTCACCGGCCTGTATTTCTACGACGGCCGGGCCAGCGACTACGCTGCCGAGCTGAAGCCTTCGCCGCGCGGCGAGTTGGAGATCACCGATCTCAACAAGCGCTACCTGGAAGATGGGGCGCTGTATCTCGAACAGCTCGGCCGGGGGTTCGCCTGGCTGGATACCGGCACCCACCAGTCGCTGCACGAGGCGGCCAACTTCATCCAGACCATCCAGGATCGGCAGGGTTTGCAGGTCAGCTGCCCCGAGGAGATCGCCTACGGCAACGGCTGGATCGATGCGGAGCGGTTGGAGAAGCTCGCCGCGCCATTGGCCAAGAACGGGTATGGCCAGTATCTGTTGAGCCTGCTCAAGCGAGGGGTCGTGCGTTGAGGATCATCGAAACGTCCCTGCCCGGATGCGTCGTCCTGGAGCCGGCCGTGTTCGGGGACGAGCGCGGCGTGTTCTTCGAAACCTGGAACGCGGAGCGCTTCGGCCAGCATGGTCTGCCGACGAAGTTCGTGCAGAGCAACGTCTCCACCTCGGTCAGGGGCGTGCTGCGCGGCCTGCACTACCAGTGGCCGCGCCCGCAGGGCAAGCTGGTCAGCGTGCTGGAGGGGGAGGTCTACGACGTGGCGGTGGACATCCGCCGCGGCTCGCCGACCTTCGGCCGCTGGGAGGCGGTGGTCCTCAGTGGCGAGAACCGGCGCCAGTTCTGGATCCCGGAAGGCTTCGCCCACGGGTTCGCGGTATTGTCCGGGCACGCGGTTTTCAGCTACCTGTGCACCGACGTGTACGTGAAGGACGCCGATTCCGGCGTGCGCTGGAACGATGGCGACATCGGCGTGGACTGGCCGGTCTCCGATCCAGTGCTCTCGGCCAAGGACGAAAAGGCACCGCTCCTGGCCGATATTGCAGCGGACAGGCTGCCGGCCTATGCGCCATGACCCGGCTGCTGCTGGTCGGCGCCAATGGCCAGGTAGGCCGCGAGTTGCGCCGCAGCCTGGCCCGGCTGGGCGAGGTGGTCGCGGCCACCCGTGACGGGAGGCTTGACGAAGACGCCTGCCGGGCCGTTGACCTGGCCGATCGGCAGGCACTGATCCACCTGGTCCGCGAGACCGCGCCGTCGGCGGTGGTCAATGCCGCCGCCTATACCGCGGTGGACAGGGCCGAGAGCGAACGCGAGGTCGCCTTCCAGGCCAATGCGGAGGCGCCCGGCGCGCTGGCGCACGCCTGTGCCGGCCTGGGCATTCCCTTCGTCCACTATTCGACCGACTACGTTTTCGACGGGGAAGGCACGCGCCCGTACCGCGAGGACGATCCGGTCGCGCCATTGGGCGTATATGGCGCCAGCAAGTTGGCCGGCGAGCAGGCCGTACGCGACGCGGGCGGGAGGCATCTCATCTTCCGCACGGCTTGGGTCTACGCCGCGCATGGCCACAACTTCCTGCGCACGATGCTGCGTCTGGGCGCCGAACGTGAAGAACTGCGCGTGGTCGCCGACCAGACGGGCGCGCCGACGCCGGCGGCGTTGATCGCGGATGTCACCGCCGTGGCACTGGCAAAAGCGCTGGCGGGCAATGCACCCATGGCCGGCCTGTGGCACCTGGTGGCCGATGGCCAGACTACCTGGCATGGTTTCGCCGAGGCGATCTTCGCCGAGGCGACCGCCGCCGGCCTGCTGTCGCGTGCCCCGCGGGTGCTGCCGATCGGTACTGCCGATTACCCCACGCCGGCAAGGCGGCCGGCCTACTCGTGCCTGGACACCTCGCGCCTGCGCCACGATTTCGGGGTCGTCCTTCCGGCATGGGAACGGGGCCTCGGCGGCGTCGTCGACGAATTGATCCAACGGCGACTGGCCTAGTCGTGCCCGGGTGCCGGAATCCATCTGCTAGCATCACCGTTGTCGATGCCGATGCATGACGTTCCACACCCGGAAGCGGATCGCATAAGAGCCGATATGTTCCAGTACGACGACCGTCTGGCGCAGGAGAAGCAGCGGTTCGACGCCGAGATCTGCGTCCATGACCTGCCCGAGATCTTCCACTACTGGTCGAACACCTATCTGCGCCCGTTCATCAACGGCCTGGGCTATGACGGCATCGACGACTTCTTCGTGCAGGAGATCGCGTCCGCGCCGCGCCGCGCCGGAAAGCCATTGCGCATCGCCAGCGTGGGTTGCGGCGACTGCGCCACCGAAGTCCGCATAGCCGGGGCCCTGGTGGCAATGGGCGTGTCCGACTTCAGCGTCCTGTGCCTGGACATCAGCGATGGCGCGCTGGAGCGGGGTCGTGACCATGCGCGCGATGCGGGGCTGTCGGAACGCTTCGAGATGGTTGCCCACGACTTCAACCAGGGCCTGCCTGCCGGCGTTTTCGACCTGGTGATGGCCAACCAGTCCCTGCATCACGTAGTGGCGCTGGAGCGGCTGTATGCGGCAATCCGCTCGCAGCTCGCGCCCGGCGGCCGCTTCCTGGTCTCGGACATGATCGGGCGCAACGGGCACATGCGCTGGCCCGAAGCGCGACGCCTGGTCGACGCCGCCTGGGAGTGGCTACCGGACCGCTACCGCTTCAACTGGCAGTTGCAACGCCAGGAACAGCAGTTCATGGACTGGGACTGCTCGCAGGAGGGATTCGAGGGGATACGCGCCCAGGAAGTGCTACCGCTGCTGCTGGAGCATTTCTCGCCGCGTGTGTTCCTGGCCTGGGGCAACATCATCGACGTGTTCATCGACCGCGGGTTCGGCCACAATTTCCGTGCCCTGGGCGAGTGGGATCTGCGCTTCATCGATCGCATCCACGCCATCGACAGCGCCGCGATCGCCGCGGGCACGCTCAAGCCGACCCACCTGCTGGCCAGGTTCCAGAACGAGCCGGGTGAGTGCGCCTGCGCGCCGGGAATGACGCCGCGGGAGGCAGTGCGGAAGGTGGAGCCGGAACCGCAGCAAGCGCCCATGCCGCGACCGCTGCCGTTGCCTCGAGGGCTGAAGGACGCGCTGCGGCGCGTGCCCGGCCTGGCGCCCCTGTACCGCTGGATCCGTGGCCTGGATTGAGCCGCGCCGGGCCCATTGCCCAAAGGTACGTGTCCACCTGCGGTCCATGCCGCTAAAATCGCGGGCCTGGGCTATCTGACGAGGGCGGGCATGGCTGCTTCCAAACTGTATCCGGACGCGAAGTCCGCGCTGGCCGACCTGGTCGCCGACGGCCAGACCCTGGCGGTGGGCGGCTTCGGCCTGTGCGGCATCCCCGAGGCGCTGATCGCGGCGCTGCGCGACTCCGGCGTCAAGGACCTGACCGCGATCTCCAACAACGCCGGCGTGGACGGCTTCGGCCTGGGCCAGCTGCTGAGCACGCGCCAGATCAGGAAGATGGTTTCGTCCTACGTCGGCGAGAACAAGGAGTTCGAGCGCCAGTACCTGGGCGGCGAACTGGAACTGGAGTTCAACCCGCAGGGAACGCTGGCCGAGCGCCTGCGCGCCGGCGGCGCGGGCATCCCGGCCTTCTTCACCGCCACCGGCTACGGCACGGTGGTGGCCGAGGGCAAGGAGACCCGCGAGTTCAACGGCAAGCACTACGTGCTGGAGACCGCGTTGGTGGCCGACCTGTCGCTGGTCAAGGCGTGGAAGGCCGACAAGGCCGGCAACCTGGTGTTCCGCAAGACCGCGCGCAACTTCAACCCAGCCTGCGCGATGGCCGGCAAGGTGTGCGTGGCCGAGGTGGAAGAGGTGGTGGAGATCGGTGCGATCGACCCGGACCAGGTGCACCTGCCGGGCATCTACGTCGACCGGATCGTTCTCAATGCCGCCCCCGAGAAGCGCATCGAGCAGCGCACCGTCCGTCAGGAGAACAAGTGATGGCCTGGACCCGCGACGAGATGGCGCAGCGCGCCGCCCGCGAATTGACCGACGGCGCCTACGTGAACCTGGGCATCGGCCTGCCGACCCTGGTCGCCAACCACATTCCCGAGGGGATGGACGTGTGGCTGCAGTCGGAGAACGGCCTGCTCGGCATCGGCCCGTTCCCGACCGAGGACGAAGTCGACGCCGACCTGATCAACGCCGGCAAGCAGACCGTGACCGCGCGCGCCGGCGCCAGTTATTTCGGCAGCCACGATTCGTTCGCAATGATCCGCGGCGGCCACATCGACCTGGCGATCCTGGGCGCGATGCAGGTCACCGACACGGGCGACCTGGCCAACTGGATGGTGCCGGGCAAGATGGTCAAGGGCATGGGCGGGGCGATGGACCTGGTGGCCGGGGTCAAGCGCGTCGTCGTGCTGATGGAGCACACCGCCAAGAGTGGCGAGCACAAGATCCTGGCCGAATGCACCCTGCCGCTGACCGGCGTGGGCGTGGTCGACCGGATCATCACCGAGCTGGCGGTGTTCGACGTGACCGAAAGCGGATTGAAGCTGGTGGAAGCCGCGCCGGGCGTGGGCATCGACGAGCTGAAGGAAAAGACCGGAGTGCCGTTCGCGGCCTGAGCCGCTGCACGGGTCGGGCATCCGGAAGGACGACGACGGGGCCGGCGGCAGATTCGCCGGCCTTCGTCGTTCCAGGCCCTCACAGGTTCTGGTAATTCGGCCCCGAGCCACCCTCCGGGGTCACCCAGGTGATGATCTCGTAGGGATCCTTGATGTCGCAGGTCTTGCAGTGCACGCAGTTGGCGGCGTTGATCTGCAGGCGGCGGCTGCGGCTCCCGTCGGGCCCGGTGTCCTCGACCATCTCGTACACGCCGGCCGGGCAGAACCGGGTGCAGGGGTTGGCGTACTCGGCGGTGCAGCGGTCCACGCAGATCGAGGTGTCGGCCACCTTCAGGTGCACCGGTTGGTCCTCGTCGTGCTCGGTGGCGGCGAAGTACACGGCCTGCAGGCGATCGCGCGGTATCAGCGAGCGCTCGACGTAGTCGCGCCTGGGCTGTTCGTGCGCACCGACCTTGTCCAGCGAGGACCAGTCCGCATGCATCTTCAGCGTCCACGGCGAGGCGCCCTTCAGCAAGGTTTCCCAGGCGGCATTGGCCAGGCCGAACCACAGGCCCTTCTTGAACCCGGGCTTGATGTTGCGCACCTGCTTCAGCTCGGCCACCGCCGCGGAGGCGCGCAGCTTGGCGTCGAAGCCGGCCGGATCCAGCGCGTTGCCGGCCAGGTGCTCGGCGGCGAGCATGCCGCTGCGGATCGCCTGGTGGGTGCCCTTGACCTTGGGCACGTTGAGCAGGCCGGCGGTGTCGCCGATCAGCAGCGCGCCGGGCATCTCCACCTTCGGCAGCGACTGGAAGCCGCCGGTGACGATGGCGCGCGCGCCGGCCGAGAGGATGCTGCCGCCATCGAGCAGCGGCTTCAGCGTGGGATGGTTCTTCCATTGCTGGAACGCTTCCCACGGCTTGTATTCCGGATCGCGGTAGTCGAGGCCGCTGACGTAGCCCAGCGCGACCTGGTCGTTGTCCAGGTGGTAGAGGAAGCTGCCGCCGTAGGTATGGCTGTCGGCCGGCCAGCCCAGACTGTGCACGATCCTGCCGGGCGTGGTCCGCCCGGGCGGCAGTTGCCACAGCTCCTTGATCCCGATCGAGTAGGCCTGCGGGTCGCTGCCGGCGTCCAGGGCGAAGCGCTTGACCAGGCGCTTGGTCAGGTGGCCGCGCGCGCCTTCGGCCAGCACGGTGACTTTGGCCTTGATGTCGATGCCGGCGGTGTAGCCGGGCTTGTGCGTGCCGTCGCGGGCCACGCCCATGTCGCCGATGCGCACGCCCAGCACGGTGCCATCCTCGGCATGCAGGGTCTCGGCGGCGGCGAAGCCGGCGTAGATCTCCACGCCCAGCGCCTCGGCCTGCGGCGCCATCCAGGCGCACATCGCGCCCAGCGACACGATGAAGTTGCCATGGTTGCGCATGCCCGGCGGCACGACCGGGAACTTCCAGCCGCCGTCCTTCGACAGCATCCAGAGCTCGTCCTCGCCGGCCGGCACGCACACCGGCGGCGGGTTGTCGCGCCAGCCTGGCAACAGCGCATCCAGCGGGCCGGGCTCGATCACCGCGCCGGAGAGGATGTGCGCGCCGACGGTGCTGGCCTTCTCGATCACGCAGACCGAAACGCCCGGGTCGAGTTGCTTGAGGCGGATGGCGAGGGCCAGGCCGGCCGGGCCGGCGCCGACGACGACCACGTCGTACTCCATCACGTCGCGCTCGACGGCGTCGGCGGCGATCGCGCTGGTTGCATGTTGCGTCATTCCCGGCTCCGGCTGGCTGGATGGCTGGCTGGACATTTTCGTGGGTGGGGGCGGTTGGGGCAAATCGGGGCGGACGCGGGGATGGCCAAGCGTGGAGTCGACCGACAGCCGGTTCTGTATCGAGGGAGCCCGGCGCCAGGTTGTGGAGCCGACTCTCAGTCGGCCGCTCTTGCCTTCCGGTCCGCCTGTCCCCGGGCCAGGGTCCACCCTGCGATGTCAGCCGAGACCGCGGCCAGGGCCTGGTCGAAGGCATGGGCGACGCTGGCCACATCGGTGGCGGTGGCCGGTTGCAACTGGGTGAAGGTATGCCGGGCGACGCTGCGCTGGTCGTTGTTGCTCAACAGGGTGGCGCTGATCTCGATGGTCGCCGCCGGTACGCCGCCGCCGCGGTAGTCGGACTCGAAGCGGCGCACGTCCAGCAGCAACCGGTAATCGGCGCGCAGGCCGGTGGCCAGGCGGCCGACGCCGGCGAGCTTGCCGGATTCCTCCAGCACCCGCAGCACGCTGGTTTCGACCATGTCGGTGGCCGGCTGCGCCCAGGCCGCGCCGCGGTAGACCTGCAGTTCGCCCGGCACCGGCCGGACACCGATGCGCGCGCTGTCGACCAGGCGTGCGCCGGAGGCCGGTGCGATGGCCAGTTGCCAGTCCGCCTGCGGCCAGGACGGATCGGGCTGGGCGACCAGTTGCGGGGCATAGAGGGTCACCGGGTCGCGCTGCGGGCCGGACAGGACCGAGCAGCCGGCCAGGGCGAGGGCCAGCGTCGGCAGCAACGCGGCGCGGGCGAAGGTGCGCGACGCGGACGCGGCCCGTAGTGCCTGCCGGGTCGGTGCCGGGTGGGCCACGGTCGTGAAGGAGGGGCGGTTCATTCGGGTTCGTACTCCTTCGGTGCGTCGCGGCCGAGCAGGAAGCGCGGCGGGCTGCCGGAGATCCGGTCGCTGATCTGGCGCAGGTCGCCGATCAGACCGCGCAGTTCGACCAGGGTCGGGCCGAGCTGGCCCAGGCCGTCGTTGGCGAAGCTGTGGATGGCGGCGCGGTTCTCGCCGAGGATCGCGTCGGCATTCCCGGCGGCCGAGTCCAGCCGCGCCAGGGTCGATTCGAGCTTGGAGATCACCTCGGGCAGTTGCTGCACCAGGTTCTGGTCCAGCCGCTGCATGGTGCCGTTGGTGGTCTGCAAGGTGGTATCGAGGCTGCGCGCGGCATCGCGCGCGCTGACCAGCAGCGCCTCCACGCCCTTGTCCTGCTGCGCCAGCGCGCCGCTGATCCGTTCCAGGTTCTCCAGGGTGGCGGAGATGTGGTCGACGTTGGCCTCGCTGAGCACCACGTCGAGCCGTTCGACCAGGCGGTTGGCGGTGTCGGCGATGTTCTGCAGGGCCGAGGGCGAGGTCAGGATCACCGGTGGATCGCGCTTGTCCACGTCCACCAGCCGCGGTGCGCCGGGGGTGCCGCCGGTGAGCTGGATGATCGTCGGACCGGTGACGCTGGTGATGGCCATGCGCGCGCGGGTGTCGGTCTTGACCGGGGCACCGGCGTCGGCGCGAATGATCGCGACCACCCGCCGTGGGTCGTTCGGGTCCAGCGACAACTGCTGGATCGAGCCGACCAGGATGCCGTTGAACTGCACCGGGCTGCCCACCGACAGGCCCGAGACCGATTCGTCGAACACGATCTTGTATTGCTGCCAGCTGCGCTCGGACGAGAATTTCGCCGCCCACAGCCCGAACAGCAGCAGGCCGATCGCGGTGAGCAGGGTGAAGGCGCCGATCAGCACATAGTTGGCACGGGTTTCCATGGTTCAGCCAGCCTCCATCGCGATGCCGCCTTCGTGGCCCGGGCGCGCCCGACGCGCGGCGCGGGCGCGCGGGCCGTGGAAATACTCCTGTACCCAGGGGTGGTCGAACTGCTCGACTTCGTCCAGGGGAGCGACGACGACGACCTTGCGCTCGGCCAGCACCGCCACCCGGTCGCAGATAGCGTACAGGGTGTCCAGGTCGTGGGTGATGAGGAACACGGTCAGGCCCAGGGCGTCGCGCAGGGTGCGCAGCAGCCGGTCGAAGGCGGCCGCGCCGATCGGGTCCAGGCCGGCGGTGGGCTCGTCCAGGAACAGCAGCGGCGGGTCCAGCGCCAGCGCCCGGGCCAGGCCGGCGCGCTTGCGCATGCCGCCGGACAGTTGCGAGGGCAGCTTGTCGGTGGCGTCGGCCGGCAGGCCGGCCAGCTTGACCTTGAGCAGGGCCAGTTCGTAGCGCCAGGACTCGGGCAGTTCCGGGTGGTGCTCCTTGAGCGGTACCTGCACGTTCTCGCCGACGCTCAGCGAGGAGAACAGGGCGCCGTCCTGGAACAGCACGCCGCTGTTGCGCTCCACGTGCAGGCGCGCGGCCGGGTCGTCGGCCAGCGCGTCCACGCCCAGCACCTCGATCCGGCCGCCTTCGGGCCGGCGCAGGCCGAGGATGGCGCGCATCAGCACCGACTTGCCGGTGCCCGAGCCGCCGACCACGCCGAGGATCTCGCCGCGGCGCACGTCCAGGTCCAGGCCGTCGTGAACGGTCTGGGTGCCGAAGCGGTTGACCAGGCCGCGCACCGAGATCGCCGCGGTCGGGTCGGGGGCTGCAGGGATGTGCGGATCGCCGTTCGCCATGCGCCGCCTACCAGTCCATGTGCATGAACCACAACGCGAAGAACGCGTCGAGGACGATGACCAGCGAGATCGTCTGCACCACCGCCGAGGTGGTGCGCTCGCCGACCGACTGCGCGGTGCCGGTGACCTTCAGTCCCTCCAGGCAGCCGATCAGGGCGATCACCATGGCGAACACCGGCGCCTTGGACATGCCGACCAGGAAGTGCTGCACGCGCACGGTCTCGTTCATCCGCGCGATGTACATCTGCGGCGGAATGTCGAGGTCGAACGCGCCCACGGTCACGCCCCCGGCCAGGCCGGCGAGCATGGCGATGAAGGTCAGCAGCGGCAGCATCACCAGCAGCGCCAGCACCCGCGGGATCACCAGCAGGTCGATCGGGTCCAGGCCCAGGGTCCGGATCGCGTCGATCTCCTCGCGCGCCTTCATCGTGCCGATCTGCGCGGTGAAGGCCGAGGCGGTACGGCCGGCAACCACGATCGCGGTCATCAGCACCGCCAGTTCGCGCAAGGTGGCGATGGCGACCAGTTCGACCACGAAGATCTCGGCGCCGAAGTCGCGCAGGATGGTCGCGCCGAGGAAGGCGATCACCGCGCCGATCAGGTAGGACAGCAGCGCCACCAGCGGCACCGCGTCCAGGCCGACCGACTCCATGTGCGCGACCGTGGCGGTGAGGCGGAAGCGGCGCGGCTCGCGGACCATGCGCGCCAGCTTGGACAGGTTCTCGCCGGTGAAGCCGACCAGCTGGACGATGTCGCGCGCGGCCGAGGTGGTGACCCGGCCCATGCGCTCCAGCGCGGCGACGAAACCGTAGTCGCGACGGTGCGCGGGGCGATCGTCGGGCACGTCGCCGATCAGTTGGGCCAGGGGCTGGTGCTCCTCGCGGAACAGCAGGTGGTCGTCGTCGATGCCGTGTCGGTGGGCGAAGCGGATCAGCTGGGCCACGCCGGCCGAATCCACCCGCGTGATCCCGGTGGCATCGAGCAGCAGGGCCGACTCGGGAATCGCGCGCAGGCCCTCGACCACCGCCTTGGCGTGGTCCAGGGTCCATTCCCCGGACAGGATGATGCGATCCGGATCGCCGGGGTCGTGGTTCCAGCTCGGCAGGGTTCGGGGTTCGTGGATCATCGGGGACGTTTCCGCAGCGCGAGCATACCCGGAAGCGGGTTCCGGAAGCCGGGGCGGCCCCGGGCCGGCGATCCCGGCGATAATGGGCGATGGATCCCGCTCCCCGACCCGCCGCCAGCTACGCGCAGCGCATGGCCTTCGTCGCGGAGATGGCGGCGCGCCTGCACCGCTACGGGACCACCGCGCAGCGGCTGGAGGCGGCGATCGTCGCCCTGGCCCAGCGCCTGGACCTGGAGTGCGAGCCCTGGTCCAACCCGACCGGCCTGATCCTCAGCTTCAGCGATCCGTCCAAGCCGCCCGGCAGCACCGACATCACCCGGGTGATCCGCCTGTCCCCCGGCGAGAACGACCTGCACAAGCTGTGCGAGGCCGACCGCATCGCCGAGGCGGTGGCCAACGGCCACATGAGCGTGGCCCAGGGCCACACCGCGCTGCGCACGCTCGATCGCGCGCCGCGGCGGCGTGCGCGGGTGATGCAGGTGCTGGCGTTCGGCCTGGCCGCGGCGGGGGTGGCCGGGCTGTGGCGGTTGCCGTGGCTGGACATCGCCACGGCAGGCGTCGCCGGCCTGGCGATCGGCCTGCTCGACCTGTATGCCAGTCCGCGTCCGGCCTGGAAGGAAGCGTCCGAAGCCCTGGCCGGCCTGCTTGCCGGTGTCCTGGCCACCCTGGTCGCGGTGCTGGTCGCTCCGCTCAACCTCAACACGGTGGTGATCGCCTCGCTGGTGGTGCTGCTGCCCGGCATGTCGATCACCAATGCGATGAACGAACTCAGCAGCCAGCACTGGGTCTCGGGCACGGTGCGCTTCGCCGGGGCGCTGATGACGGTGATGAAGCTCACGGTCGGGGCGATCATCGCGATCCAGATCCTGGACAAGCTGGGCATGCATCCGCAGGTGCGCGCCTGGCGGCCGCAGCCGGACTGGGTGGAGTGGTCGGCGCTGGTGGCGGCCGCGTTCTCCTTCGCGCTGCTGTTCAAGGCGCCCCTGCGCGATTACCCGTGGGTGATGGGCGCGGCGGTCGCCAGCTACATGATCGCGCGCTACGGCGGGCTGGCGTGGGGCAGCCCGGCGGGAATCTTCCTCTCGGCGCTGGCCCTGACCGCGGCGGGCAACGCCTTCGGCCGCTGGAAGCAGCGGCCCGGGGCGCTGGTGCGGCTGCCGGGCATCATCATGCTGGTGCCCGGCAGCGCCAGCCTGCGCGGGCTGCTGACCCTGGTCCAGCAGCAGGACGTGGACGCCGGCCAGAGTGCATTGCTGCTGGTGACCAACATCGTGCTGGCGCTGGTGGCCGGACTGCTGTTCGGCAATCTGCTGGTGCCGGCGCGCAAGAACCTGTGACCGGCGATGCGGAAGGCTGGCGCAGGGCCGGCGTTCGGTGCCGGATCCCGGCGCGGATTATTTCTTCGGCGGATTATTTCTTCGCCTGCTTGACCACCCGCTTCTTGCCGCTGCTCCTGGGCTTGGGGGTCAGCTTCGCGGTGCCCGGGATCAGGAACTCGCCCAGATCGCGGCCCTTCGCCGTATAGGCGGCCAGCCAGCGCGGCTGCTTGCCGCGGCCGGTCCAGGTTTCCTTCGGGTTTTCCGGGTTGCGGTATTTCGGCGCGACCTTGCCGAGCTTGCGCTTGCCGCGGGTGCCGGTCGTCTTGCCCGCCGTACGCGCCGGAGCCGACCCGCCGAACAGTTCCTCGATGGTGTAACCCTCGGCCTTGGCCAGGCGGGTCAGCTTGCTGCGCACCTGCGCCACCGGTGCGCGCTTGTTCAGCTGCGCCTGGCGCTTCTTCGCGGTGGCGATCAGCGCCTCGAGTTCCTTCGAGGAAAGTTTCTTCAGGTCGATCGACATCAGGTTCTCCGATTCCAGGACAGGCATGCCCAAGCGATGGACATTCGGGCGCAGGATAATGCAGGCGGATAATCCGGGCAAATCGAACCATTCAAAATCCGGCGATTATCCCGGGATAATCGCATCGCATCGTGCTGCCCGGATCCGCGGGTTTTGCGGGTATCAGGCCGCGCGCAACCGTTCCAGCAACCGCGCCCGGTCCAGCGCCTCGGCCTCGCCGCCGCTGCGCGCCTTGTATTCGAAGGTGCCGGCGGCCAGGCCGCGCTCGGACACCACCACCCGGTGCGGGATGCCGATCAGTTCGATGTCGGCGAACATCGCGCCCGGGCGCAGGCCGCGGTCGTCCAGCACCGCCTCCAGGCCGGCGGCCTGCAGTTCGGCCAGCAGCGCCTCGGCCGCGGCGTCGACCGCCGGGTCCTGCTTCGGGTTGATCACGCAGATGGCCACCGCCCACGGCGCCATCGGCACCGGCCAGGCGATGCCGGCCGCGTCGTGGTTCTGCTCGATTGCGGCGGCCACGATCCGCGACACGCCGATGCCGTAGCAGCCCATCGCCGGCACCACGGCCTTGCCGTTCTCGTCGAGCACGGTGAAGCCCATCGCCTGCGAATAGGTGCGGCCGAGCTGGAACACGTGCCCGACCTCGATGCCGCGCGCGAGCTGGATCTCGCCGCCGTCGGCGGCACGGTCGCCTGCGACCACGTTGCGGATATCGGCCACCACGTCCGGCTCGGCCAGGTCGCGGTCCCAGTTCACGCCGGCGAGATGGAAGCCGGCCTGGTTGGCGCCGACCACGAAATCGGCCATCGCCGCGACCTCGCGGTCGGCCACCACGCGAATGGCCTTGGCCGGAGCGACCGGGCCGAGGAAACCCGGCTCGCTGCCCAGGTATTCGGCGATCTCCTCCTCGGTGGCCGCGCGGTACCCGGCCAGGCCGGCGACCTTGCCCAGCTTGATCTCGTTGACCATGTGGTCGCCGCGCACCAGGGCCAGCACGAAGCCGTCCGGTCCGGCCACGGCCACCGACTTGACCGTGCGCTGCAGCGGGACGCCCAGCAGTGCGGCGACGTCCTCGCAGGTCTTCTGCACGGGGGTTTCGACCTTGCGCAGCGTCTCGGCCGCGGCCGGACGCGGGCCGGGCGCAGCGGCCTGCGCGGCCTCCACGTTCGCCGCATAGTCCGAGCCGCTGGAGAACGCCAGCGCATCCTCGCCCGAGTCGGCCAGGACGTGGAATTCCTGCGAGGCGTCGCCGCCGATCGCGCCGGAGTCGGCCTGGACCGCGCGGAAGCGCAGCCCCAGGCGGGTGAACACGCGGGTGTAGGCGGCCTTCATGTTCTCGTACTCGCGCGCCAGGTCGGCGTCATCGATATGGAACGAGTAGGCGTCCTTCATCAGGAACTCGCGCGCGCGCATCAGGCCGAAGCGCGGGCGGATCTCGTCGCGGAACTTGCTCTGGATCTGGTAGAAGTTCACCGGCAGCTGCTTGTAGCTGCTCAGTTCCTGGCGCGCGTAGTCGGTGACCGCTTCCTCGGCGGTGGGGCTGTAGCAGTACTCCTGCTCCTTGCGGTCGCGGATCTTCAGCAGCTGGCCGCCGAACTTCTCCCAGCGCCCGGTTTCCTCCCACAGCTCCCGCGGTTGGATGGTCGGCAGCTGCAACTCCAGGGCGCCGGCACGGTCCATTTCCTCGCGCACCACGTTCTCGACCTTGCGCAGCACGCGCAGGCCCAGCGGCGACCAGGTGTAGAGGCCGGCGGCGAGCTTGCGGATCATGCCGGCGCGCAGCATCAGCCGGTGGCTGGCCAGTTCGGCGTCGGCCGGGGTTTCCTTGGTGGTGTGCAGGTGGAAGCGGGAAAGGCGCATCGCGGCAGGAGTTCCGTGGCGGGAACCCGGCATTTTGCCAGCGATCGGCCAGGAGCGGAGCGCTCAGGGGGCGTTTTCGACCCGGATCCCCGGCGCCGGTTCGCGGGCGATGCGCTCGTAGGGGCGGCCCTTGGGCGGCTGGTCGGTGACCTGCAGGACGCCGGCGTCATCGCGCCAGCGGAACAGCGGGCGCAGGGTGTCCTCGGCCTGCGCGGCGGCGGCCCGTTCGGCGCGCAGGCGGGCGTCGGGCGAACGGTGCGGAGTCTGGTCGCGGCCCAGCCCCCAGGCCAGGCCCGCGCCAGCGGCCAGCCCGGCCAGGATCGCCCAGGCGGCGCGCATGGCTCAGTTGGCGGGGGGACAGTAGGCCTTGACCGCGGCCTCGGCCAGGCCCTTCTGCGCAGCGCGCTCCTCCGGGCTCAGGGTCTTGTCGGCCTTGCCGTCGCCATCGGTGTCCTGCCGCACCGGGGCAGCCCCGGCGAGCAGGGTCAGGTTCTTCTGGGCGGTGGCGCACTGCGGGTCGGGCTTGGCCGCGGCGGCCGGCGCCGTCTCCACGGTCTGGCCGCGGTTGTCGATCCGCCGGGTCTCGTACTTCTGCCCCGGCGGCGGCTTGTCCGACGAATGGACCACGCCCTTGGCATCCCGCCACTGGTAGACATTGGTGGCGGAGGCGCTGGCGCACAGGCCGGCGGCCAGGAGCAGCAGGCAGGAGCGGGACAGGAAGCGCATCGGCGTGTCTCCGGGGGCGATCCCGCGATTCCAGCACCCGGCCGCCGGCCTGGCAAGTCGGGGCGGTTCGCAGGCGGGCGGGCGGCCCGTACACTGGCGGGATGGAACATGACCGACCGCCGCCGCGCTCGCGCGGGATCTACCTGCTGCCCAACCTGTTCACGACCTGCGGGTTGTTCGCGGGCTTCTACGCGATCATCGCCGCGGCCAACAGCGAGTTCACCGCGGCCGCCATCGCCGTGTTCGTGGCCGCGCTGGCCGACGGCATCGACGGCCGGGTGGCGCGCCTGACCGGCACCAGCAGCGCCTTCGGCGTGCAGTACGACTCGCTGGCCGACCTGGTCAGCTTCGGCCTGGCGCCGGCGCTGGTGATGTACCACTGGTCGCTGTCGGCGCTGAAGTTCGACGGCAGCACCATGGGCCGGGTGGGCTGGGCAGTCGCGTTCATCTATGCCGCCTGCGCGGCGCTGCGCCTGGCCCGGTTCAATACCCAGGTCGGGACGGTCGACAAGCGCTGGTTCGTCGGCCTGGCCAGCCCGGCGGCGGCAGGGTTGATGATGGCCTTCGTCTGGGCCTTCGCCGACGGTGCGTTGGGCTGGAGCGGCGAGGAGCTGCGCTACGTCGCCCTGGGGGTGACCCTGGCCGCTGGCCTGCTGATGGTCAGCCGGATCCGCTACTGGAGCTTCAAGGGCAGCGGCGAGGGCGGGGCGCGCGCCGACCGGGTGCCGTTCGCGGTGCTGCTGGTGCTGCCGGTGGTCATCGCGGTGCTGGTGATCGACCTGCCACGGGTGTTGCTGGCGGTGGGCGTGGTCTACGCGCTGTCCGGCCCGGCGCTGGAGCTGTGGCAGCGGATGCGCCCATCGGCACGGGCATGAGCCCCGTCACGCCCTCGCCCTGGAGTCCGCAGCAGCGACGCTGGCTGCAGGCGCTGGGTCATGTCGTGTGGCGGGCCGGCGCGGGCGATGCCGAAGCGGAATCCGCACCGATGCCGGCGCCGCAGCCGCCCGTGCCCGTCCCCGCGTCCGTGGCG
>JAFLEA010000100.1 GCA_017302035.1 Lysobacterales bacterium
TTGGCACCTCGATGTCGGCTCATCACATCCTGGGGCTGTAGTCGGTCCCAAGGGTATGGCTGTTCGCCATTTAAAGTGGTACGCGAGCTGGGTTCAGAACGTCGTGAGACAGTTCGGTCCCTATCTGCCATGGGCGTTGGAGATTTGAGAGGGGCTGCTCCTAGTACGAGAGGACCGGAGTGGACGAACCTCTGGTGTTCCGGTTGTCACGCCAGTGGCATTGCCGGGTAGCTATGTTCGGAAGCGATAACCGCTGAAAGCATCTAAGCGGGAAGCGCGCCTCAAGATGAGATCTCCCGGGGCACAAGCCCCCTAAAGGAACCATCAAGACTAGGTGGTTGATAGGTCAGGTGTGTAAGCGCAGCAATGCGTTGAGCTAACTGATACTAATGATCCGTGTGGCTTGACCATATAACCTCAAGTGGCCTTGGACTCGACGATGACGTCGATAGCCATCCGCCGCTCACTACATCACAAGTACTTATGCGAGACGGTGCGGTATGCACGGTCTGTCCCCAGGGGACAACCATGTTCACCAGCACGCTCCAACCGTCTCCCTGGTGAAATTAGCGTTGTGGAACCACCCGATCCCATCCCGAACTCGGAAGTGAAACGCAACAGCGCCGATGGTAGTGTGGGTTTCCCATGCGAGAGTAGGTCATCGCCAGGGTCTTTATCCCGGAACCCCCAGCCTTGCGGCTGGGGGTTCTTTCATTGTTGTCTCCCGCCCGACCAGCGTGGATGGGGCGCCATTCGGGTACCCGGCCCTGCGGCCAGGGACTTCTTCGTTGAACCCCCAGCCCGTGGCTGGGGGTTTCTTCGTTTCAGGACTACCGGATCGCGCCGGAATGCCCAACAATCGGGATCGAACCCGACAACCGCGGGCTGCCACCGGGAGATGCGATGAATGCCGTGAAGAGGATCCTGGCCTGCTGCGCGGGACTGGCTTGTGCAATGCCGCTGGCCGCGGCCGAAATCAGTCCCCAGGCCCGGGCACTGCATGAACGGGTCCTGGTGCTGGATACGCACCTGGACACGCCGGCCAACTTCTCGCGGCCCGGCTGGGACATCGCCGACGACCATAGCGCCGAGCGCGACCTGTCCCAGGTGGACCTGCCGCGGATGCGGCGCGGCGGGCTGGACGGGGGGTTCTGGGTGATCTACACCGGTCAGGGCGAACGCACGCCCGAGGGCAACCGGCTCGCCCGCGACAAGGGACTGGTGCGGATGGTCGAGATCCACGAGATGCTCGCCGCCCATCCGGACCAGTTCGAACTGGCGCTCACCGCGGACGATGCCGCGCGCATTGCCGGGACCGGAAAACGCGTGGTCTACATCAGCATGGAGAACGCCTCGCCGCTGGCCAGCGATCCCAGCCTGCTGAGTGCCTACCATAAGCTCGGCCTGCGCATGCTCGGCATCACCCACGTGCGCAACAACGATTTCGGCGATTCGTCCAATACCCCGCCCGAGTGGAACGGCCTGAGCCCGGCCGGCAAGGCGCTGGTGGCCGAGGCCAACCGCCTGGGCCTGGTGCTGGACGCTTCGCATGCCAGCGACCAGGTGTTCGACCAGTTGCTGGAGTTGTCGCGCGCGCCGATCGTGCTCTCGCACAGCGGTGCCGACGCGATCTACGAGCACCCGCGCAACATCGACGACGCGCGCATCCGGCGCCTGGCGGAGAAGGGGGGGGTGATCCAGGTCAACGCCTTCGGCGGCTACCTGATCCCGCTGCAGAAGAACCCGGAGCGCGAGGCGGAGATCGATGCGCTGGAGGAGCGCTACGGCGAAGGTGCGATGACCCGCGAGCAAGCGCAGGCTTTCCTGCGCGAGCGCGATGCAATCGATGCGAAGTACCCGGTAGCGCGGGCCTCCTTCGAGGACTACCTCAAGCACCTGCTGCACATCCTCGAGGTCGCGGGCCCGCAGCACGTGGGCATCGGCGCGGACTGGGACGGCGGCGGCGGTGTGGCCGGCCTGGAGGACGTATCGGATCTGCCGAAGATCACCCAGGCCCTGCTCGATGCCGGCTACGGCGAACAGGACATCGCCGGCATCTGGGGCGGCAACGTGCTGCGCGTGATGCGCGCGGCCGAGCGGGTGGCGGGCCCCTGAAACGAAAAGGGCCGACCATGTGAATGGTCGGCCCTGTTGCTTCTCTCCGTGTAGAGCCGACTGTCAGTCGGCTCTGCACGCCGGCTCCAGGCGACATCAATGCGCCGGAGCGGCCTCGGCCTTGGCGGCCATCATCGCGTCGCGCGCGGCCTTGAATGCATTGCCCTGGTACCAGTTCGGCCAGCGATCGCCGGCGGCCAGATCCTTGCCCACGCCGTACAGCGCGTCCAGATCCTCGACGACGCCGTCATAGCGCCAGCCGTCATGGACCTCATCGCTGGGCTGGTGGTAACGCTTGGCGTAGTCGGCACTGGCGGCCTTGCCGGCTTCGGTCCCGCCCTCCCGCAGGTCGCTGCCGCCCTTGGCATACAGCGCCGGTACCCCGGCCTTGGCGAAGTTGAAGTGGTCGCTGCGGAAGTAGTAGCCGCCGGCCGTGTTGCCCTCCTCGGCCAGCGTCCGCCCCTGGCGGTCGGCGTGGACCTTGAGCATGTCCTCCAGCTCCGAATTGCCCAGGCCGGTGACCACCAGGTCGCGCGAGCGGCCGCCGACGCTCATTGCGTCGAGGTTGACCACGCCGGCGATCTTGTCCAGCGGGAAGGTCGGGTGGGCGACGTAGTACTTCGAGCCCAGCAGGCCCGATTCCTCCAGGGTCACCGCGGCGAACACCACCGAGCGCTCGGGCTTCTGCTCCTGATGGGCGAAGGCCTCGGCGATCTCGAGGATGCCGGCCACGCCGGTGGCATTGTCCACCGCGCCGTTGTAGATGGTGTCCTCGCCCGCTTCGCCTTCGTGCTTGCCCAGGTGGTCCCAGTGGGCCATGTACAGCACCGCTTCGTCGGCACGGCTGCTGCCGGGCAACACGCCGATCACGTTGCGCGAGGTCTTGGCGGCGGTGGTGCTGGCCAGGTCCACCGAGAGGGTGGCGTTGAGCGGGATCGGCTTGAACCCGGGCTTGCCGGCCTTGGCGTAGGCGTCCTTCAGGTCCAGGCCGGCGCCGGCGAACAGCGTGCGCGCCGCGTCGGCGGTCAACCAGCCCTGGATCGGCAGGCGCGGCTCGGGGTCGTCGCTGGCCGGCAGGTCGTACTGGGCACCGGACCAGGAGTTCTTGACCACGTCCCAGCCGTAGCTTGCGCCGGCGTCGTCATGCACGATCAGCGCGGCCGCGGCGCCGCGGCGGGCGGCTTCCTCGAACTTGTAGGTCCAGCGCCCGTAGTAGGTCATCTTCTTGCCTTCGAACAGCTTGGCGTCGTCGGCGTGGAACCCCGGGTCGTTGACGAACATCACCACGGTCTTCCCGGTCCAGTCGGCGTCTCCGTAGTCGTTCCAGTCGCGCTCGGGCGCGTCGACGCCGTAGCCGACGAACACCACCGGGCTGTCCTTGACCGAAACCTGGGCCTGGCCGGTGCGGGTGCCGACCACCATGTCGGTGCCGAAGGCCAGCTCGACCGGCTTGCCGTCGATGGTCAGGCTGAGGGTGGTGGACGGGTCGGCGGTGGTCTCCACCATCGGCACGTCCTGGAAGTAGCTGTCGCCGTTGCCGGGCTGCAGGCCGATGCGCTGCATCTGCGCGCGCAGGTATTCGACCGTGCGCTCCTCGCCGAGCGAGCCGGGGCCGCGGCCCTCGAACTCGTCCGAAGCCAGGGTCTTCACCAGCTCGGCGAAGTCGTCCGCGTCGATGGCGGGCTGGAAGGCATGGTCGCTGGCCGGGAGGCCGGCAGTTTCGGATGCCGCCGGCGCGGCGGCCGGTGCGGGGGATTCGGCCGGCTTGCAGCCGGCCAGCGCGAGCGCGCCGGCGGCCAGGCCGATCAGGACTATGCGGGACATCGGGACTCCGTACGGGGACTGCGGAATCCCGATTCTAGCCAAGCCGGGCCGGTTCAGTCCTGCGGCGCGGTATCGGTGTCGAAGATCACCGGATCGGCGCCCGTGACCTGGCCGATGCGGGCGCTGCGGTGCAGGTACAGGTCGACCTCGCGCTCGAACAGCAGCGGACCGTCGACGACCGCGTCCGGGCCGATCACCACCCGCGGCTTGCGCTTGGGCTTGCCGCCGAAAATGCCATGGCTGCGCGAGACGGTGATCCCGCCGTGCACGTGCGAGCCGATGCCCACGGTGATGTTGCCGTTGACCGTCTCGATGTCGCCGCCGACCTGGGTGCGGACCAGGCCGATGGCGCCATTGACGGTTTCCACGTCCTTGCCGATGGTGCTGCCCTGGTCGACGAACACGCTGCCGTTGACCGTCTCGATGCCGCCGGCGACCTGCACGTCGCGCCCCAGCCGGATCGAGCCATTGACGGTTTCCACGCTGCCCACGCGGGCGCCGTCGCCGACGGTGATGCCGCCGTTGACGGTGCTGGCGTCGCCGGCCTGGGCCCGCTCGGCGACGCGGACCGCGCCGTTGACCGTTTCCAGGTCGCCGTAGCTGCCGCCGGCGGACGTCTCGATGCTGCCGTTGACCTTGCTGATGTCCTCGGCGGCGAGTGCAGGGGTGGCGCAGGCCAGGGCCAGCGCGACGGCAAGGGGAGTGAGGATGCGAGTCATGGAGGGTTCCTGTGGACCGGGAACAGCATGGGACCACCCTTGGCTACAATCCGCCACTGTCTGAAGTCATTGGGGGCCACCGGCCGTGCGCCGAAGCCGCAAGCCACTGCCGTCCGCACTGCCCCCCGGGCCGGGCTTGCCGTTCCGGCCGGCCGGGAGGGTACTGGCCCTGGCGCTGCTGCTGGGGTTGGCCGTGCCGGGCGGGGCGCGCGCCCAGCCGCAACCGGCGCAGTCGCAGAAGACCACCGAACAACAGCTGCGCAAGGCCCGCGCCGAGCTGCAGCAGATCGCCCGCGAGCGGCGCAAGCTGGAAGGCGAACGCGGGGACGCGGCCAAGCGTCTGCGCCAGGCCGACGAGCGACTCGGACGCTCGACTCGCGCCGTGGCCGAGACCGAAGCGGCACTGCGGGCCCGGCGCGCCGAACTGGACGAACTGGAACGGGACCGCACGCGGATGCAGCGCGACCTGGGCCAGCGCCGCGAGCGCCTGGCCACGCTGCTGCGCAGTGCGTACGCCAACGGCGCGCAGGCGCCGCTGAAGCTGCTGCTGGCCCAGGACCGCATCGCCGACGCGCAGCGTGCCCTGGCCTACTACCGCTACGCCCAGCGCGAACAGGTGCGCCAGGTCGGCGAGCTGTCCGCCGCCCTGGAGGCGCTGGCGGTCAACCAGGCCGGGATCGAGGCGGCCACGCACGAGCTGGAGCAGCTGCAGGCGCGGCAGAAGTCGGAGCTGAATGCGATCCAGCACGACCGCGGCACCCGGGCGAGCCTGGTGGCCGAGCTGGATGAGCGTTTCAAGGACCGCAATTCACGCGAGAAGGCACTGGGCCAGGACGTGAAGTCGCTGGAGCGGTTGCTGGCCAACCTGCGCGCCGCCGCGGCCCGGGCCGAGGCCGAGCGTCGCGCCGCAGCGGCGGCCCAGCGCAAGAAGGACGCCGGTGGCAGCGGCCCGGCCACTCCGGGCAAGGTGCCGCCGCAGGTGGCCTCGGTCAGCCCACCGCCGAAGGTCGGCGGCCTGGGCTGGCCGGCCAGCGGCGACCTGCTGGCCCGTTACGGCGGCCGCCTGCCCGATGGCAGGACCAGCAGCGGGGTGCTGATCGGCGCGGCGGCCGGCAGCCCGGTCAGCGCGGTGGCCGACGGCACCGTGGTGTTCTCCGAATGGATGACCGGCTACGGCCTGATCCTGATCGTCGACCACGGCAACGGCTACATGAGCCTGTACGCGCACAACGACGCCCTGCTGCGCGATGCCGGCGACCGGGTTCGCCGCGGCGAACCGGTGGCCAGGGTCGGCAGTTCCGGCGGCCACGGCCGCCCGGCGCTGTATTTCGAGCTGCGCCACAACGGCCAACCGGTGGACCCGACGACCTGGCTGCAGCGCCGCTGAAGCGCGCGCCACCGTGCGGCGGCGGGTTCAAGCGGCGTTGGGCCGGCCTTGACGCATAATCGATTGCATCTGCGCTTCGTGCGCCCTGGAGTACTGCATGCGCCATCGCCCCTCGTGGTCCCTGCTGTCGGCCGCGCTGCTGGCCTTGCTGCCGGCCGCCTCCGCCCTGGCCCAGCAGGCGGCGCCTGCAGCCCCGGTCGAGGCGCCCGCGCAGGCGGAGCCGGCGGCC
>JAFLEA010000101.1 GCA_017302035.1 Lysobacterales bacterium
GGATCAGGCTTGCGCCCATTGTCCAATATTCCCCACTGCTGCCTCCCGTAGGAGTCTGGACCGTGTCTCAGTTCCAGTGTGGCTGATCATCCTCTCAGACCAGCTACGGATCGTCGCCTTGGTGGGCCTTTACCCCGCCAACTAGCTAATCCGACATCGGCTCATTCAATCGCGTGAGGCCTTGCGGTCCCCCACTTTCACCCGTAGGTCGTATGCGGTATTAGCGTAAGTTTCCCTACGTTATCCCCCACGACAGAGTAGATTCCGATGTATTCCTCACCCGTCCGCCACTCGCCACCCAGAGAGCAAGCTCTCCTGTGCTGCCGTTCGACTTGCATGTGTTAGGCCTACCGCCAGCGTTCACTCTGAGCCAGGATCAAACTCTTCACTTAAAACTGCAATGCCCGAAGGCATAAAGCTTTTAGATGCAGAAGTTCTACCCAGCTACGAATCGCTTGCTTAAAGCAATTGACTTGTTGCTGTTTCAAACGTCTGCAAGATGGACAGTCATCCTTCCTGCAGGCGTCCGCACAAGTTACCTGCGCACACTTTCAAAGAGCGTCGGAATCGGCCTCAGCGCCTTCATCCGTGTCCCGACGTTTCCGTCGAGGTGAGCCGCACATTCTGGCAGCTCGTTTTGGAAGTGTCAACACCGTGTCACGGGGTTTTCATCTTCCCCTCAGCTTCGGCGGCGAACCGCTTCGGTCGAGGTGAGCCGCACATTCTGGCAGCTCGTTTCGGATCCGTCAACACCCCGTGAAGAGGGGCTTCCGTTTCCGCCGCCCCGGGGCTGGACCTTGTCGGTCCGGATCCGCCGTGGTGGGCCGACCATTATAGGGGGCCATTGGAGAACTGCAATACCTCTCCTCAAGGGCTGTCGCTCGCCCCAGTGCCGGCCGCCCCGGAGGACCGGGGTCATTGCCTGGAAAACCCGCGATTTCCCGCGGTTTCATGCATGTGGCGGCAGGGGGCGGCCTCACGCGAGGCCCAACCAAGCTGGACCTCTCCCTGGGAGGCTTGGCCGCGGCCTCCAACCAAAAGCGGCCATGCCTGTGCCTGGCCGTTGTTGAGCCGATTGTCGGTCGGCGCTACAACCACAGTCCGAAACACATCCCATAGAAGCGGGAGTCCCGCAGCTCGCGGAGATGTCGCCGCACGGGGCCGAAAGCAACACGTTCCGCGGCTTCCCGCCCCGACTCGCACCGCGCAACACAACTAGGCGGCGAGGAAGCCGCCCAACCATTCGCCCACGCGCGCAGCCTGATCCATGTGCAGGTGGTGGCCACCCGACAGCACCGCCAGCTCGGCGCCCGGAACCGCGGCCAGGCGCGCGCGGCGCACCGGATCGGTGAAATACGGTTGTGCCGGATCGGCATAGAGCAGGCGCAACGGACAGGCGATCGCCGCGAGCAGGTCGAGCACCTGCGCTTCGGTCAGGCGGGTGGGCGAAGGCAGGGTCAGCCGCTGGTCGCTGCGCCACACGTGGCCGCCAGGAACAGCGCGGGTACCGCGTTCGACCAGCAGGCGCGCGTGGATCTCGTCCAGCCGGCTGGCCTGCATCCGCGCCCGCACCGCCAGGTCGAGGTCGGGGAACACCCGCAGCGGCTTGTCCGGCAGCGCGCGCGCGGCAGCCACCGCCTGGCGCAGGCGTACGGCGGTCTGCTCCGGCGCCTCCACCAGCGGTCCCAGGGTTTCGATCAAGGCCAGCCGCTCCACTCGCGGCGGTGCCGCGACCGCGAGCAGGGCGGCGATCGACGCCCCCATGGAATGGCCGAGCAAGGCGAAACGCTCCCAGCCCAGTGCATCGACCGCGTCCAGGGTCGCGTGCAGGTGAATGGCCTGGTCGTATTCGGCGCCCGGAGGCAGGTGGGTGCTGTGGCCGTGGCCGGGCAGGTCGAGCAGCAGCAGGTCCAGATCGGGCAGGTATGGCAGCAGCGGCAGGAAGCTGGCGGCGTTGTCGAGCCAGCCGTGCAGGGCCACTACCCGCGGCCGGCCGGGGCGTTCCAGGCGCAGCCCGGCCAGTTCGCCCCAGGCTACCGGCAGACGAATCTCGCGCGGGGTCGTGCCGACCCCGGTCATGCCTCGCAGCCGGCGGCGCGACAGGCCAGCCGCGCCAGGGCGTCGGCGTGGGCCGGCGCGTCGTTCAGGCATGGGATGTAGGCCAGGCGCCCGCCCTTGGCCTTGAAGTGCTCGGCCAGGCCCAGCGCCACTTCCTCCAGGGTCTCGATGCAGTCCACCGCGAAGCCCGGGCAGACCACGTCCACTTCGCGCACCCCGGTCGCGGCCAGGCGGTCCAGCTCGGACAGGGTGGATGGCTCCAGCCAGCGTTCGCGGCCGAAACGGGACTGGTAGGACAGCGACCATTGCGCAGGCTCCAGCCCCAGCGCGGCGGCCACCGCGTTGGCACTGTCCACGCAGCGCTGCGGATAGGGGTCGCCGGCGTCGGCGATCCGCTGCGGCAGGCCGTGGAAGGAGAACAACAGGTGCCGGCCGCCGCCATGCTGGTGGCGGTAGCGGACGATCGAGGCGGCCACCGCGGCGACCCAGCCCGCATCGCTGGAATAGTCCTCGATCAGGGTGACGTCCATGCCCTGGGTTTCCTCGGCCACCAGGTCGGCGACCGAAGCGGTGGTGGTGGTCGAGTACTGCGGATACAGCGGCAGCACCACCAGCCGGCGTACCCCGTCCGCGCGCAATTCGCGCAGGGCCGTGCGCAGGGCGGGAGCGCCGTAGCGCATCGCCGGCAGCACTCGCCATTGCGGCAGGCGTTCCTGCAGCCGCTCGGTCAGGCGCCGCGTATGCACCAGCAGCGGCGAGCCCTCCTCCATCCATACCTTGGCGTAGTTGGCGGCCGAGCGCGGGCTTCGCAGCGGCAGGATCAGGCCGTGCAGCAGCGGTTTCCACAGTAGCGGCGGGATCGACACCACCCGCGGGTCGCCGAGGAATTCGCCGAGGTAGCGGCGCACGGCCGCCGCGGTGGGTGCGTCGGGGGTGCCCAGGTTGACCGCGATCAGCGCGGTGTCGGAAGCGGAAGCCATGCCCGCATTCTGACAGAGCCGCCGGCCGCCGGCCCGCGCCCGCGGCACCCGGGGGCGCTGGCACGTGCCGCAGGCGTCATGCACGATTCATTGCCGCTTCATTAGCTTCGGACCATCGCGGCCCGCAACCGCACCACCCTTCCTGGAGCCCCCCCATGTCGCCCCTGCCGAAGTTCCTGCTGTCGCTGGCCGTCCTGTTCGCCGTCGCCGGACATGCCGTCGCCGCGCCCTCCGAGGACGAGCGCGCGCGCAATGCGGTACGGGTGCTGGCGGAGATCCAGAACATCCCCGAGCAGGCGATCCCGGACAAGCTGCTGGACGAGGCCCGCGCGATCGTGGTGGTCCCCGACACGATCAAGGCCGGCCTGATCCTCGGCGGGCGCCGCGGCCACGGTCTGATGTCGGTGAAGGGCGCCGATGGCACCTGGTCCAACCCGGTGTTCGTGACCCTGACCGGCGGCAGCATCGGCTTCCAGGCCGGAGTGCAGTCGGCCGACGTGGTCCTGGTGTTCCGCAACGACCGCAGCCTGGACGACATCGTCAACGGCAAGTTCACCCTCGGCGCCGATGCCGGGGTGGCCGCAGGTCCGGTCGGGCGCAACGCGGCGGCGGCCACCGACGGCCAGCTGAAGGCGGAGATCTGGTCGTGGTCGCGCGCCCGTGGCCTGTTCGCCGGCGTCTCCCTGGACGGCGCGGCGCTGCAGGTCGACCGCAACGCGCAGGCCAATGTGTATGGCCCGACCACTACCCCGCGCATGGTCCTCGAAGGCCGCACCCAGACCCCCGCGTCGGCCGCGGTGATCGCCTTCCGCGACCAACTGGAGGAAGCCACCCACAACGCCCGCGCCGCGCGCTCCGATGCGCCGGCGCCGAAGCCCGCCACGACGCAGGCGCAGACCCAAGGCACGGTGCAGGCCGCGCCCGCACAGCCTGCCCCCGCGCCGGGCCGGGGTTTCGAGCCGGTGGAAGAGCCGGCCACGAAGACCGAGCCGCTGCCCTGACCACTGCGCTATCCTGTCGGTCCGTAATCCTGAATATGTGAGCGTGCCATGGGCGGCCTGAGCATCTGGCATTGGATCATCGTGCTGGTGGTGGTGGTGCTGGTGTTCGGCACCAAGCGCCTGCGCAATGCCGGCAAGGACCTGGGCGAAGCCGTCAAGGGCTTCAAGGAAGGCATGCGCGACCCGGACAAGCCGGCCGGCCAGCTGTCCGACGAGCGCAGCGCCGAGCCCCAGGACAAGGCCGAAGCCGAGCGCGATCGCGCCCAGCACTGACCCGGCGTCGGTCGCGCGCGAATGTTCGATGTCGGCTTCGGCGAGCTGCTGCTGATCGCAGTGGTCGCCCTCGTGGTACTCGGCCCGGAGCGGCTGCCCAAGGCGGCACGCTTCGCCGGGCTGTGGGTGCGGCGCGCACGAGCGCAGTGGTATTCGGTCCGGGCCGAACTGGAACGCGAGCTGGAGGCCGAGGAACTCAAGCGCGGCATGGCCCAGACGCGGACCGCATTCGAACAGGCACAGGCGCGCCTGCGGGACGACTTCGGACAGGCCCGGGACGCGCTGCGCGACGAGGCGGAGACAGCCACCAGGCAACTGGACGAGGTCCGGCGCGAAGCTGCCGACCTGCCGCCGGAGCATGTCGATGCGCCTGCGCCCTCCGCGGAAGAAGGGAATGATGGATCACCGCGGCCCTGACCATCCTCCCGAAGCGGACGCCGAAAGCAGCCTGGTGGAGCACCTGCTCGAGCTGCGCACGCGACTGCTGCGCGCGCTGGCCGGACTGGCGTTGGTGCTGTTGGTGCTGCTGCCGTTCGCCAACAAGCTCTACGCCTGGCTGGCCGCACCGCTGCTGGAGAAACTGCCGGCCGGCGGCCAGCTGATCGCGGTGCAGGTGGCTTCGCCGTTCTTCACCCCGCTCAAGCTGGCGTTCTTCGTCGCCCTGCTGGTATCCGCGCCATGGCTGCTGTACCAGGCCTGGGCGTTCGTCGCCCCGGGCCTGTACCAGCGCGAGAAGCGCCTGGCCATGCCGCTGCTGGTGTCGGCGGTGGCGCTGTTCTACGCCGGCTGCGCGTTCGCCTACTTCGTGGTGCTGCCGGCGGTGTTCGGCTTCCTCACCGCGATCAAGCCCGAAGGCGTGGCGATGATGACCGACATCAACGCCTACCTGGACTTCGTGCTGGTGATCTTCCTGGCCTTCGGCGCCAGTTTCCAGCTTCCGGTGGCGCTGGTGATCCTGGTCTCGCTGGGCTGGGTCACGCCCGAGCAGTTGCGCGCCGGGCGCGGCTATGCGGTCGTGGGCATCTTCATCCTGGCCGCGCTGATCACTCCGCCGGACGTGATTTCGCAACTGTTGCTGGCGATTCCGATGTGCCTGCTGTACGAGGCCGGGATCGCCGCCTCGCGCATGGTGGTCCCGCGCGACAAGGACGCATCGGCCGGCACCTGACCGGCTGCGCGTCGCTCAGGCCTCCAGGCGCCCCGCCGCTGCCGCCGCGGCCCCGGCCTCGCCGGCCGTGCCGAACAGTCGCTGCCACGCGGTGTAGGCGGCGCCGGCCAGCATCGGCATCATCACCGCCATCATCAGCAGCTGGCCGACCAGCATCGCCACCGCCACGCCGAGCAGTATCTGCACCAACGCGGCGATGATGAACACGATGAAGTAGGTGGCGAACAGCGCCACCAGGGTCATGAAGAAGAACAGCACCACCGCAGGCAGGTTGTGCAGGCAGGCACGCAGGCTGTCGCCCATCGCCGGGATGCCGTCGCGGCGGTCGAACAGGATCCGCGGCACCGACACGAACACGGTCATCGCCACCGCCACCGCCGCGACCACGACCAGCAGCAGCCACAGCAGGATCCGCCCGGAGGGCAGCCCGGCCACCAGTTCCCGGACCTGCTCGGGGGCGGGTTGCTGTCCGGCCTGAGCCATGGCGTTGAACTGTTCGCTGACCTGGGCCAGGTGCTGCAGCTGCTGCGAGCCGACCAGCACCAGCAGCAGCAGGCCCAGCAGCAGGCCGGCGGCCAGTTGCGGCAACAGGGTCGCCAGCAACTGCGGCACGCGCTGCTCGCGCACCCCGGCCAGCATGTGCGCCGGCTGCGGCGCGCGGCCCTGGTCGACTTCGCGCACCGCCCACACCAGGCCGGCGAACAGCAGCGGCCCCGCCAGCGCGACCAGCAGCTGCAGGACCGCGGCCAGCGCCGGAACCGCCGCACCCAGGGCCAC
>JAFLEA010000102.1 GCA_017302035.1 Lysobacterales bacterium
GCATCGGCCGCGGCCGCGCCGACCGCGTAGCCGGCGACCTGGCCGCCGCCCTGCATCAGCTCGGTGTCGTACAGCACCGGCAGCGCCACGCGCTGCGCGGCGAGCGGCCCGATCACCGTGTCCAGCGGGTCGTCGATCAGCATCAGGATGTGCGGCAGCTCCAGCGCCGCGCCGCGCCGCACCTCGATCCGCGGTGCCAGACGCGAGACGATGGTCTGCTCGGTCGGCCGCACCAGACTGGCCGAGCCCGGCCGGTAGTCGTAGTGCGCGAGGTCGATCTCGAGCATCAGCCCGCGCCGCACGCGGGCTCCGAGCCGGCGCTCGACGTAGACCGCGCCGGCATGGTCGACCAGCAGCCCGCGGGCGAGGTAGTCGCGCATCGCGGCCTGGATGCGGGCGATGCGCGCCGCGCCGTCGGCCTCGCCGAGGTAGGCCTCCGGGTAGACCAGGTGCAGCGTCGACGGCGCGTCGCCGACTTCGGCCGCCACCCGCTGCCAGTAGTCGGGCTCGGCGGTGTACTGGTCGCAGGCGATCACCGCCCACTTGCGCAGGTCGAGGCCGGGGCGCGGCAGGCACAGGCGGGGCAGGCGGAAGGCCCGGGTTGGGTTCATGGCAGCGGGTTCGCGACGCGGGGCGCCGATGCTATCCGGCCGGTGCGGGTCGCGACCACCGGCCCCGAGCCCACCGGCCCTGAGCGCGCTGCCCGGTCGCCGCCGCGCTCGCCGGTCGACCGGCCCGATACAGTCGCATCATGGACAGGCCCCGTGGCGCATGCAGCCGTCCCTGCCGGACGGCGGCGCGCATCGCCGAACCCGGGCGCAGGGGGGTGGGCCGCTCGCCGCAGCCGGCCAGGCGCGTTCATGGTTGATGGCCCGACCTGGGACCTGCTGCTGCGCGGTGCGGTCGGTGGGGTCCTGCTGTTTCACGCGGCCAACCTGCTGGGGCGGGGTCCGCGCCCGGCGGCCCGCGCCGCGCTGGGGCTGTTCACGCTGTCGCTGCTGGCCTACCTGGGCTGCCAGCGGGTGGGGCTGTTGGTCCAGTTTCCGCGGCCGCTCGTCTGGGGCGTGCTCGCGCTGTGCACCAGCGCGACCGCCTGGCTCTGGCTGGCGGCCCGCGCCCTGTTCGACGACCGTTTCCGCTGGGACTGGCCGCTGATGGCCGCGGCAGGCGGGATGGTCGCGCTCGGCCTGGCGTCGAACGCACCGCGCCTCGAGGCCATGCTGTCGGGGCGCGCCGACCCCGGCCCCGGGCCGCTGACGCTGCTGCATGCCGCGGCGATGGTGGGCTTCACCGCCGCGGCGGTGTGGGAGGTGCTGCGCGGCTGGCGCGACGACCTGGTCGAGCCGCGTCGCGTGGCGCGGCGCTGGGTCGCGCTGGGCATCGGCGTGTATGCCGCGATCGCCCTGGCGGTCGAGCTGGCCGTGCGCGATCGGCCGGTCGGCCTGCTGCTGCCGGCGTTGCACGTGGCCGGCATCGGCGTCGTGGCGCTGGCCCTGGCCCTGCTGGTCGCCCGGCGGTCGCTCGCCGCCGTTCTCGGGCAACCGGTGCCGGCGGCAGCCGAGCCGACGGCGGGCGCGCCCGCTTCGCCCGCGCCGCCGCAGCCGCCATCCGTGCCCGGCTCTATCCCTCCTCGGGCATCCCCCGCCCTGCAGCGGCTGCAGCAGGCCATGACCGAGGAACACGCCTACCGGCGCGAGGGCCTGAGCGTGGCGTCGCTGGCGGCCCAGCTCGGCATGGGCGAGGCCGCGCTGCGTTCGCTGATCAACCAGCAGCTGGGCTACCGCAACTTCAACGACTTCCTGCACCACCACCGGCTGCAGGAGGCCGCCGAGCGGCTGGCGACCGAGGACCTGCCGATCCTGAGCATCGCGCTGGCGTGCGGCTACGGGTCCATCGGCCCGTTCAACCGCGCGTTCCGCCAGCGCTTCGGCATGACCCCGACCGAGTACCGCGCCGGGGCGCGCCTGAAGCGCCATCAGACCGCCGGCTGAAGCGGCGCACGCCTTTCGGCGATGTCCGGCGAGGAATCGGCCAGACATCGCGACGAATCGGCGAGACCGCGAGCGCACGGCGGCCGGAGCATGGAGCCCCCGATCCGACCGGAGGCTCCATGCAAGACCCCTCGCTGCCGCAGATGGCTTTGACCGTGCTGATCGCCGACTTCCTGCGCTACGCGCTGGCCGCCGGCGCGGTCTGGCTGACCGTCACCGTGCTGCTGCGCCGGCGCCTGGCCGGTCGGCGCATCCTGGAGGCCGCGCCCGCACCGGGGCAGGTGCGCAGGGAGATCGCCTATTCGATGTCCACTGTCGCCGTCTTCGCCGCCAACGGCCTGCTGCTGTGGCTGCTGATCGCCAACGGCACGGTCGAGGTCTATCCGGACGTGGAGCGCCGCGGCCGGGCCTGGTGGTGGGCGAGCCTGGTGCTGATCATCGTCGCCCACGACGCCTGGTTCTACTGGACCCACCGCGCCTTGCACCACCGGCGCTGGTTCCGCGCCGTCCATGGCCGGCACCACGCGTCGCTGCATCCGACGCCCTGGGCGGCGTACGCCTTCCATCCGGTCGAGGCACTGGTGCAGGCGATCTTCCTGCCGCTGTTCCTGCTGGCCGTTCCGGTGCACGACGCCGTGCTGGGCATCTTCCTGCTGCACATGATCCTGCGCAACGCCATCGGCCATTGCGCGCACGAGCTGTTCCCCTGGCGCTGGACGCCCCGCGGATGGTTGGGCTGGATCACGCCGGTGAGCCACCACCACTTCCACCACGCGCGCAACCGCGGCAACTATGGCCTGTACTTCACCTGGTGGGACCGGCTGTGCGGCACCGAGGACCCGGAATACCTGCGCCATGGCGACCGACGCTTCGGCGCCGCCGCGTGCCGGGAGGCCGCCGCATGAGGGCGGCCCCGTGGGTGCTGGCCCTCGTCACCGGCGTGGCCGGCGCCGCCCCGGCGGGGCGCGACGCGCAGGGCGAGTGGTGGACGCCCGGCTTCAACGCCCGCGTGCGCATCGAAGCCTGCGACAACGACGCCGTGTGCGGCCGGATCGTCTGGCTCTGGGACGAGCAGCCCCAGGGCATCGCCGACAAGTCGCCGCTGGTCGGCAAGCGGGTCATCGACCGCATGAAGCCGGCCGAAGCCGGCCAGTGGACCGGCGGCAGGCTCTACAACCCGGAGGACGGCCGCGACTACAGCGGATCGCTGCAACTGCGCTCGGACTCGACCCTCGTCGTCAGCGGCTGCGTGCTGTTCGTCTGCCGGACGCAGGTGTGGCGGCGGGCCGATCCGGCGCGGTGCCCGCCGGTGGCACCGCCCTGACCCACGACCGCGCTGGTTCTGCGCGTGGAGGGTTGACGGGAGCCGTCAGGTCGCGGGATTGAGCCTGGGGTGCGTCTCCTCGCCCCAGCGGAACAGCACCGCACCGGAGGCCAGCATGGCCCCGGCGACGAACCAGAAGGCGGTCTCCAGCCGGCCGCCCCAGGCCGCGGCCAGCCCGAGGCCGAGCGCGCCGATGCCGTAGCCGAGGTCGCGCCAGAAGCGGTAGATGCCGATCGCCGAGGCGCGCCAGTTCGGGTGCGCGATGTCGGCGACCGCGGCGCTCAAGTTCGGGTACAGCATCGCCATGCCCAGGCCGGCGACGGCGGCCGATCCGCTCCACCAGGCCGGGCCCGAGCCCAGCGGCATCAGCGCCACGCCGGCGCCGCAGACCCACATGCCCCAGGCGTTGAGCAGGTGGCGCCCGAGCCGGTCCGACAGCCTGCCGGTGAAGAACTGCGCCGCGCCCCAGGTGAAACCGTAGACGCCGACGATCCAGCCGATGCCGGGCAGGTCGACGCCGCGCTGGTGCAGGTACACCGGCCAGAAAACCCAGACCAGCGCATCGACGAACTTCTCCACCAGGCCGGCCTGGCACAGCGCAGCCATGCGCCGGTCGCGCCAGCTCATCAGCGCGAACATCTCGCCGGTGGACGGCTGCGCGCTCACGCCCGGCGGATAGCGTGGACGCAGCGCCGTGGCCGAGGGGACGGCATGGCGCTTGACCTCGTCCCTCGCCCAGGGCAGCGTCTCCGCGACGGCGAGCCACGACAGCAGCGTCGCCAGCCCGATCACCGCGGCGCCGAACCCCAGCAGGCCCTCGCGCGGGCCGAGCGCCGCCGCGAGGTAGCCGGTGGCCACCCCGGCCAGCGCCACGCCCACATAGCCCGAGAATTCGTTCAGCCCGATCACCAGGCCGCGCTGGTCGGCGCGCGTGAAGTCGAGCTTGGCGGTCTGCGTCATCGACCAGGTCAGCCCCTGGTTGATGCCCAGCAGCACGGTGGCGAAGACCACCCACGACCAGCTCGGCGCGAAATGGATCAGCACCGGGATCGGCAGCGCCACCCCCCAGCCCAGCAGCAGCACGCGCTGGCGCCCCAGGCGTTCGGCCAGGCGTCCGGCGACGAAGTTCATCGCCCCCTTGACGAAGCCGAAGGCGACGACGAAGGCGACCAGCAGCATGAACGAACCGCGCGGCACGCCGAACTCGCCCTCGGCCAGCGCCGGTACGACGTTGCGCATCATGCCGATGGTCATGCCCACCAGCAGCACCTGCAGCAGCTGCTGCAGGAACTGGCCGAGGTTGGCGCGGATGCCGAAGTCCATCGGCCCTACGCGGAGGCCGCGGCGGGAACGACGCCGCGCAGGTTGGCCTCGACGATGCGGGCCATGTCGGCCGGCGGCGGCGGGATCTCCGCGATGACCGCGTCGACGAAGGCCTGCCTGGCCAGCGACAGCAGCGGGTTGAAGCGCTTCTCGAAGCCGATGGTCGAGGCCGGCTTGCCCGACAGGCCGGCGCCGCAGGCGCTGCCCGCCTGGTGGCCGGGGTAGATCTCCAGCTCCGGCGGCAAGGTCAGCAAGCGCCGATGCAGCGAGTCGTGCAACTGCGCCGCCATCTCGCGCTCCCGACCCGCGAGGTCCGGCCTGCCGACCGCGCCGACGAACAGCGTGTCGCCGGTGATCACGAACCACGGCTCGTCGCCGCGGCGCAGGTCGCGCACGACCAGGCACACGCTGTCGGCCGTGTGCCCGGGCGTGTGGATCACGTCGACGAGCACGTTGCCGGCCGCGATGCGCTGGCCATCGGCGAGCGCGGCGAAGTCGAAGGCGACGCGGCCGCGGTTGCTCTCGTGCAGGTGGTACGGCGCGGCGACGCGCCGCGCCAGCCCGAAGCCGCCGGACAGATGGTCGGCGTGCACATGGGTGTCGATGACGTGGACGATCCGAGCGTCCGCCTTCCCGGCTTCGGCGATGAACCAGTCCTCGTCACCGGCCACGACATCGACGGCGACGGCCATCCGGTGGCCGGCGCAGCCGAACAGATAGGACAGCGTCGCGTCGGGCGCAGCGCGTTGGCGGAAGAACATGGCCGTCTCCTGGCAGTCGTCGGTCCCGCACTCAGCGGGCAGGGCCCTCGTCGGCTTCGGCGGTCCAGCCCGCGCCTGCGAAGGGCTGCGCCCGGCGCGCGCGATCGGCTCGGCATCGCGCAACGCGTGGACACTCCGGCAGGTGCCGCATAGGCCGACCTCTTCGAGAACGCCGGTCGTTCGTGCATTACATTCTAACGAACCTTAGAATGAATGGCGCATGACCGTCGAGCGGCTCGCGCCCCCTGTGCCATGAACGAACCGATCTACCTCGACCACAACGCCACGACGCCCGTCGCGCCCGAAGTCTTCGCCGCCATGACCCCGTGGCTGCGGCAGCACTTCGGCAATCCATCGAGCAGCCATCGTTACGGCCGCCTCGCGGCGCAGGCCGTGGCCCACGCTCGCGCCCAGCTCGCGGTGCTGATCGGCGCGCGGCCGCCGGAGATCGTCTTCACCGGCTGCGCCACCGAAGCGAACAACCTGGCGCTGTTCGGCGTGGTCCAGGCCGCGGGCCCGGCCGGGCGTCACCTGGTCATCAGCAGCGAAACCGGCGCGTCCATCAGCGCCATGAGCGCCGGCGTCGTCAGGAACTCGCGGATGCTGCGCAGGTCGTTCAGGGCCTGACTGGTGCCGCCGGGAATACGGCGCAGGTTGGCTTCGAAA
>JAFLEA010000103.1 GCA_017302035.1 Lysobacterales bacterium
AGGAGGGACGGCGCGGCGGAGGCCGCGGGCACGCGCACGGCGACCATGCGTGCCGGTTCGCGCTGGGCGCGCACCGGCGCCGGACGCCGTTGCGATTGGGTCGCTACCGGAGCTTCGACGACGGCTGGCGCGGCATCGGCCAGGATCGCTTCGGTGGACGGCAAGGCCTGCATCGCAGCCACGGGAGCCGGGACATGGGACGGATCGGTTGCCAGCGGGCGGCCGACGAACATGGCCACCGCGGCCACCGACGCGGCCAGCGCGGCGCCACCGCCCCAGCGCGTCCAGGCCTGGCGGCGACGGACGGCGGCCTGAGGCGGCACTGCCGCCTCCGACGCCGCCGGCGCCGCGGCGAGGGCCGCGGCGATGCGTGCGCCCAGGTCCGGCGCCGCCGCACGCCGCACCTGCCCGCGCAGCACGTCGCCGCACAGCTGCCAGCGCTCGAAGCGGCCACCCAGGTCGGCGTCGTGCTCCAGCCGGCGCAGCAGGAAGCGCGCCTCGTCCGGCGCCAGTTCGCCATCGACCAGCGCCGACAGTTGCTGCCGGTGATGCTGCTCGAGCTTGTCGTCGATGCGGTCGGGATCGTGGCTCATGGACGGTTTCGTTCGCGTGTGGCGCTTTGGACATCAAGCAGGGGCTGGAGTTCCACGTCGATGGCCTCGCGCGCCCGGAAGATGCGCGAGCGCACCGTCCCGATCGGGCAGTCCATCTTCTGCGCGATCTCCTCGTAGCTCAGGCCGTCCACCTCGCGCAGGGTGATGGCGGTCCGCAGTTCCTCCGGCAGCGCGTCGACCGCCTTCATCACCGTGCGCTCAAGCTCCTCGCGCATGGCCTCGCGCTCGGGCGTATCGGTGTCGCGCAGGCGCGCGCCGAGGTCGTACTGCTCGGCGTCGGCGGCGTCGATGTCGTCCGTGGGCGGACGGCGGTTGTGGGCGACCAGGTGGTTCTTGGCGGTATTCACGGCGATCCGGTGCAACCAGGTGTAGAACTGGGCGTCGCCCCGGAAGTTCCCCAGTGCGCGGTAGGCGCGCATGAAGGTCTCCTGGGCCACGTCCTGGCATTCGCTCCAGTCCGACACGTAGCGCCCGATCAGCGCGGTGATCCGGTGCTGGTACTTGCGCACCAGCAGGTCGAACGCCGCACCGTCGCCACGCTGCACGCGGCGGACCAGTTCGAGGTCCAGCTCCTGGGTTGGATCCTTCGGCGTTCCTTCGGCCATGCCGGGCCAGACTCCTGTCGACCCGGCGGTTCCGGGCCTTGTGACCGCCACAGCGAGAAAAAGTTCAGCGGCTGGCGGAAGCCGCTGTCCGGGTGGGATGATAGCGGCCCACCTCCATACACAACCGGATGGTCAAGCCATGCTTCCAGGCTTCGACGGGCTGCGATTCAGCCACTGGCAGGCGACCCGCCGCGACGACGGCGTGGTGGTCCTGGCGCTGGACCGGCAGGGCGCACCGGTCAACGCGCTCTCGCAGGACGTGCTGGTCGAGCTGGGCGAGATCGCCGAACGGCTGGCGATCGACCCGCCCAAGGGGGTGGTGTTCGTCTCGGCCAAGTCCTCGGGCTTCATCGCCGGCGCCGACCTGAAGGAGTTCCAGGCGTTCGACCGCAGGGGCACGGTCGAGGATGCGATCCGGCGCGGCCAGGCGGTGTTCCAGCAGGTCGCCGAACTGCCCTGCCCGACCGCGGTGGCGATCCACGGCTTCTGCATGGGCGGCGGTACCGAACTGTCGCTGGCCTGCGATTACCGCGCTGCCTCGAACGATCCGTCCACCCGTATTGGTCTTCCCGAAGTGAAGCTGGGCATCTTCCCCGGCTGGGGCGGCAGCGCGCGCCTGCCGCGCCTGGTCGGCGCGCCGGCGGCGATGGACATGATGCTGACCGGGCGCACGCTGTCGGCCTCGGCCGCGCGCGCCATGGGCCTGGTGGACAGGCTGGCCGAGCCGGCGCTGCTGGAGGACGCGGCCGCCGCACTGGTGCTCAATGGCGTGCAGCGCCCGCTGAAACAGCGTTTCGTGGGCTGGATCAGCAACACCTGGCCGGCGCGCAAGCTCCTGGCGCCGCAGATGGCCAAACACGTTGCGCGCAAGGCGAAGAAGGCGCACTACCCGGCGCCGTACTCGCTGATCTCCACCTGGGAACGCAGCGGCGGCCGCGACGTCCAGGCGCGCCTGGACGCCGAGCGCCGCGCGGTGGTGCAGCTGGCCGGCACCCCGACCGCGCGCAACCTGATCCGGATCTTCTTCCTCACCGAACGGCTCAAGGGCCAGGCCGGGAAGGATCATTCGATCAAGCACGTGCACGTGGTCGGCGCCGGGGTGATGGGCGGCGACATCGCCGCCTGGTCGGCCTACAAAGGCTTCCAGGTCACCCTGCAGGACCGCGAGCAGCGCTTCATCGACGGCGCCCTGTCGCGCGCGCAGGAGTTGTTCGCCAAGCGGGTGAAGGACGATGCGAAGCGGCCGGCGGTGGCCGCGCGCCTGCAGGGCGACCTGGACGGCGCCGGCGTGGCCACCGCCGACCTGGTGATCGAGGCGATCGTCGAGAACCCGGTGGCCAAGCGCGAGCTGTACCAGGCGCTGGAGCCGCGGATGAAGCCCGACGCGCTGCTCACCAGCAACACCTCCTCGATCCCGCTGGACGAATTGCGCGAACACCTCGCCCGCCCGGACCGTTTCGCCGGCCTGCACTACTTCAACCCGGTGGCGCTGATGCCGCTGGTGGAGATCGTCCAGCACGACCGGCTCGACCCGGGACACGTGCGGCGCCTGGCCGGGTTCTGCAAGGCGCTGGACAAGCTGCCGGTGGCGGTGGCCGGCACCCCGGGCTTCCTGGTCAACCGGGTGCTGTTCCCGTACCTGCTCGAAGCGGCCAGCCTTCATGCCGAAGGCGTGCCCGGCAAGGTCATCGACAAGGCCGCGGTGGACTTCGGCATGCCGATGGGGCCAATCGAACTGATCGACACCGTCGGCCTGGACGTGGCCCAGGGCGTGGCCGCGGAACTGGCGCCGTTCCTCGGCCTGCAGGTGCCGGCGACGCTCGCGGCGGTGGAGCCTGGCCGGCGCGGCAGGAAGGATGGCCAGGGGCTCTACAAATGGGAGCACGGCAAACCGGTCAAGCCCGACGTGCCCGCCGGCTACCAGGCGCCCGCCGACCTGGAGGATCGCCTGGTCCTGCCGCTGCTCAACGAAGCGGTGGCCTGCCTGCACGACAACGTGGTGGCCGACGCCGACCTGCTCGACGCCGGGGTGATCTTCGGCACCGGCTTCGCCCCGTTCCGCGGCGGCCCGATCCAATACATCCGCGCCACCGGCGCCGACGCGCTGCTGGAACGGCTCAAGGCGCTGCAGGCCCGCTACGGCGAACGCTTCGCACCGCGGCCGGGATGGGACTCGGCGCACCTGCACGGCTGACGCGCTTCGGGAAACCCGCAACAGGGGCCGCCTCGCCTTGCTCCGCCATTGTCGCCTCGCTCCGCCGTTGTAGAGCCGACCGAAGTCGGCTCGACACGGTCGGCATTGCACGGCGCCGATGCGAAGCGGCGCTGGCCTGGTCGCTCACAGGCGCGACGTGGTCAGCTCGACGTCGGCGTTGCGCCAGGCCGCGGCGAAGCCGCGCCGGGCTTCGGCCGCTTCCGCCGCCCTGCCCTGCGCTTCCAGGCTCTGCGCCAGGCCGAACAGCGACCAGCCATTGTCGGGATTGCGGCGCAGGTCCTCGCGGTACACCTGCTCGGCCTCGGCCGCGCGCCCGGCATCGAGCAGCACCGCGCCGAGCGTGTGCCGGACCGGCGCGTGCCAGCCGGGCGGTTCGTCGTAGGGAATGCCGTCCTCGATCGCCGCCGCCTCGCGCAGCGCCGCCACGGCTGCGCCGTGGTCGCCGTTGGCGGCGGCGATCTCGGCGGTGAGCGTGCGCTCGGCGATCCGCGCCGCGTAGGCCAGCGGATACCGGTCCCACACGGTCAGTTCGTCCATCGCCGGATCGGCGGCGAGCGGGCGCAGCGCCTCCAGGTGCCGGCCGGCATCGCCAAGCCGCGCCTGGCGCACGGCGGCCATGCCCTGGGCGTAGTGCCAGATCGCGGTGACGTACGGCAGGTCCTCGCCCGGATTGGGCACACCGACGATCTCGTCCCAGCGGCCGAAGCGCACCCGGTCGAACCAGGGCGTGAGCCAGTAGTGCTGCAGGCCGGCGTAGCCCGGCTCGCGCATCAGTGCCTGCAGGTCGGTGCGCTGGGCGGTCGTCAGCGCTGCGTCGCGGGCGAGCGCGCTGCTGCCCTGCATGCTGGCGGCGAACCACAGGAAATGGTGGTTGTGCGGGACGTAGCCGAGCGGATAGACGCCACCCGCGTTGCCGCGGCATACCGCGAGGTAGGCGTCGTCGGCCTCGACCGCGCGCTGGTTGGCCAGCACCGCGTCCTGCCAGCGCCCGACCCGGGCGTAGATGTGCGACGGCATGTGCACCAGGTGGCCCGAGCCGGGCACCAGTTCGCGCAGGCGGTCCGCCGCATCCACGCCGCGCTGTGGTTGGTCCGAGGCCTCCACCGCATGCACGTACAGGTGCAAGGCGCCGGCGTGGTCCGGATTGCGCGCCATCACCGATTCCAGCGCGGCCAGCACTTCCGGCGTGTGACCCTTGGGCCGGAACTGCGCGTCGTAGAAGTCCCAGGGCTGCAGGTCCATCAGCGCCTCGGCGTGCAGCACCGCCGCGTCGAGGTCGTCCGGACGCAGTCGCACCAGGCGCCGGGTCGCTTCGGCATAGGCCTGGTCGAGCGCGCGGCGATCCTCCGGCGGCTGCTCGGCGTAGCGCGCCGCCAGTGCCTCGATGAAGGCCTGCTCGCGCGCGCTGGCGTTGGGCGCCAGTTCGCGCGCGCGCTGCAGCCGGTTCCAGGCGTCGGCGTGGTCGGCCGGGTCCATCGTGGCGTTGACGTGCGGGCCCAGCACCAGCGAGGCGCCCCACCAGCACATCGCGCATCCCGGGTCGAGTTCGGCGGCCTTGAGGAAACTGCGCTCGGCCGCGTCGTGGTTGAAGCCCCAGGTCAGCGCCAGGCCCTGGTCGAACCAGCGCTGCACTTCCGGATCGGTGCTGGTAACCGGGAAGCTGTAGTCGCCCAGGCCGTCCAGCAGCACCGCACCGGCCGCCGCCAGTTCCGGTGGCGAGACCGCCGGCCCGGCCGCTTCCTGCGCCGGACGCCTGCATGCGGCACACGCGAGCATGAGCGCCGCGGTGCACGACAACCACACCAGGCTTCGCAAACCCATGGCACGTCTCCCGGAACGGACGACCTCTACCACCAACAACGCATACGGGGATGCGGAACGGTCCACACCCGGACACCGCGGTCCGGCCGGGCTACATCGTCTGGGTCGGCTTGTCCGCGTTGAGGGTGCCGGCCAACAGGGTCTCGATCCGGCTTTTCACCAACTCGCCTTCGTTGCCTTCGGGGAACTGCACCCCGATGCCCGCGGTGCGGTTGCCCTGCGCGCCGGCGGGGGTGACCCATACCACCTTGCCGGCGATCGGCAGGCGGTCGCTGGAATCGGGCAGGGTCAGCAGCAGGAACACCTCGTCGCCCAGGAAGTAGCGCTTGGGCGTGGGCACGAAGATCCCGCCATGCCGGATGTACGGCATGTAGGCGTTGTACAGCGCGGCCTTGTCCTTCACCGCCAGCGACAGGATGCCCTGGCGTCCGCTCGCAGCACTCATCGGCTCTCCCCTTTGCCCGCCTGCGGCACCCGCGCACCATCGCGCCAGGCCAGCAGGAGGTCGGTCATCACCAGGTCGGCGCGCACCGTGCTGCGCAACAGCTCGCGGGCACGGTTGGCATCGTCGAACCAGGCCGCCAGCTTGTGCAATCGCTCCGGATCGGTCAAGCCGAGCGCGGCGGCGCGGTCGCGGGCGTGCTCGGCGGCATGGCGCAGGCGTTCGCCGGCCTGCTCGTCGCCGGCCCAGCGCAGGGCCGCCTCCAGGGGA
>JAFLEA010000104.1 GCA_017302035.1 Lysobacterales bacterium
GCCGCGCGCGGGGCGGGAGCCACGGGCACCGGCGCTTCCTCGCGCTCCTCGCGCACCGGTGCCGGGCGCGGCGGGGCCACGCGGGTGACCGCCGGCGGCGGCGGGATGTTGAGTTGGGCCTTGGTCAGCGCATGCACCGGCAGCTTGCGCGGGGTGCCGCGCTGGTAGCTGGGCTTGCCGCTTTCCTCGCCCAGCTCGTTCTCGCGCAGGCGGGTGACCTCGTAGTGCGGGGTGTGCAGCTGCTCGTCGGCGACGATGATGATCGGCGCGTCGTGGCGCTGTTCGATTTCGCGCAGCGCGCCGCGCTTCTCGTTGAGCAGGAAGTTGGCGATCTCCACCGGGGCCTGGACCAGCACCTGCCCGGTGTTCTCCTTCATCGCGTGCTCCTCGGCGACGCGGATGATCGACAGCGACAGCGATTCGACGCTGCGCATGCGGCCGTGCCCCTCGCAGCGCGGGCACACGATCTGGCTGGACTCGCCGAGGCTGGCGCGCAGGCGCTGGCGGCTCATCTCCATCAGGCCGAAACGCGAGATCCGGCCCAGCTGCACCCGGGCGCGATCGTACTTGAGCGCGCCCTGCAGGCGGTCCTCGACCGCACGCTGGTGCTTGGAGGAGGACATGTCGATGAAGTCGATCACCACCAGTCCGCCCAGGTCGCGCAGGCGCAGCTGGCGGGCCACTTCCTCGGCGGCCTCCAGGTTGGTATGGAACGCGGTTTCCTCGATGTCGCCGCCCTTGGTGGCGCGCGCGGAGTTGACGTCGATCGCGGTCAGCGCTTCGGTCTGGTCGATCACCAGCGCGCCGCCGGAGGGCAGGCGGATGGTGCGTTCGTACGCGTTCTCGATCTGCGACTCGATCTGGAAGCGGTTGAACAGCGGGATGTCGTCCTTGTAGTGCTTGAGCTTGCGCAGGGTCTGCGGCATCACCTGTTCCATGAACAGGCGCGCGTCCTGGTACATCTCCTCGGTGTCGACCAGGATCTCGCCGATGTCGGCGCGCAAGTAGTCGCGCAGGGCGCGGATGATCAGCCGCGACTCCTGGTAGATCAGGAACGGGGCCGGCTTGCTCAGCGCGGCCTCGGCGATCGCGCGCCAGGCGGCCAGCAGGTAGTCCAGGTCCCATTGCAGTTCTTCGGCATCGCGGCCGACGCCGGCGGTGCGGATGATCACGCCCATGTCGTCGGGGATGTTCAGCGCGTCCATCGCGCGCTTGAGCTCGGCGCGATCCTCGCCCTCGATCCGGCGCGAGACGCCGCCGGCCGACGGCGAGTTGGGCATCAGCACCATGTAGCGGCCGGCCAGGGAGATGAAGGTGGTCAGGGCCGCGCCCTTGTTGCCGCGCTCGTCCTTGTCCACCTGGACGACCACTTCCTGGCCCTCGCGCAGCAACTCGCGGATCCCGGCCTTGTTCGGGTCCACGCCGCTCTGGAAGTAGTCGCGGGAGATTTCCTTCAGCGGCAGGAAACCGTGGCGTTCGGCGCCGTAGTCGACGAAGGCCGCTTCGAGGGAGGGCTCGAGCCGGGTGATGCGGCCCTTGTAGATGTTGGACTTCTTCTGTTCCTTCGACGGCTGTTCGATGTCGATGTCGTACAGGGTCTGGCCGTCGACGATGGCCACGCGCAGTTCTTCGGCCTGCGTGGCATTGATCAGCATTCGCTTCATTGTGGCGTTCCTCGCGCGCTCTCACGCGCGGAACGCCGGGGCGTTCGCTCTCTGGAATCCCGCCGGCCTGCCGGGCAGGCCGGCGGGCGGGGCGGGTTTCGCCGTCCGTTCGCGCAGGCGCGTCGGGGCGGATCCTGGTTTCCAGCGCTGCAACACCACGGCGGACCGCGGGAGCGCTTTGCTGTATTGCATGAATGGTGTTGCGGGCCGGCGGCCTGGGCCGCACGGGACGTGTTCAGCTACCGGTGCTCTGACCCACCGGGCGATGGTCGGGTCTGCCTGCAAGCCGCTACCATGGCCGCTCCGGGAGCGGTGGCCGCGCACTGTGCCGGGATCGCGGGAAGCCCGGGCTTCTGGCCCTGCAGCTTCTTCCAGCGGAATCAAACCCTTACATCGCCGGCCGAGTCTAACAGATTAATGACCCCATGACCGAATCCGCCCCCGCATGGGCCGGTGCCCGCACCGTGAAGGTGCCCGAGGACCGCGCCGGCCAGCGCCTGGACAACTTCCTGCTCGGCCAGCTCAAGGGCGCCCCGCGCAGCCTGGTGTACAAGCTGGTGCGCAGCGGCCAGGTGCGGGTGAACGGCGGCCGGGCCAAGGCCGAGCGCAAGCTCGAAGCCGGGGACGAGGTGCGGATCCCGCCGCTGCGGCTGGAGGGCGAGGCCGAGCGGGGGACCCCGGCGCCGGGACTGCTGCGGCGGATCGAGGCGGCCATCGTGTTCGAGGACGCGCGCCTGCTGGCCCTGGACAAGCCGTCCGGGGTGGCCAGCCACGGCGGCAGCGGGATCTCCTTCGGCGCGATCGAGACCTTGCGCGCACTGCGCCCCGGGCAGACCCTGGAACTGGCCCATCGCCTGGACCGTGACACCTCGGGGGTGCTGGTGGTGGCCAAGAAGCGTTCGGCCCTGGCCGAACTGCAGGCGCTGATGCGCGAGGGCGGGGCCGGCGGCGGCATCCGCAAACGCTACCTGGCCTTGCTGCTGGGGCGGATGCCGGACGGGACGATGAGCGTGGACGCGCCCTTGCACGTGGGCCTGCGCCAGGGCGGCGAGCGTCACGTCCAGGTCGATCCCTCAGGCAAGTCGTCGCAGAGCCATTTCAAGGTGCTGGAGCGGCGCGGCGGGCAGTCCTACTGCGAAGTGCGGATCGACACCGGGCGCACCCATCAGATCCGGGTACATGCGCAGCACATCGGCCATCCGGTGGCCGGCGACGACAAGTACGGCGATGCCGAAGCCAACCGGCGGCTGCGCGACAAGGCGGGGCTGCGGCGGCTGTTCCTGCATGCGGCGTCGCTGGAATTCGCGCTGGATGACGGGCGCACGGCGTACACGATCAATGCGCCGTTGGCGCCCGAACTGCGCGACGTGCTCGATCGACTGATCTGACGGCGTCAGGGCCGCGGCCGCCGACACGCGTTGGTGGGGACGTCTGCTGCCTGGGTGAGGATCAAAAGCACCGACTTCGGTGTGGGCCGCCGCGGCACGGGGCTCGCGTTCGCCGCGCGGTTCCGCCTCCTGTCCCAACGCGCGGGCGCAGCGCATCAGAGCAGCCTCGACCCTTGCGCACTAAGCCAGGGTGCAGACCTCAAGCACAAGCGCTCACCACTTGAACAGGACCAGGCTCAGCGCCAGCACGCCCATGCCGCTGACCAGGCCGTAGACCGTCTCGTGGCCTTGTGCGTAGCGCTTGGCCGCCGGCAACAGTTCGTCGATGGCCAGGAACACCATGATCCCGGCGATCAGGCCGAACACCACCCCGAACACCGCGTCGTTGAGGTAGCGCGACAGCAGCATGAAGCCGATGATCGCGCCCAGCGGCTCGGCCAGGCCCGACAGCAGGCTGGCGCCGAACGCGTAGCCCTTGTTGTGGGTCGCGTAGTAGACCGGCACCGCGATGGCGATGCCCTCGGGGATGTTGTGGATGGCGATGGCGAAGGCCAGCGGCAGGCCCACTGCCGGATTGCCCAAAGTGGCGAAGAACGTCGCCAGTCCTTCCGGGAAGTTGTGCACGGTGATCGCCACCGCGGTCATCAGCCCGACCCGGCGGATGTATTCGCGGTTGTGCTCGCGCAACGACGGATCGTCGGCGGTGAGGGTGTCGTGCGGGTTGGGTACCAGCATGTCGATTGCCATGACCAGCAGCAGGCCGGCCAGGAAGGCGAAGGTGGCGTAGGTGAATCCCAGCCGCGGGTCGAAAGCGAGGGTGAACGAGGCCACCGACTTGGTGAAGATCTCGGTCAGCGACACGTAGACCATCGCGCCACCGGCGAAGGCCAGGCCGAAAGCGAGCAGGCGCGGGTTCGGGCCGCGGGCGAAGATCACCAGCAGGCTGCCCAGGGCCGTGGCCAGTCCCGCGGCCAGGGTCACGCCGAGCGCGATCAGGACCGCGGACGTGGTCGGTTCGTGCATGCGTGCGATCGCTCCGGGGCCAGGGCCTCGGGGTCAGGAGGCGGGCGCGCGGCCGGCATCCAGGGCGAAGCAGGCGGCGGGGCGCTCGGTAGGCGGGTTGAAGTTCACCGGCACCTGGATGGTCTGCGCCACCGGCTGGCCGCCACGGGTGGCGGGGCGGAACTTCCAGCCCTGCACCGCGTCCTTCGCCAGCCGGTCGAGTTCGTCGTTGCCGCTGCTGCGCACCAGGTCGATCCGGGTCGGCGTGCCTTCGGGGCCGATTTCGACCCCGAGCAGGGTCTGCCCGCCGATGCCGGCGCAGGCCAGTTCCAGCGGGAACTGCGGTGGCGGGGTGTCGATCGCCGCCACCGGGGTCGGCGCCGGCAGCGGCTCGGCGGGCGGTGCGGAGCCGCCGCAGCCGACGAGCAATGCGGCGGCCAGGACCGCGGTGGCGCAGGAAACGTGCATGGGCGTGAAGGGGGTATGGCGGGTCATGACGGATCCTCCAGCAGGGCCGCGGTGCGGGCCGCGCAGATGAAGTCGTTTTCGCTCAGGCCACCCACGTCGTGGGTCGACCAGCGCACCACGCAGCGATCGTAGTGCACGCCCAGGTCCGGGTGGTGGTCCTCGCGGTGTGCGATCCAGGCCAGCGCGTTGACGAAGGCCAGGGTGCGGTAATAGTCCTTGAACTGGAAGGTGCGCAGCAGCGCCCGGCCTTCCTCGGCCAGCTCCCAGCCGGGCAACTGCGGCATCAGTTCGGTGATCCGGGCCTGGCCCAGGCGGTGTTCGTGGCCGCTGCGCGGCATGCAGTGGGCCTGCGCCAGCGGGATGAGGTCGGACATTGGCGGTCTCCAACGGGCCTGGCTGAACGTTCCCGGAGCCCGATGCGGGCCGAAGCCGGGACGCGGCTAGAATACCCCGCATGATCGACATTTCCGACAGCGCGCAGGCGCATTTCCGCAAGCTGGTCGAGCGCGAGGCCGTTCCCGGCCTCGGCGTGCGCCTGAGCGCGGTCGAACCGGGCACGCCGCGCGCCGACGCGCGGCTGGAGTTCGCCGAGCCGGCCGAACTGGCTGGCGACGAGTGGGCGGTGGACTGCGAGGGCTTCACCCTGTACGTGGCTGCCGACAGCGTGGCCTGGCTCGACGGCGCGAAGATCGACTACATCTACCAGGGCACGGGCGCGCAGCTCACCATCCGCGCGCCGAAGATCAAGGGCGAGGCCCCGGCCGAGTCGGCATCGCTGGTCGAACGCGTGCGCTGGGTGATGGAGAACGAGGTCAATCCGCAGCTGGCCGCGCACGGCGGCCGTGCGAGCGTGCAGGAGGTGTCGGCCGAGGGCGTGGTGCTGCTGCGCTTCGGCGGTGGCTGCCACGGCTGCGGCATGGCCGACGTCACCCTCAAGCAGGGCATCGAGAAGACCCTGATGGCGCGGGTGCCGGGCGTGACCGCGGTGCGCGACGCCACCGACCACGACAGCGGCCAGGCGCCGTACATGCCGCGCGGAAGCGCGGCCTAGTCGGGCGCACGTGACGCAGGCACAGGACATCGTCCAGGCGCTGATCGAGCGCGCGTCGCCGCGCGCGCCCGTCGAGCGCAGCACCGGGATGCCCTACGGCTGGGCGTTGTGGCTGCGCGCGATGTCGCCGCGGCCAGCCGAGGCCCGCGCCGCGCCGGACGAGGTCGCCGCGCTGCTGGCGCGGCGATCCCCCGCGCCGCCGCTGCGCGGCGAGGAGCTGGCGGCCTGGCCGGCGTTCTTTTCGCTGTTCCGGGAGGGCTGGCTGCCGGCGCCCCGGGATGA
>JAFLEA010000105.1 GCA_017302035.1 Lysobacterales bacterium
AGCGCCAGGCCGCCCAGGCGGCCACGCCGGCGGCGGCCAGCCCGGCCACCGGCGGGCAGGGCGGGACCAGCGACGACCTGACCGCCAAGTACGTCGCGGCGATCCAAGCGGCGGTGGTCGCCCAGTGGAGCCGGCCCGACTCGGTGCCGCTGGGCACCCGCTGCCGGGTCGTCATCAAGCAGCTGCCCGGCGGCGAGGTGATCAGTGCCGAGGTGCTGCCTGGCTGTGCCATGGACCCGGCGGGCCAGGACTCGCTGGAGCGTGCGGTGCTCAAGGCCCAGCCGTTGCCGTACCGCGGCTTCGAAAGCGTGTTCAATCGCCAGCTCAACTTCAATTTCGAGGCCCGGGACCGCTGAGGAGCGCGGCCGTGGTCCGGTGGACCCTCCGGTGCTGGCGCCCACCAACGGTCGGCGCTAGACAGGACGGGGCGATGCGGGGATTGCGGGACATCGTGCGTTTTTCGTTCATGATTGAGAAAATGTTCACGGTCGGGCTGTTATCCCTGTCCCTTCCCCGATAGCGCCCCTTGCCACGGACCTCGACGACTCGCCCATGATCAAGACCCCCTTGCGCTGGTTCGCCCTGCTCGTGTCCGTCCTGCTGCCGTTCGCGGCCAGCGCCCAGCAGGGACTGGAGATCGACATCGTCGGCGGCAGCGCCTCGGCCCTGCCGATCACCGTGGTGCCCATCCCCTACCAGGGCAGCGGCACCCCGCCGCAGACCGACATCTCCAAGGTGGTGCGCGACGACCTGGCCCGCTCGGGCGTGTTCCGGCCGCTGCCGGAGAACCAGATCGTGCAGCGCCCGACCCGCGGCAGCGAGGTCGACTACGCGACCTGGAAGCAGCTGCGCCAGGATTACATCGTGGTCGGCCGCACCCTGGACGCCGGCGACGGCGGCTACCGGATCGAGTACGAGCTGATGGACGTGGCCCGCGGCGAGCGCCTGCTGGGCCAGGCGATCACCGTGCGCCCCAACGCCACCCGCGACGCCGCCCACCAGATGGCCGACGCGATCTACGAGAAGATCACCGGGGTGCGCGGCGCGTTCTGGACCCGGGTGGCCTACGTCACCGCCAGCGGCAAGGGCAAGGACATGCGCTTCGCCCTGAACGTGGCCGATGCCGACGGCTGGAACCCGCAGGTGGTGGTGCGCTCGGCCGAGCCGTTGCTGTCGCCGGCATGGAGCCCGGACGGGCGCAAGCTGGCCTACGTGAGCTTCGAGCGCGGCAACTCGGCCGTCTACATCCAGGACATCGCCAGCGGCGCGCGCGAGCTGGTGTCCAGCTTCCGCGGCATCAACAGCGCGCCGTCGTTCTCGCCGGACGGGCGCAAGCTGGCGCTGTCGCTCTCGCGCAGCGGCAATCCGGAGATCTACGTGATGGACCTGGGCAGCAAGCAGCTGACCCAGGTCACCAACCATTTCGGCATCGACACCGAGCCGACCTGGAGCGCGGACGGCAGCAAGCTCTATTTCACCTCCGACCGCGGCGGCCGGCCGCAGATCTACCAGGTCGCGGCAACCGGCGGCAGCCCGTCGCGGGTGACCTTCCAGGGCAACTACAACGCCACCGCCTCGGTCTCCTACGACGACAAGAAGATCGCCGTGGCCCAGGGCGCCGGCAACACCTTCCGGATCGCGATCATGGACGCCAGCCTGGGCGCGCCGCGCTGGAACACGGTGTCCACCGGCAACCTGGACGAGTCGCCCAGCTTCGCCCCCAATGCCGGCATGCTGCTGTATGCGGCGCGCGAGGGCGGCCGCGGGGTGCTGTATGCGGTCTCGGCCGACGGCCGGGTCCGCCAGCGCCTGGTCCTGGCCGACGGCGACGTGCGCGAGCCGGCCTGGTCGCCGTATCGCATCGCCCGCTAGGCAACCGCGGTAAGATGGCGTCGCTGCGCCATCTCCCCCCGTATCTCCACCCGCCGCTGCATCGTCAAGGAACCAAACGATCATGAACACCTCCACCCGAGTGCTCCTGGTTTCGCTGCTCTCCGTCGCCGTGTTGGCTGGCTGCCGGTCGAACGCCAAGAAGCCGGACCAGGTCGACATCAACGCGCCGGCGGACACCGCCCCGACCCAGCCCTACACCGGCACCGCCGGCGCCTACGGCCCTGAGGATCTGGAGAAGGACGCCTGCCTGCGCCAGCGCGTGATCCATTTCGACTTCGACCAGTACACGGTCAAGCCGGAGTACCAGGCGGTGATCAATTGCCACGCCAAGTACCTGCGCGACCGCCCGTCGGCCCGCCAGACCCTGGAAGGCCACACCGACGAGCGCGGCAGCCGCGCGTACAACATGGGCCTGGGCGAGCGCCGCGGCAACGCCGTGTACGCCGCACTGCAGGCCGCCGGCGCCAGCTCCAGCCAGCTGACCGTGGTCAGCTACGGCGAGGAGCGCCCGCTGTGCACCGAGTCGAGCGAGGACTGCTGGGCCCAGAACCGCCGGGTCGAGATCGTCTACAGCGCGCGCTGATCCATGCTGCCGAAGCTCGCAATGCCGATGCTGGTCGTGGCGGCCCTGGTGGCCGCCACCCCCGCCCATGCGCAGAAGCTGAGCCTGGCCGACCGGGTTGCCCGGCTCGAACTGCAGGCCAGCAACACCCAGGCCCAGCAGGAGCTGCTGAACCAGCTCGAGCAGCTGCGTGCCGAGGTGCAGGCGCTGCGCGAGGCGATGGAGCAGCTGCAGCACGAGAACCAGCAGCTGCAGCAACGCAACCGCGACCAGTACCTGGACCTGGACGGGCGCCTGAACCGGCTGGAAGGCGGGGCCGTGCCCACGGCCCCGGCCCCGACCGCGGAATCGCCAGTCGCGCCGGTGCCCGCGGCGGCCGCCCCGGTCGCCGCCGCTGCGTCCCGCGTGCAGGGCGATCCCGGTTCGCTGGCCCAGGCCGGCGACGAGCGTGCCGCCTACGACACCGCCTTCGCGGCGCTCAAGGGCGGCCGTTACGACGAATCGGCGCAGTTGTTCCAGGCCTTCATCGACGCCTTCCCGGCCGGCGTGTACGCGCCCAACGCGCTGTACTGGCTGGGCGAGAGCTACTACGCCACCCGCAACTTCAAGCTGGCCGAGCAGCAGTTCCAGGCCCTGGTGGGCCGCTACCCGACCCACGACAAGGCCCCGGGGGCGCTGCTGAAGCTGGGCCTGGCCCAGTTCGGCGACGGCCAGGTGCGCGCGGCCGAAGCCACCCTGCAGCAGGTTATCGGCCGCTACCCGAACACCGACGCGGCGCGCATCGCCGGCGACCGCCTGCACTCGATCCAGATCGGCCAGCTGCGCTGATCGCCCGTTCTTTCTGAGCGCCCGTTTTCTGCAGAGCCGACTGGCAGCGGGTTGCTCTTCGTCCAGCATCCGCGCCGGGCAACGATCGGCCGCCGCAACCGCCTTCCCATGCATACCGACGCCCCGTCCCATCGCCTGCGGCTGACCGAAATCTTCCTGTCGCTGCAGGGCGAGGCGGCTTCGGCCGGCTGGCCGACGGTGTTCGTGCGCCTGACCGGCTGCCCGCTGCGCTGCCAGTACTGCGATACCGCCTACGCCTTCCACGGCGGGCAATGGTGGGAGATCGACGACATCCTGGCCGAGGTGGCGCGCCACGGCGTGCGCCACGTATGCGTGACCGGGGGCGAGCCGCTGGCGCAGAAGCGTTGCCTGGACCTGCTGCGGCGGCTGTGCGACGCCGGCCATGAGGTGTCGCTGGAGACCTCCGGCGCGCTGGACATCGCCGGGGTGGATCCGCGGGTGTCGCGGGTGGTGGACCTGAAGACCCCCGGCTCGGCCGAGATGGCGCGCAACCGGCTGGAGAACCTGCCGCTGCTGACCGCGCGCGACCAGGTCAAGTTCGTGCTGTGCGGCCGCGGCGACTACGAGTGGGCACGCGGCATGCTCGCCGAACACCGCCTGGCCGAGCGCTGCGACGTGCTGTTCTCGCCGAGCAAGGGCGAGCTGGAGGCGCGCGAGCTGGCCGACTGGATCGTCGCCGACCGGCTGCCGGTTCGGTTCCAGATGCAACTGCACAAACTGCTCTGGAACGACGAGCCGGGGCGGTGAGGTGGCTCCGCGCCGCGGGTTTTGCGGCGGCGCACAAAAGGACGCTAAGCTCGGGGCCTCCGTCTGCCGCGCGCTCCGCTTGCCGATGAACGACACCCGTCCGCTCGAGTTCGCCCCGCCGGACCTGCCGCTGCGCGAGGACGTGCGCCGGTTGGGCGCGCTGGTCGGGGAAATGCTGGCCGAGCAGGTCTCGCCGGCGTTCCTGGACGAAGTGGAGCGGGTGCGCACCACCGCGATCGCCCGGCGCCAGAGCGGCGGCTCGATGGAGTCGCTGGCGAGCTTGCTGGATGGGCTGGAGCCGGTCCATGCCGAGGCGCTGGTGCGCGCGTTCTCCACCTATTTCCAGGTGGTCAACATCGCCGAGCGGGTGCACCGGATCCGGCGCCGCCGCGACTACCAGCGCGCCGGCACCGGCAAGCCGCAGCCGGAGAGCCTGCACGCCGCGCTGCAGCGGCTGCGCGGCGAGGGCGTGACCGCGGAGGAGTTGCTGCACTGGCTCGAGCGCATCGACATCGAGCCGGTGTTCACCGCGCACCCGACCGAGGCGGTGCGCCGGGTGCTGCTGGAGAAGGAACAGATCATGGTCGCCGCGCTGGTGGACGACCTGGACGGCGGGCGCACGCCGGGCGAGCGCGCCGCCGACCTGGCGCGTTTCCGCATGGCCCTGACCTCGGCCTGGCAGACCGCCGACTCCTCGCCGGTGCGCCCGGGGGTGGAGGACGAGCGCGAGCACGTGGGCTTCTACCTGACCGAGGTGCTGTACCGGGTGATGCCGGTGTTCTACGAGACCCTGGAGGATGCCGTCGGCGAGTCGTTCGGCATCGCCGCCGAACTGCCGCGGCTGCTGCGCTTCGGCACCTGGGTCGGCGGCGACATGGATGGCAATCCGAACGTGGACGCGGACACCATCCGCGGCACCCTGGATGCGCAGCGCCGCGCGATCCTGGACAAGTACCTGGCCGAGCTGCAGAAGCTGACCCGGGTGCTGACCCAGACCACCGGCCTGGTCGGGGTCGACCCGGAGGTGCTGGCGCAGGTGGAGCGCTACCGCGCGCTGCTGCCGGAGGCCGCCGCGGCGGTGCGCCCGCGCCATGCCGACATGCCGTACCGGCTGCTGATCGACCTGATGCGCGCGCGCCTGCAGGCCAGTCGCGAGGACCGCGCCGAGGGCTACGCCTCGCCCGCCGGGTTCGCCGCCGACCTGGAACTGATCCGGCGCAGCCTGGAGCGCCATCGCGGGATCCATGCCGGCTGGTTCTCGGTGCGGCGGCTGGGCTGGCGGCTGCGCACCTTCGGCTTCCACCTGGCGCGGCTGGACGTGCGCCAGGAGTCGGGCGTGCATGCGCGCGCGGTGGCCGCGGCCCTGGGCGACGCGCAGTGG
>JAFLEA010000106.1 GCA_017302035.1 Lysobacterales bacterium
GTGCACGGCCTGCAGGCGCAGGGCCGGATCGTGGCGATGGTGGGCGACGGGCTCAACGACGCACCGGTGCTGGCCGGCGCCGACGTCTCCATCGCCCTGGGCAGCGGCGCCTCGCTGGCGCACCGCGCCGCCGACCTGGTCACCACCGGCCCCGGCCTGCGCCGCATCTCCGCCGCGGTGGCGCTGGCGCGGCGCACCCGTCGCATCATCCGCCAGAACTTGGCCTGGGCCGTGGTCTACAACCTGCTGGCGCTGCCGCTGGCCGCCGCCGGCCTGGTCACCCCGTGGCTGGCGGCGCTGGGCATGGCCGCGTCCTCGTTGCTGGTCACCCTTAACGCGCTGCGCCTGGCCCGCGGCGCGCCGAGTCGCGGCGCCGATGCGGCCGCGGCCAGCATCCCCCTGGAGGCGAAACCGTGAGCATCCTGCTGGTGTTGATCCCGCTGAGCCTGGTGCTGCTGGGGCTGGCGGTGGCCGCCTTCGTGTGGGCGGTCAAGCGCGGGCAGTTCGACGACCTGGACACCCCGGCGCTGGACATCCTCGAGGACGACGACCGCCCCTTGCCGCCGCCCCCACCCGCGGCGGCGGGCGAACCGCGCGCGCCGGACGCTTGAAGATGCCGCTCGACCTGCCCGTGCTGCTGGCCGCCGCGCTTGCCGGACTGCTCGGCGGCGTGCATTGCGCGGTGATGTGCGGCGGCATCGCCGCCGGCTTCCCGGCGATGGCGCCGCGCAGCCGCCCGCTGGGCGTGGCCTGGCAGGCCAACCTCGGCCGGATCGGCGGTTACGTGATCGCCGGTGCGCTGGCCGGCGGGATCGGCGGCGCATTCCTGCGCGTGGCACGGATCGACATGCTGGCGGTGGGCCTGCGCATGGCAGCCGGCCTGGCCCTGGTGCTGGTCGCGTTGCGCCTGCTCGACCGCGGCGGCCGCCTGGATTTCCTCGCCCGTCCGGGGGTGCACGCCTGGCGCTGGCTGCAGCCGCTGCACCGCCACGTGCTGCCGGCCAATACCGCCTGGCGCCGGATCGCGCTGGGCACGCTGTGGGGCTGGATGCCCTGCGGACTGAGCCTGGGCCTGCTCACCGTGGCCTGGCTGCAGGCCAGTGCCCTCGGCGGCGCCTTGGTGATGGCCGCCTTCGGCCTGGCGACCCTGCCGGTGATGCTGCCGCTGACCTGGTCCGGCGCGCGCATGCACGGCTGGCTGCAGCGCCCGCGGCTGCGCACCGCGCTGGGCGGAGTGATCCTGGGCGCCGGCCTGCTCACCATGGCCGCGCCCTGGCTGATGCAGATCCCGGCCTTGCACGGGCCGCTGGCCGCGCTCGGCTGCCGCCCGGTCGCAGGCTGACGCCCTGCGTCAGCCTGCGACGTCCAACGTGCCTGCAGACGCGCCGGACACCCGGTTGCGCCCATCGGCCTTGGCCCGGTACAGCGCCTCGTCGGCCGCGCCGATCCAGTCTTCGATCCCCTCCATCCCGGGCCGCAGTTCGGCCACACCGATGCTCAGGGTGACCGGGACACCGCCGACGGCGACCTGACCGGCCACGCGCAGGCGCAGGCGCTCGGCCACGTCCGTCGCCGCATGGCCGTCGGTGCCCGGCAGCAATACCCCGAACTCGTCGCCACCGTAGCGGCCGGCCAGGTCCACGCTGCGCAGGCCTTCGTGCAACTGCCGCGAAACCTGGCGGATCGCCTCGTCGCCGGCGAGGTGGCCATGGGTATCGTTGACCTGCTTGAGGTCGTCGATGTCGATCATCAGCAACGAGGACACCGCGCCGTGGCGCTGGAACCGGCGCAGCCGCTCGGCCACCACCGCCAGCCACTGCTGGCGGGTCGCCAGGCCGGTTTCGGCGTCGATCCGTACCACCTTTTCCAGCATCCGGTTCTGGGCCCGGACCTTGTCGGCCGAATAGTGCGCCAGGGCGCCGATCGCCAACAGGTACAGCACCATGAACGGCAAGCACCACAGCAGGGTCGCGAACGCGGTATGCGGTTCGATGGCGAAGCCGTTGAACAGCATGACCAGCAGGCAGGCGCCGGCCGTCGCCAGCATCGTACGGATCAGCAGCCTCCAGCCGCCGACCATGGTGCGGTCCATCGCCATCACCGCCAGCAACAGTGCCGACGGCATCAGGTCCAGGCGCATGACCCCGATCCACAGCCCGGCAACCACGCCGTCGATCAGCAGGTTGCGCCGCTCGGCCTTCAACAGGGACGGGTTGTCGCGAGTCAGGCGCCAGGCCAGCCAGGGCCAGCCCAGCGCGGTGAGCAGCAACGGCAACCACCAGGTGCCCAGGGTGCCGGCCGCATGCAGCGAGGCGGCCACCGCCATCGAACCCGTGGCGAAGCCGAGCAGGCGCATGGCCGCGCCCAGGCGCACGAAGCGCAGGCCACGCTGGATCATCGGGGGAGCGGGGTCGGACATGGGGCACGCGAGAACGGAATGCCGTAACACATGCAACTAGCGTGCCAGCATGCGGGCAAAACCCGTGAGCCACCTCGCAGAAACGAAAAACCCGGCCTTGCGGCCGGGCTTTTCGTGGAGATGGCAGCCCCGGAAGGATTCGAACCTCCGAATGCCTGAGTCAGAGTCAGGTGCCTTACCGCTTGGCGACGGGGCTGTGGAAGCAGGGCCGGGATTATAGTCCCGGCAGCCGGGGGATGCATCCCGCAGGAGCATCCCGCCGACCCACCAAACGCCTCAGCGCTTGGAGAACTGGGTGGCGCGGCGGGCCTTGTGCAGGCCGACCTTCTTGCGCTCCACCTCGCGCGCGTCACGGGTCATGAACCCGGCCTTGCGCAGGTCGCTCTTCAGTGCCTCGTCGTACTCGACCAGCGCGCGGGCGATGCCCAGGCGGATCGCACCGGCCTGGCCGGTGGTGCCGCCGCCGGTGGCGGTGACGACGACGTCGAACTTGTCGGTGCTCTGGGTCAGCTCCAGCGGCTGGCGCACGATCATGCGCGCGGTCTCGCGGCCGAAGAACTCGTCCAGCGGACGGCCGTTGACGGTGATGTTGCCGCTGCCCTTGCGCAGGAACACGCGGGCGGTGGAGGACTTGCGACGGCCGGTGCCGTAATTCTGAGTGGTAGCCATCGTTGTGCCTTAGATGTCCAGCGGCTGCGGCTGCTGCGCCGCGTGCGGGTGTTCGGAACCGGAATAGACCTTGAGCTTGCGGTACATCGAACGGCCCAGCGGGCCCTTCGGCAGCATGCCCTTGACCGCGATCTCGAGCACGCGCTCGGGGTGGCGCTCCAGCGCCTGGGCCAGGGTCTCGCTCTTGAGGTTGCCGATGTACCCGGTGAAGCGGTAGTACATCTTGTCCTGCATCTTCTTGCCGGTGACGGCGATCTTCTCGGCGTTGATCACCACCAGGTAATCGCCGGTATCGACGTGCGGGGTATAGACGGGCTTGTGCTTGCCGCGCAGGCGGTGGGCCAGCTCGGCGGCCAGGCGGCCGAGGGTCTTGCCGGAGGCGTCGACGAGATACCAGTCGCGCTGGACGGTCTCGGACTTGGCGATATAAGTCTTCATGTGAACTCGGGTGGTTGGTCGGGCGGATTCCGGCCCCGGATTCCCGGGCGGAACTTTGCCTCGCGTTGTGAAGGGTGCCGCAAAGAAGCGGAATCATAGCCCGGGACTTCCAGCCGTGCAACCCGCCCCCTGTCCCTTTCCATCCGGTCCATCCGGTCGCGGGCGGGAAAGCCCCTGTGAGGCTTGGCCGCGGCGCCCCGGCACGATGCCTGCCGCCGCTCATGTCCCCCGGCCCTGGCCTGCGGCCAGGACCTCCTCCTTTACTTCCCGGCGGCAGGCATCGCACCAGGTCGCCCCAAGGGGATCGGCCCCCAACGGAAAGCAGGCCGATGGCCACCGTCGCCAGTGCGGCTGGAGAGCCGACTAATAGTCGGCTCTCCAACAACTGTCCGAAGCACATCCCACAGGAGCGGGAGTCCCGAAGCGCGCGGAGGACGTCGCTGCACGGGTCTCGCGTTCGAGCAGTACACGGATGTACTGCGCCCGCGTGCTGGAGCAGGAGGCGGAACCACGCGGCGAACGCGAGCCCCGTGCAGCGGCGGCCCCAGGCCGAAGTCAGAGCTTTGGCTCTGGCCCCTGAGCCACACGCTTGGCGAACGAACCCGGGGACCCGACAATCCAGGGGTCCAACCGCCGGAACCCGCCATGCCATCCGCCGCCGTGCGTCACCTGTCCCCGCTCGACCGGCTCCTGGTGGAGGCCCAGCGGGCGCTGGAGACCGCTCTGGGCGACCCGCCTGCCGCCCGGCCCTACCCCGCCGTGGCCCCCGACCCGTCCCTGTCGGAGCCGGAGCGGCGCCACGCCGCCGGCCTGATGCGGATCAACCATGTCGGCGAGGTCTGCGCCCAGGGGCTGTACTTCGGCCAGGCCGCCGTGGCCCGCGACCCGGCCACCCGCGGGCACCTGCTGGAAGCGGCCCAGGAGGAAACCGACCACCTGGCCTGGTGCGCCCGCCGCCTGCGCGAACTGGACAGCCGTCCCAGCCTGTTCAACCCGCTGTGGTACGCCGGCAGCTACGGCATCGGGCTGCTGGCCGGCCTGCGCGGCGACGGCTGGAACCTGGGCTTCGTGGTCGAGACCGAGCGCCAGGTCGAGGCCCACCTGGACGAACACCTCGGATCGCTGCCGGCCGACGACCGGCGCAGCCGCGAGATCATCCGGGTGATGAAGGACGACGAAGCCCGCCACGCGGACCACGCCGAGGCGGCCGGGGCGAAGGTGCTGCCGCCGCCGATCCCGCAAGCCATGGCCGCCGCCTCGAAGCTCATGAAGCTGGTCGCCTACCGGCTCTGAGGCGCCGGCGGACCGGGCCCCGACGCGCCGCCGGCCGGTCTAGATGGTGCAGTTCCACCGCCGCATGCTGGCCAGGATCGCATGCGTGCTCTCGGCTTGCCGGCTCAACGCCGCCTTCAGTTCCCCGCAGGCGCGCAGCCGTGCCTGCTCCTGCAGCCAGCCGCCGAAGGAAGCGTCCCGCATGCGCAGGTTCGGCAGGCGCTCGACCGGCGCGAACGGATCCGGCCCGCCGGGCCGCCTGAAAGGATCCCGCGCGAAGTCCGTGCCGGGCACTGCGCCCGCGGCGACATTCGGCGCGGGCGACCAGGTGTCACCCCCTTCGACGTGGAGGACGGGAGCGGCTTCCTGCCCATGCGCCGGCGCCCGTGCGCCTGCGCCCGCGATCCGGCGTGGCGGGTGCGCGCCCGCCTTCGGGTCGGACCGGTCCGCCCGCGGC
>JAFLEA010000107.1 GCA_017302035.1 Lysobacterales bacterium
GGGCGCCTCGCTGCTGCCGGGCGGGGTGGTCGGCGCCGAGGGCGAGTTCCGCCGCGGCGACATGGTCGCGGTGCTGCTGCGCGGCGAGGGCGGCGCGCAGCGCATCGCCCGCGGCATCAGCCAGTACTCGGCGGTGGACGTGCGCCGGATCGCGCGCCGCCACTCGCGCGACATCGAATCGATCCTGGGCTACAACTACGGCGGCAACGTGATCCATCGCGACGACCTGGTGCTCATGTAGCGCCGGTCGGCCGGCGTCGCATCCGGGACGATGGGTGGCGAATATCATTGGCGAGGCGAAGATGAGCGATATCCGGCAACAGGCCCTGCAGTGCCGCGCCGCGGCGCAACGGCTGGCGCAGATGGACACCGCGGCCAAGGACGCGCTGCTGCTGGCGATGGCGCAAGCGCTGGACGAGGACGCCGGGGCGATCCTGGCCGCCAATGCGTGCGACCTGGAGGCCGCGCGCGCCAAGGGCACGGCCGGGGCCATGCTCGACCGCCTGGCCCTGGACGGCAAGCGCCTGTCCGCCATCGCTGCTGCCCTGCGCGAGGTCGCCGCACTGCCCGATCCGGTCGGTCAGGTCACCCGGCGGGAAACCCGCCCCAACGGCATCCGGGTCGAGCGCGTGCGCGTGCCGCTGGGCGTGATCGCGATGATCTACGAGGCGCGTCCGAACGTGACCGCCGACGCGGCGGCGCTGTGCATCAAGGCCGGCAACGGCGTGATCCTGCGCGGCGGTTCCGAGGCGATCCACTCCAACACCGCGATCGCCGCCGCGCTCAAGCGCGCCCTGCGCGCGGCCGGCCTGGACGAAGCGGTGCTGACCCTGGTCACCGACCTGCGCCGCGAGACCATGCTCGAGCTGCTGCAGCTGGCCGACATCGTCGACCTGGCGATCCCGCGCGGCGGCGAGGGCCTGATCCGCTTCGTCGCCGAACATGCACGGGTGCCGGTGATCAAGCACTACAAGGGCGTGTGCCACCTGTACGTGGACCGCGCCGCCGATCTGGACCTGGCCCAGCGCCTGCTGCTGGACGGCAAGGCTTCGCGTCCGGGCGTGTGCAACGCACTGGAGACCTTGCTGGTGCATGCCGACGTGGCCGCCGGATTCCTGCCGCAGGCCGCCGCCGCACTGCGCGCCCGCGGCGTGGAGATCCGCGGCGACGAGACCACGCGCGCGCTGGTGCCCGATGCCGGGCCGGCCACCGAGGACGACTACGCCGCCGAATTCCTCGACCTGATCATCGCCGTGCGCGTGGTCGCCGGTCTGGAGCAGGCGATCGAACACGTGCGCCGGCACACATCCGACCATACCGAGGTCATCGCTACCGCCGACGCGGGCGCCGCCCGCACTTTCGTCGAGTCGCTGCGCTCGGCGGTGGTGATGGTCAATGCTTCCTCGCGCTTCTCCGACGGCGGCGAACTGGGCCTGGGCGCGGAGATCGGCATCTCCACCACGCGCTTGCACTCCTACGGGCCGATGGGCCTGGAGGCGCTGACCGTCGAGCGCTTCGTGGTCCGCGGCGAAGGCCAGGTGCGGCACCCGGACCTGCTCTGATCCAGCGGTCGCCATGCCGCATCGCCGGACGGCGGAACGAAGCCAGTCAGGCTTGCCAGCGGTCCTCGAGCACCCCCGGCCGGCACGCCAGCCAGGCGCCCGTCACCATCACGCCCACGCACAGCGTCAGGAACGCGAACGGCAGGCTCCAGCCGCGGCTGACTTCGTGCAGCCAGCCGAACAGCAGCGGCCCCAGGCAGCTCAGGCCATAGCCTACGCCCTGCATGAAACCCGACAGCGCCGCCGAACCGGCGGGGGTGCGGGTGCGCAGGTTGACCAGGGTCAGGGCCAGCGGGAAGGTGCTGGAGCCCAGCCCCACCAGCGCCACCCACAGCAGCGGCAAGGCCAACGGTGCCCACAGCAGGCCGGCGAACCCGCACAGGTGGCAGGCCGCGCAGGCCAGCGCCAGCGGGAACGGGTTGCGCAGGCGCGCCGCCAGCGCCGGCATGCCCAGCGAGGCGACCAGGCCCAGGGTCGAGAACAGGGCGACCATGCCGCCGCCGAATCCGGGACCGGCGCCGGCCTCCACGAACAATTTGGGCAGCCAGGTGAACATCGCATAGCTCACCAGCGAGGTCATGCCGAACATCAGCGCCATGCCCCAGCCCAGGCCGGTGCGTCCGACCCGGCCGCGCGGCGGCGGCGCGGCCAGTTCGGGCGCCTCGTCGCCGGGCAGCACGGCACGGTCGTGCAGGTGCGCCAGCGCGCTGCCGGCGCGGCGTTCGATCCGCAGCACGCCCAGCCACGGCAGCATCGCCGCCACCGCCAACAGGGTCCACACGCCCATCGACACCCGCCACCCGGCCGCATCGGCCAGCGGCACCGCCAGCAGCGCCGGCAGGATCGTGCCCAACTGCAGCACGGTGATGTACAGGCTGCTGACCGGGCCGATCCGGTCGGGGAAGTAGCGTTTCACCAGCGGCGGCAGGATCACGTTGCCGATGCCCATGCCGACCAGGGCCAGCGCCGAGCCGCCGAGCAGTGCGCCGGTGCCGCCGGCCAGCGAGCGCCACAGCAGGCCGGCGGCGGCCAGGGCCATCGACAGCAGCGCGGTGCGCTCCAACCCCAGCCGGTGCGCCAGCCGCGGCGTGCCTATGCCGGCGAGGGCGAAGGCGGCGGTAGGCACCATTCCCAGCAGTCCGGCCACGGCGGCGCCGAAACCGAACTCCGCGCCCAGCACGTCCAGCAGTGGCGTGACCGAAGTGACCGCGGTGCGCAGGTTGAATGCCGACAGCAGGATGCCGGCCAGCACCAGCGCGCGCCCCGGGATCCGGGGGGCGTCGGTCCGCGGCGTCGTCTGGGGGGCGTTCATCGGCTCCGGAGCGGGAGGCCGCCGCAGCGGCATGGCGGGGCACGGAACCCCCGGAAAAGCAAAAACCGGCACGAGGCCGGTCGTTGCGTGCATTGAATCTGATGGTCGGGGAGACAGGATTCGAACCTGCGACCTCTACGTCCCGAACGTAGCGCTCTACCAGCCTGAGCTACACCCCGACAAGGCCGCCCATGATACCGGATCGCCGCGGCGGGGGGCAAGATCGGGATGGCTGCGACGGGGCCGGGCAGCGGCCCGTGCGCCCGGCCGCAGCCGCGTCGGCACGCTACTCGCCGGGCTTGGCCGCCGAGCTGGCCGCCTCGGAGGCGCGGCGGCGGGCAAGGGTGGCTTCGCGGTGGGCGATGTAGGCGTTCGATCCCAGGATCACCGTGGTGCCGGCCAGGGTCCAGGCGTCCAGGGTCTCGCCGAACAGCAGCCAGCCAAACAGGCCCACGATCGGCAACTGCATGAAGCTGATCGGGGTCAGCGCCGACACTTCGCCCAGCTTCAGCGCGCGGGTCCACAGCATGTGCCCGCCGGTACCGAACACGCCCGCGGCCACCACCCATGCCCACACGATCCCCTGCGGCCATTGCCACACCCCCAGCGCCGGCACCAGTGACATCGGTACCCACAGCAGGGTGGTCCAGATCACGATCCGGTCGGCCGGTTCGGTCTCCGACAGCTGCTTGATCTGGATCGCGACGATGCTCGACAGCAATGCGGCCATCAGCGCCACCAGGGTGCCGGTGGTGAACTGCGCCGAGCCCGGGCGCACGATCAACAGCACCCCGCAGAATCCCAGCGCCACCGCGATCCAGCGCCGCGCGCGCACCTGCTCGCCCAGCAACGCGGCAGCGGCAATCGTCACGAACAGCGGGGTCGAATAGGACAGCGACACCGCCTGCGCCAGCGGCAGGTGGCCGATCGCCCAGAACCCGGCCAGCATCGAGGCGATCCCGATCAGGCAACGGAACAGGTAGCGCGGGAACTGGGTGGTGCGCAGCAGCCCGGGCCCGTGATGGATCAGCAGCGGCAACGCCGCCAGCAGGCCGAAGAAGTTGCGGAAGAAGGCGATCTCGAAGGTATGCAGGCTGGCCGAGGCCAACCGGATCATCACCACCATGAAGCCGAACAGCACCGTGCTGGCCAGCATCAGCCCGGCGGCGCGCCAGTGCGTCGAAGCCGCGGGCGCAGCGCCGTTCACGGCTCCGTCCAGTTCGCGCCGACGATCCGCGGCTCCGGCTCCAGCGCCACGCCGAATTCCGCATGCACCGAGGCGGCGATGCGCCGTGCCAGTGCCAGCAGTTGCGCGCCGCTGGCCGTGCCATGGTTGACCAGGACCAGCGCATGCTCCCCGGAGACCCCGGCATCGCCCTCGCGCACGCCTTTCCAGCCGCAGGCATCGATCAGCCAGGCCGCGGAAAGCTTGCGCGTCTGCGCCGAATCGCCGGGGAACGCCGGCAGCCGCGGATGCGCCTGCAGCAACGCCGCGGCCTGCGCGGCCGGCACGATCGGGTTCTTGAAGAAGCTGCCGGCATTGCCGACCTGCGCCGGATCGGGCAGCTTGCGCCGGCGGATCCGGATCACCGCCTCGGCCAGGTCGCGCGCGGTCGGCGCGATGTCCCGGCCCATCGCCGCCAATTCCCCGCCGATTCCCGCATAGTCCAGGCGCAGCGACGCGTCCTGCGGCCGGCGCGGACGCTGCAGTTCCAGTTCCACGGCGACGACGATCCAGCGCTCGGGCTGGCGCTTGAACACGCTGTCGCGATAGCCGAAGGCGCAGGCGTCGCGGTCCAGCCGTACCCGCGCGCCGGCCTGGCGATCCCAGGCCTCGACCGCGACGATGCGTTCGCCCACTTCCACGCCATAGGCGCCGATGTTCTGGATCGGCGCGGCGCCGACGCTGCCGGGAATCAGGGCCAGGTTCTCCAGCCCGCACAGGTTCCGGTCCAGGCTCCACATCACCAGGCCGTGCCAGTCGGCGCCGGCCTCCGCGCGCACGATGGCCCGTTCGCCCTCGTCGGCGACGATGGCCAGCGCCGAGGCGCGCAGTGCGGCCACCGCACCGGGCGGATCGCCGGCGAACAGCAGGTTGCTGCCGCCGCCCAGGACCAGCAGCGGCAGGCCCTGCAACTGGGTCAACTCCAGCGCCTCGGCGAGCACGGAAGCCTCGTTGACTTCCAGCAGCCAGGGCGCGCGCGCGGCGACGCCGAAGGTGTTGCGCGGGGCCAGGTCGGCGTCGCGCAGCAGCCGGTACAGCGCGGTCATGCCGGCGCCCCGGTGGCCGGGGCGGTC
>JAFLEA010000108.1 GCA_017302035.1 Lysobacterales bacterium
ACATCCGGTCGAAGGCGTGCAGTTCCATCCCGAGTCGATCCTGACCGAGCATGGGCATGCGTTGCTGAGGAACTTCCTGGAGCGCTGAGCTTCGGCGAGCTTCGGCGGGGGTCAGCGGTAGACCAGGTGCCGGAGCAGGAAGAAGTTGGCGACCGCCAGGCCGGCCTCGACCACGGGCTTGGCCAACCAGGCCCAGTGCAGGCCCAGGTGCGTTTCGACCAGGGCCACCAGCACCGTGCTGATCGCGGTCATTGCCAGCCACAGCAGCCAGAAGCGGACGAAGCGGCTCCAGCCCAGGCGGCTGCCGGCACCGTCGGCGAAGGTGTAGCGGCCGTTGAGCCAGAAACCCAGCAGCGCCGCGCTGGTGCGGCTGCCCAGGTTGGCCGGTGCCGCCGGCATCCCGGATGCGGTGAACGCGACGAACAACAGCCAGTCCAGCACCAGTTGGAGCACGCCGAACGCCAGGTAGAGGCCGCCTTGGCGGAGCAGGGGCATCGGTGCGGGTTCTCCATCCTGGTGGCGAGGGGGACATGGCCATTGTAGGCCCCTACAAGGTGGCGAGCGCGGGTCGTAGAATCGGTGCGTCTTCCAGGATCCGGCCGGACATGACCCAGGCATTGCACGTGGTGATCCTCGCCGCCGGCGAGGGCAAGCGGATGAGGTCGGCGCTGCCGAAGGTGCTGCAGCCGATCGGCGGGCGGCCGATGCTTGCGCACGTGATCGACACGGCGCGGGCGCTTTCGCCGGCCGGCATCCATGTGGTCTATGGCCATGGCGGCGAGGCGGTGCGCGCGGCCTTCGCCGGGCAGGACGACCTGTCCTGGCACGAGCAGGCCGAACGCCTCGGCACCGGCCACGCGGTGCAGCAGGCGCTGCCGGCCATCCCCGAGGCGGTGGACGTGCTGGTGCTGTACGGCGACGTGCCGTTGACCCGCGCGGAGACATTGCGCCGACTGCTGCAGACGGACGGCCTGCTGCGGGTGCTGGTGGCCGAGCCGGAAGACCCCACGGGCTACGGCCGCATCGTCCGCGACGAGCAGGGCAAGGTCGCGGCCATCGTCGAACACCGCGACGCGGACGAACAACAGCGCCAGATCCGCGTCATCAACACCGGGATCATCGCCGCCGAGTCCGACCCGCTCAAGCGCTGGCTGTCGCGGCTGTCCAGCGACAACAGCCAGGGCGAGTACTACCTGACCGATGTCTTCGCCATGGCCGCCGCCGAGTACAACCCGGCCGAGATCGTGGCCGTGGCCGACCCGCTGGAGGCCGAAGGTGCCAACGATCCCTGGCAGCTGGCCCAGCTCGAGCGCGCGTTCCAGCTGCGCTGCGCGCGTGCGTTGTGCGCACAAGGCGCGCGCCTGCTCGATCCGGCGCGCTTGGACCAGCGCGGCAGCGTGCGGGTCGGCAGCGACGTGGAGATAGACGCCAACGTGCTGCTTGAAGGCGAGGTGGAACTGGGCGATGGGGTGCGGATCGGCCCGTTCACCCGGCTGAAGGACGTGCGCCTGGGTGCCGGCACCGTGGTGCGCGCGCACTGCGACCTGGAAGGGGTGGTCGCCGAGGGCGCGGTGCAGATCGGTCCCTATGCGCGGTTGCGTCCGGGCACGGTGCTGGCCGACGGCGTGCACATCGGCAATTTCGTCGAGACCAAGAAGGCGGTACTGGGCGTGGGCAGCAAGGCCAACCACCTCACCTACCTGGGGGATGCGCGGGTGGGGGCCGGGGTGAACATCGGCGCCGGCACCATCACCTGCAACTACGATGGGGTGAACAAGTCGACCACCACCATCGGCGACGGCGCGTTCATCGGCTCCAATTCCTCGCTGGTGGCGCCGGTGGAGATCGGCGCGGATGCCACCGTGGGGGCGGGTTCGGTGGTCACGCATGATGCGCCGGCCGGGGTATTGACCGTGTCGCGGGCCAAGCAGGTCGCGCTGGAGCATTGGAAGCGGCCGACGAAGAAGCCGAAGGACTGAGCCAGCCCCACACTATCCGGGCGCGCGAACAGGGATGATCGAGGCGCTCTCCCCAGCCCCTCTCCGCGGGGGAGGGGGACTCTAGTTGGAGGACTCCGGCAGCATCACCGCCACGCACAAGCCGCCATCGGCACGGTTCTGCAACGACAGGCGGCCGCCGTGCGCCTCGACGATCTCGCGCGCCAGCGCCAGGCCCAGGCCGGTGCCGTGGCGCTTGGTCGAGTAGAACGGCAGCAGTGCGTTCTGCAACACCGCCTCGTTCATGCCCGTGCCGCGGTCCAGCACTTCGAGCCGGATCCAGCCGGGCAGGCGCAGCAGGCGCACGCGCACCTCGTCGCTGGGCGGCGCCGCATCGGCGCCGGCCTCGTGCGCGTTCTTGAGCAGGTTGAGCAGCGCCTGCTCCATCTGCGCGATATCCACCCGCGCGTGCAGGCTGTCGTCGGCGCCCTCCAGCTCGAAGCCGATCTGGCGCTGCAGCCGGCCCAGGAACTCGGCCCAGGCGATCGTCTGCAGCTGCGGCTGCGGCAGCTTGGCGAAGCGCGCGTAGCCGCGGATGAAAACCTCCAGGTGGCGAGCGCGCTCCTCGATGGTGGAGAACACCTCGCCCAGCCGCTCGTGGCGTCCGCGCCGCACCAGTTCGGCACCGGAGTGCGCGAGCGAGGCGATCGGCGCCAGCGAGTTGTTGAGTTCGTGGCTGATCACCCGGATCACCTTCTTCCAGGTCTGCACCTCCTGGCGGCGCAACTCCGGGGTGAGCAGGCGGACCAGCAGCAGTTCGTGGCGGCGGCCGTTGAGGCTGAAATTGCGCCGCGACAGGTGGAACACGTCCTCGTCGTCGCCCTCGCCGGGCACCGCGAACAGGCTGTCGCCGCCGCGCGCCACCGCCTCGCGCAGTTCCACCGGCAGCGAGTCCAGCAGGTCGTCCAGGCGCTGGCCTTCCAGCCTGCGACCGTCGTTGAGCAGCTTGCGCGCGGCCAGGTTGGCGTAGGCCACGCGACGCAGGCCGTCGCCGCCCTCGGCCGAGAGCAGCATCGCCACGGGCGTGTTCTGCACCATCGTGTCCAGCAGCAGTTCGCGCTGGACCAGGTCCTGGCGCTGCTGGCGCAGCACCTCGCCCAGTTCGCCGTGGGCGCGGACCAGGTCGCCGACTTCGTCATCGCCGGACCAGTGCACGCCGAAGTTGAATTCGCCGTCGCGGTAGGTGTTGACGCTGCTGGCCAGCGCCCGGAACAGCGCCCGCAACGGCGCCAGCGCGTGGCGCAGGCTCCACCACATCAAGGCCAGCAGTACCGCCATCGAGGCCAGGGCCAGCAACCAGCCGCGGTCGATCCAGTAGGCGAACACCCACGGCAGCGCCGCAGCCAGCGCCAGCACCGGCAGCAGGCGCAGGAACAGGCGCAGGGTGAGGGTGCGGCGGATCATCCGCGTGCGCCCGGGTGGCCGATGGTCGCTGGCGCCGCCGCTCATGCCGGCTTGAGGCCGTGGCGTTCCATGCGCCGGTACAGCGCCTGCCGGCTCATGCCCAGTTCGGCGGCGGCCTGCGCGATCACCCCGCCGGCGCGTTGCAGCGCCGCCTCGATCTGCTCGCGTTCGGGCTCGCGCGCCGGGCCGCCGAGGACCAGCACAAGCGCCCCATGTCGATCTACGAGGTGCACCTCGGCTCGTGGCGTCGTGGGCCGCACGGCTTCCGCGGCTATCGCGAGCTCGCGCCGGAGCTCGCGGACCACGCGGTGCGACACGGCTTCACGCACGTCGAGCTGCTGCCGGTCACGGAGCATCCGCACGACGACTCGTGGGGCTACCAGGCGACCGGCTACTTCGCGCCGACGAGCCGCCACGGCGAGCCGGACGACTTCCGCTTCCTCGTCGATCACCTGCACTCGCGCGGCATCGGCGTGATCCTCGACTGGGTGCCGGGGCACTTCCCGCGCGACGAGGGCGCGCTCGCACGCTTCGACGGCACCGCGCTCTACGAGTACGCGGATCCGCAGAAGGGCGAGCACCGCGAATGGGGCACGCTGGTGTTCAACTACGAGCGGCACGAAGTGCGCTCGTTCCTGCTCGCGAGCGCCCGCTTCTGGATCGAGGAGATGCACGTGGACGGGCTGCGCGTGGACGCGGTCGCGTCGATGCTGTACCTCGATTACGCGCGCCCGACCGGCGAGTGGTCGCCGAACGTGCACGGCGGCCGCGAGAACCTCGAGGCGATCTCGTTCCTGCGCGTGCTGAACGCGATGGTGAGCGA
>JAFLEA010000109.1 GCA_017302035.1 Lysobacterales bacterium
CAGGCGGCCGCCGAACCAGACCAGGGCGAGCGCGCCGAGCGCGTGCCCGACCATGGGCCAGGTCAGGGTCTGGTTCTTGATTCCGCCGAGCAGCGGGATCAGCGCCAGCAGCGGGATCGCGACCAGGTCCTGGAACAGCAGGATCGCGAACGCCAGGCGTCCGTAGTCGCTGTTCAGCTGCTTGCGTTCGGCCAATAGCTGCAGGCCCACCGCGGTGGAGGACAGGGCCAGGCCCATGCCGGCGACCAGGGCGCCCTTCCAGTGCACGTTCCAGGCCAGCAGCGCCGCGCCCAGCAGCAAGGCCGAGAGGAACACCTGCGCGCCGCCCGCGCCGAACACCGGCCGCCGCATCAGCACCAGCCGCGCCGGCGACAGTTCCAGGCCGATCACGAACAGCAGCATGACCACGCCGATCTCGGAGGCGGCCAGGATCCGGTCCGGATCGCTGACCATGCCGATCCCGTCCGGTCCCAGGAGCACGCCGGTGGCCAGGTAGGCCAGCACCGCGACCAGACCCAGCTTGCGGAACAGCGGCACGGCGACGATCGCCGCCAGCAGCAGGACCAGGGCCAGTTCGAAGCTGAGGCTGTTGGGCACGCGCGGCTCCACGGGGTATGCCGTGGATTATGCGCCCGCGTGCTCCAGCTCGATGTGCTCGCCGGCCGGTCCGATCAAGCCCAGGCGCGGTTGAGCACGGTGATCCGGGTATCGAACGCCCAGCCTGCGGCGCCGAGCAGGGCGCCCCAGGCGCGCCGCGAGGCGTCGCGGTCGGGCGTGATCGTGACCCCGATGAAGGGTACGGCCACCCTCGCGGCGGTCATCGGCAGGTCGAAGGGCGGCACCGCGGCCTTGATCTGGGTGAGGTAGAGCAGTTCGCCGCAGGGACCGCGTACCTGCGCGGCGCGGATGGCATCGCTCAGCTCCAGGTTGGCAGGCGCGCCCAGCACCTTGAAGGGCGCGTGCAGGCCGGCGGCGAGGCCGTCGATGTCGCCCACCAGGATTTCCAGCGCCAGCCAGCCATGGCGGAACATCGGTTCGGCCGCCATCGCACGGGGGTCTTCGATCACGCGCAGGATCGGTTCGCCCTCGCCATTGGCCAGCCATGCCAGCGGTGCGCCGACGAGGTCCGCCAGGCCGAGCGCGGCGGCATCCTCGGTGGCCAGGGTGCCGCGGCTGGCCACGCCCACGGCCAGTTGCGCGACGTAGGCGTCGCAGGTGGCGGCCAGGTCGTCGGCGACCAGGGTGGCGTGGACGATGCTGCTGGCGCTGGCTGCCCTGACCGCCGCCCAGGGCGTGGTCTGGAATGCCGGCCAGTATTTCCCGCTGGTGTTCCTGCAGTCGCCGCTGGGATTGGACGTGGGCCAGGCCAGTCTGCTGATGATGTGTGCGCTGCTGCTGGCCGCGCCGATGTTCCCGCTGGCCGGCTGGCTGTCGGACCGGGTCGGCCGGCGTCCGGTCATCGTCGCCGGCTTCCTGCTCGCGGCCGCGACCCTGCTGCCCGGCCACATGCTGCTGGCGGTGGCGGTGCGCAGTGGGCTTGCGTTCGGTGCGACGCTGGCGCTGCTGTGCGGCCTGCTGGCGCTGTGGAAGATGCTGGAGACCCGGCATCGGGATATTTCCCGGTAGTCCAGGCTTCCTGGGTGGCCAGTGCTACGATCCGTGCATCGCGACCACCGGGAAGGATCGGGCATGTCGGGAAGGATCTGGATCGGACTGGCGCTGGCCTTGCTGGCAACCGCCGCGTTGGCCGCCGGGCCGGGTGCAGTACGCAAGCAGGCCGAGGCCAGCATGCTGGTCACCGGCCAGGTCCGGATCGAACCGGACGGCAGCGTGTCCGGCTGGGAGCTCGACCGGCGCGACACGCTACCCGAGGTCGTGACTGAACTGATCGACAGGGCCATCCCCGCTTGGCGGTTCGAGCCGGTCCTCGTCGATGGCAAGCCGGCCAAGGTCGAAGCGGCCATGAGCCTGCGACTGGTCGCCAACCGCCTGGACGACGGTGACTACCAGGTGTCGGTCCGCAGCAGCTACTTCGGCGACGATGCGAAGGGTTCGGAGGGTATGGTCAAGGAAGGGCGGGCCGACGAGACCGTGCACGCGATCCAGATGCGGCCGCCATCGTATCCTCCGCAGGCTGCGAAGGCGGGTATTCGCGGGACGGTGTATCTGGTGCTGCGGATCGACCGCGAAGGTACGGTCGACGACGTGTTCGTGGAACAGGTCAACCTCAGGAACATCGGGAGCGAGCGCCAGATGGATCTGATGCGGGCGGTACTGGCCAAGCCGACGGCCGCCGCCGCGCGGAAATGGACGTTCGCCATCCCCACCGCTGGCGAGCAGGCCGGCAACGGGTACTGGTCGATCCGGGTTCCCGTCGCTTACATGCTCGATGGAGAGAGGGATGCGGCGTACGGCCGCTGGGAAACCTACATCCCGGGTCCGCGGCACCGCGTGCCATGGGACGACGGCGAGCCGGACCCCAACGCTGGTCCCGACGCGCTGATTGCCGGTGGCGTCTACCCGGCGGGCAAGGGCATCCGCCTGCTCACGCCGCTGCACGAAGGCTGACGCGAAGGCGGCGGCCGGCCAGGAAGCAGCAAAGGAAAAGCCCCGCGGATGCGGGGCTTTCCGTTTGCAGGCGGGGAGCCGTACTCAGCGCTTCATCGAGCTGAAGAACTCGTCGTTGGACTTGGTGTTCTTCATCTTGTCGAGCATGAACTCCATCGCCCCGATCTCGTCCATCGGGTGCAGCAGCTTGCGCAGGATCCAGATCTTCTGCAGCAACTCCGGCTCGATCAGCAGGTCTTCGCGGCGGGTGCCCGAACGGTTGATGTCGATGGCCGGGAACACGCGCTTCTCGGAGATGCGGCGGGACAGGTGCACCTCGGAGTTGCCGGTGCCCTTGAACTCCTCGTAGATCACCTCGTCCATCTTGCTGCCGGTGTCGATCAGGGCGGTGGCGATGATGGTCAGCGAGCCGCCTTCCTCCACGTTGCGCGCCGCGCCGAAGAAGCGCTTGGGCCGGTGCAGGGCGTTGGCGTCCACGCCGCCGGTCAGGACCTTGCCCGAGGACGGCACCACGTTGTTGTAGGCGCGGGCCAGGCGGGTGATCGAGTCGAGCAGGATCACCACGTCCTTCTTGTGCTCGACCAGGCGCTTGGCCCGCTCGATCACCATCTCGGCGACCTGCACGTGGCGCGCGGCCGGCTCGTCGAAGGTCGAGGAGATGACCTCGCCGCGCACGGTGCGCTGCATCTCGGTCACTTCCTCGGGGCGCTCGTCGATCAGCAGCACGATCAGGTGCACGTCCGGATGGTTGGTGGTGATCGCGGTGGCGATCTGCTGCATCATCATCGTCTTGCCCGCCTTGGGCTGGGAGACGATCAGCGCGCGCTGGCCCTTGCCCTGCGGCGCCATCAGATCGAGGATGCGGCCGGTGATGTCCTCGGTGCTGCCGTCGCCGCGCTCCAGGCGGAAGCGCTTGCGCGGGAACAGCGGGGTCAGGTTCTCGAACAGGTTCTTGTTCTTGGACGCTTCCAGCGGCTCGCCGTTGATCGTGTCGACCACCGACAGGGCGAAGTAGCGCTCGCCGTCCTTGGGCCAGCGGATGCGGCCGGACAGGTAGTCGCCAGTGCGCAGGTTGAAGCGGCGGATCTGGCTGGGCGAGATGTAGGTATCGTCCGGGCCGGCCAGGTAGCTGGCCTCGGCCGCGCGCAGGAAGCCGAAGCCGTCGGGCAGGATCTCCAGCACGCCGTCGGCGGCCACGCCTTCGCCATGGCGGGTCAGGACCTTGAGCAGGGCGAAGATCACGTCCTGCTTGCGGGCGCGGGCCACGCCTTCGTGGATCTGCAGCTGCTCGGCGATCTCCAGCAGCTTGTGCGCGGGCATCCGCTTGAGGTCGCCCAGCGAGTACTGCGGGAAGCCTTCGGGCACGCTCGGGTGCGGTCGCGATACGTAAGGCTGCTGGTTGCCGCCGTCGTCCTGCATGCCGCCGTCGTCGCGGTAGCGCTCGCGCTGGCGGTCGCGGCGGTTGCGGAAGCGGTCGCGGCGGTTGTTGCGGCCGCCTTCGCGCTGCTCGCCGCCGTCGCCGCCACCCGGGTGGGGCTGGCCGTGCTGCGGGGTGCCGCCGTTCTCGGCCGGCGGGGGATTGGGGGTATCGCCGCCGGACGGGGCCGGGGCGCTGGCCTGGGGGGGCGGGGGAGCCGAAGCGGCGG
>JAFLEA010000011.1 GCA_017302035.1 Lysobacterales bacterium
CCTGATCACCCTGCTGTTCGGCCTGTCCACGCCGATGGCGGTGGTGGCCGGCGTGTTCCACATCCTCAACCACGCCACCTTCAAGGCCTCGCTGTTCATGGCCGCCGGCATCATCGACCACGAGACCGGCACCCGCGACATGCGCCGGCTGGGCAACCTGCGCCGCTACATGCCGATCACCAGCGCGCTGGCGATCGTGGCCTCGCTGGCGATGGCCGGGATCCCGCTGCTCAACGGCTTCCTGTCCAAGGAGATGTTCTTCACCGAGGCGCTCGGCATCGGCGGCGGGCACGGCACCATGCGCATGGCGGTGGCGGTAGCCGCGCTGCTGTACGGCATCTTCGGCGTGGCCTACAGCCTGCGCTTCGTCCACGAGACCTTCTTCGGCCCAGGCCCGCGGGACCTCGACCGGGTGCCGCACGAGCCGCCGCGCTGGATGCGCGCGCCGGTGGTGATCCTGGTGGTGCTGTGCGTGGCGGTGGGCATGTTCCCGGCCTGGACGGTGGCGCCGGTGCTGCAGGCCGGCGCCCGGGCGATCCTTGGCGAGGCCATGCCGACCTACAGCCTGGCGGTGTGGCACGGCTTCAACCTGCCGCTGCTGATGAGCCTGTGCGGGATCGCCGGCGGGATCGCCCTGTACTTCGGCCTGCGCCGGCTGCTGGACCTGCACCAGGTCGTGCGCGTCTCGCTCGGGCGGCACCTGTTCCGCTGGAACATGGACGTGCTGTACGCGCTGGCCGAGCGCTTCACCTCGCGCCTGGCCAACGGCAGCCTGCAACGCAGCCTGGTGTGGCTGGTGCTGGCGGCGCTGTTCGCCGGTGCGGCGCCGTTCGTGACCGGGGTGTCGCCGCCGCTGGAATGGCGCGCGCCGCAACCGATGCCGCCACTGGGCTGGCTGCTGTGGCTGGTACTGGTCGCCTGCACGGCCTGGACCATCCGCCTGTACCGGCAGCGCCTGCTGGCGCTGATCGTGCTCGGCGGCGCCGGGCTGATGGTCAGCCTGACCTTCGTGTTCCTGTCGGCACCGGACCTGGCCCTGACCCAGCTGCTGGTGGAAATGGTCAGCCTGGCCCTGCTGCTGCTGGGCCTGCACTACCTGCCGCCGCGCTCGCCGCCCGAACGCGCGCCGCGGAGGCGCCTGCGCGATATCGCGATCGCCACCGCCGCCGGCCTGGGCACCGGCCTGCTGGCCTACGCGGTGATGACCCGCGCGCCGGGCGAGCCGGCCAGCATCGAGATGCTCACGCGCGCACTGCCGGAGGCCTACGGGCGCAACGTGGTGAACGTGATCCTGGTGGACTTCCGCGGCTTCGACACCTTCGGCGAGATCACCGTGTTCGCCGTCGCCGCCCTGATCGTGCACGCGCTGCTGCGGCGCGCGCGGCTGGCGCCGGAGAAGGTGATGTCCGGCCCGCCGATCCAGTTGCCGGTACCGGCCGACCTGGCCCAGATCATGTTCCCGCTGACCCTGACCGTGTCGGTGTTCCTGTTCCTGCGCGGCCACAACGGCCCCGGCGGCGGCTTCATCGCCGGCCTGGTGCTGGCGGTGCCGCTGCTGATCCAGTACGTGATCCAGGGCGCGGCCTCGGTCGAGTCGCGGTTCGGATTCGATTACATCAGGTGCATCGGCGTCGGCCTGATCGTGGCCGGGATCGGCGGCACGGCCTCGCTGCCGTTCGGGGTCGAGTTCCTGACCAGCGGGCACGCCGATCCGTACCTGCCGCTGTTCGGCCAACTGCCATTGGCCAGCGCCATGGTGTTCGACACCGGCGTGTACCTGGTGGTGTTCGGTGGGGCGATGCTGATCCTGTCGATGCTGGGCACGATCAAGCCCTCGCGCACCCGGGTGGCGCAGCTGGGCGTGATCGAGCCGGGGCAGCGCTCCACCCGCACCGGGGAGATGCGCTGATGGAGGTGTCCTGATGGAACTGGCCCTGGCGAGCGCGATCGCGTTCCTGACCGCCACCGGCGTGTATCTTCTGCTGCGCGCACGCAGCTTCGACGTGATCTTCGGCCTGACCCTGCTGTCCTACGCGACCAACCTGCTGATCTTCTCCGGCGGACGGCTGGTGGCGGGCAAGCCGCCGGTGCTGCGCGACGGGGTGGCCGCCGACCTGGCCAACTACACCGACCCGCTGCCGCAGGCGCTGGTCCTGACCGCGATCGTGATCGCCTTCGCCATGACCGCGGTCAGCATCGTGATCGCCATCCGCAGCCGCGCCGACAACCACAGCGACCACGTCGACGGCAGCCGCGCCGAGCGCGAGTTCCAGCGCAGCGAGCGGCGGCGCCACGCGCAGGCGCGGGAGACGGCGCATGTGGCCGACCCCGCGGCGGCCGGCCCGCGCCGGGAGGATGGCGCATGAGCCACCTGCCGCTGTTGCCGATCCTGATCCCGCTGTTCGCCGCGGCGCTGGCGCTGTTTTTCGAGCATCGCCGCTTCGGCATGGCGCCGCAGCGCGCGGTGGCCTGGATCTCGATGGCGGCGATGCTGGCGGTATCGCTGCTGCTCGCCGCCGAAGCCGCGAGCGGGCGCATCCAGGTCTACCTGGTCGGCGACTGGCCGGCGCGACTGGGCATCGCGCTGATGGTGGACCGGCTCTCGGCGCTGATGCTGCTGGTCGGCCTGCTGCTGGGCGTGGCCTGCCTGCTCCATGCCTGCGCCGGCTGGGACCGGCGCGCGCCGCACTTCCACGCGTTCTTCCAGTTCCAGATGATGGGCCTGAACGGCGCGTTCCTGACCGGCGACGTGTTCAACCTGTTCGTGTTCTTCGAGGTGCTGCTGATCGCCTCCTACGGGCTGATGCTCAGCGGCGGCCGCGGCGAGCGCATGCGCGCCGGCCTGCATTACGTCACCTTCAACATCGCCGCCTCGACCCTGTTCCTGATGGCGCTGGGCCTGCTCTACGGCCTGCTCGGCACGCTCAACATGGCCGAGATGGCGGTGCGGGTGGCGGAATTGCCCGCGCAGGACCTGGCCCTGGTCCAGGCCGCGGCCGGCCTGCTGCTGGTGGTGTTCTGCGCCAAGGCGGCGGTGCTGCCGATGTACTTCTGGCTGCCGCAGACCTATACCCATGCGCCGGCGGCGGTGGCCGGGCTGTTCGCGGTGATGACCAAGGTCGGCCTGTACGCGGTACTGCGGGTGGGCACGCTGAGCTTCGGCGCGGCCGGCGCGCTGGACGGCTTCGCCTGGCCGGCGCTGCTGGCGCTGGGCGGCACCACCCTGCTGCTGGCCGCGCTGGGCGTACTGGCGTCCAAGCGCCTGCGTTCGCTGGCCGCCTACCTGGTGCTCGGTTCGGCGGCAACCCTGTTCATCGCCTTCGCCCTGGCCACCGCCGGCACGATCTCGGCCGGCCTGTACTACCTGGCGCACAGCACGTTCGCCGGCGCGGCGCTGTTCCTGCTCGCCGACCTGATCCGCCGCCGCCGCGGCGCCGCAGGCGATCGCAAGGACGTGCTCGCCGCGCTGCCCGACCGGACCGTGCCGGGCGTCCTGTTCCTGCTCGCGGCGGTATCGCTGGCCGGCCTGCCGCCGCTGTCGGGCTTCATCGGCAAGCTGCTGCTGCTGGAGGCGGTGCCGTCCGCCAGCACCGGCTGGGTGTGGACCGTGGTGCTGGCCAGCAGCTTCATGATGCTGGTCGGCCTGGCCCGCGCCGGCACCCGCCTGTTCTGGCGGGTCGAACCCTGGCCGGATGCACCGCCGGACCAGCTGGCCCGCTACACCCCGGTGGACGCGATGAAGGTGGCGCCGAGCCGGCCGCTGGAGACCGCGGCCACGGTGCTGCTGCTGGCCTACGGCATCGTCATGTCGGTCGCCGCCGCGCCGTTGCTGGACTACACCCGCGCCGCGGCGGCGCAGCTGCAGGCACCCGCCGGCTACGTCGAGCAAATACGCGCGACGATGCCGGCGTTGAGGGAACCCTGAGCATGGCCACATCCGCCTTCCTTCACTGGCGCAAGCGCTGGCTGCCCTCGCCACCGCTGGCGGTGATGGTGTTCTGCTTCTGGCTGCTGCTGAACGACACCGTCACGGTTGGTCACGCGGCCATGGGCCTGGTGCTGGCGCTGCTGATCCCGCCGTTCGCCGCACGCCTGGACCGCGAGTTCGCCCGCATCGGCAGCCTGCGCAAGGTGCCGAAGATGCTGGCGATCCTGCTCCTGGACATCGTGTACTCCAATGTCACCGTGGCCATGCAGGTGCTCGGGCCGGAGCGCAGGATCACGCCAGGGTTCATCTGGTTGCCGCTGGACATCCGCAACATCCACGGCATCGCCGCGTTGACCAGCATCATCACCCTGACCCCGGGCACGGTGTCCTCGGCCCTCTCGGACGACCGCCGCTACCTGCTGGTGCACGTGCTCCACCTGGAAGACGCCGATGCGGTGATCCGCCAGATCAAGAATCGCTACGAGAAGCCGCTGATGGAGATCTTCCCGTGACCCCGCAGGCCCTGGTCGGCTACGCCATCGTCGCGGCCATGCACGTGGTCGGCCTGGCCATGCTGCTGGCGCTGTACCGGCTGCTGCGCGGACCCAGCGTGCCCGACCGGATCCTGGCCCTGGATACCTTGTTCGTGGCCTCGATCGCGCAGCTGATGCTGTTCGGCATGCACCTGGGGACGGCGGTCTACTTCGAGGCGGCGCTGATCATCGCCATGCTCGGCTTCGTCGGCACCGTGGTGCTGAGCAAGTACGTGCTGCGCCGGGACATCGTCGAATGAGCTGGCTGTTCGCGATCGTTCTGGTGCTGCTGCTGGCGGCGGGCAGCTTCTTCATCCTGGTCGGCTCGCTGGGTTTGGTGAAGCTGTCGGAGTTCTTCAAGCGCCTGCACGCACCGACCAAGGCCAGCACCCTGGGCGTTGGCTGCGTGCTGCTGGCCTCGGTCGGCTACCACATCCTCGCCGGCAGCGATCCGCAACCGCGCGAATTGCTGATCACCGCGTTCCTGTTCATCACCGCGCCGATCAGTGCCCACCTGATGGCCAAGGCCGCACTGTCGCTGCACATGGCCGAGCGACCGCCGCAGCCGGACAGCGAGCCCGACAACCAGGCCTGATCCCGCTCGTTGCCGAGCCGACGGCCAGTCGGCCGACCTTCGACCGGATCTCCCGCATCCGATTCGCACCGACCACCGGCCGGCACCCAACCGGATGTGCGCATCCGGCGGCGCAGGCGGCGAACCCCGCGTCACAGGAACAGCATCAGCTCCAGCGCCACCCAGGCCGCGAACGCGAGGCACAGGATCGCGCCTTCCTGCCGGCTCACCCGGCGGTCGCTGCGCAGCAGCGGATACACCAGCAGGGTCAGCACCACTACCGCCGGCAGTTCGAACCGCACGAACGAGGCCGGCAGCGCCAGCGGCTCGAACGCGGCCATGCCGCCGACGATCGCCAGCAGGTTGAACAGGCTGGAACCGATCACGTGGCCGGCGACCATGTCACCGCGCCCGCGGCGCGCGGCCGCGATCGCCGCGGCCACTTCGGGCAGCGCGGTGCCGACGGCCACCGGCAACAGGCCGACCATCAACGGGGTCATGCCCCAGGCCTGGCCCAGGCCGAGACCACCGGATACCACCCAGCGCGCGCCGAAGGACAGCAGCACCACCGCGATGACCATGCGCAGCGCGTTCAGGCCCAGCCCGGTGCGGGTGGCCGCGAACGCGGCGATGTCGGCCTGGACTTCCTCGGCCTCGCGCCGGCCGTGCCGCAGCAGGAACGCGGTGCTGGCCAGGAAGCCCAGCAGCAGCACGCCGCCCTCGATGCGGCTGATGTAGCCATCCAGGCCGAACACGATCAGCGCCAGCGAGGCCACCGCCAGCAACACCAGCAACGGCAGCAGCATCCGCGCACGCAGCAGCAGCGGTGCGACCAGCGCGGCCATGCCCAGGGTCAGGCCGAGGTTGACGATGTTGCTGCCGACGGCATTGCCCAGCGCCAGGTGCGGCTGGCCCAGGTACATCGCGCGCAGGTTGACCGCCAGTTCCGGCACCGAGGTGCCGAAAGCGACCAGCAGCAGTCCGGCCACGAACGGCCGCATGCCGAAATGCTGGGCCAGTCCGGACACGCCCTTGACGATCGAGTCCCCGCCCAACGCCAGCGCCAGCAACCCCAGCGCGAACAGCCCCAGTGCCTCCCCCATCGCCCGTCCCTCCCTTGGCCTGTGGCGATCCTAGCCCGGCCGGTGCCGGGCGGTCGATCCCGGGGCTGCCGCCCGCCGCCGCGTGGGCGACCCAGACACTGCGGGCACGGCTACGGGGCGCGGAAATGGCGCCGCAGCCCGGCCCAGCACTGCTGGTAGTCGCGCTGGCGGTGCGTCGCCTCCAGTGCCTGCGCCGCCGGCCGGATCACCGCGCGGGTCTCGAACATGAAGGCCATGGTGTCTGCGATCACGTCCGGCTTGGACAGGTCGGCATTCGAGGCCTTGTCGAACGTGGCCGCGTCCGGCCCGTGCCCGGTCATGCAGTTGTGGATCGAGCAGCCGCCCGGCACGAAGCCCTCGGCCTTGGCGTCGTAGGCACCGTGGATCAACCCCATGAACTCGCTGGCGATGTTGCGGTGGAACCACGGCGGACGGAAGGTGTCCTGCGCCACCAGCCAGCGCGGCGGGAAGATCGCGAAATCCAGATTGCCCACCCCGGACGTGTCGCTGGGCGAGGTCAGGACCAGGAAGATCGACGGGTCGGGATGGTCGTAGCTGATCGAGCCGATGGTGTTGAAGCGGCGCAGGTCGTAGCGGTACGGCACGTGGTTGCCGTGCCAGCCGACCACGTCCAGCGGCGAATGGCCGATATCGGCGCGCCACAGGTGGCCCTGGAACTTGGCGACCAGCTCGAAATCGCCCTCCACGTCCTCGTAGGCCGCCACCGGGGTCTCGAAATCGCGCGGGTTGGCCAGGCCGTTGGAACCGATCGGCCCCAGGTCGGGGAGGCGCAGGAACGCACCGAAGTTCTCGCCCACGTAGCCGCGCGAGGGCCCATCGGGCAGGTCCACCCGGAAACGGATGCCGCGCGGGATCACCGCGACCTGCTGCGGCTCGACCTCCAGCACACCCAGTTCTGTGGCGATGCGCAGCCGCCCCAGCTGCGGCACGATCAACAGCTCGCCGTCGGCGTCGTAGAAGTAGCGTCCTTGCATCGAACGGTCGGCCGCGTACAGGTGCACGCCCACGCCGCTGCCCGCCGCCGGCGAACCGTTGCCGCCCATCGTGTACAGGCCTTCGACGAAATCGGCGCCACCGGCCGGCATCGGCAGCGGATCCCAGCGCAGCTGGTCCGGGGTGACGGCATGGCTGCCGAAGTCGCTGTGCAGGTGCGGCTGCGCGAACGGCGCGAACGGCCCGTGCATGGCGGCCGGCCGGATCCGGTACAGCCAGCTGCGCCGGTTCTGTGCCCGCGGCGCGGTGAACGCCGTACCACTGAGCTGCTCGGCATACAGACCGTGCGCGACCCGCTGCGGCGAGTTGCGCCCGACCGGCAGCGTGCCGGCCACCGCCTCGGTGGCGAATTCGTTGCCGAAGCCGGTCATGTATCCACTGGACTGCGACATGGCGCTCCTCGCTGGTGGGTTGCGGCCGCCTTACAGCACGCCGCGCTTCATCTGGTCGCGCTCGATGCTCTCGAACAGGGCCTGGAAGTTGCCCTCGCCGAAACCCTCGTTGCCCTTGCGCTGGATGATCTCGAAGAAGATCGGGCCCAGCGCGTTCTGGGTGAAGATCTGCAGCAGCTTGCGCTGCTTGGTCTCCGGGTCGGCGTCGATCAGGATCGCGTTGCGGCGCAGCCGCTCCACGTCCTCGCCGTGATCGGGGATGCGCTGGTCGATGAAGTCGAAATACACGTCGGGGGTGTCGAGGAACTGCACGCCCTGTTCACGCATGGCCTCGACCGTGGTGTAGATGTCGTCGGTGAAGCAGGCGATGTGCTGGATGCCCTCGCCGTGGTAGGCGTCCAGGTATTCGTTGATCTGCGACTTGGGATCGGACGACTCGTTCAGCGGGATCCGGACCATGCCGTCCGGCGCGGTCATCGCCTTGGACAGCAGGCCGGTCTTGGCGCCCTTGATGTCGAAGTAGCGGATCTCGCGGAAGTTGAACAGCCGCTCGTAGTAGTCCGACCACTTGGCCATGTTCCCCTGGTAGAGGTTGTGGGTCAGGTGGTCGATGAAGGTCAGGCCGAAGCCCCTGGGCATCTTCTCCGCGCCCGGCAGCCACTCGTAGTCGGGATCGTGGATGGTGCCCTGCTCGTCGTAGCGGTCGACCAGGTACAGCATGCAGCCGCCGATGCCCTTGATCACCGGCGCGGCCACCGCCTTGCTCAGCTCGTCGCGGGCATCGAAGGATTCGGCGCCGTTCTTCAGCGCCTGCACCCGCACCCACTCGGCCAGCTTCCTGAAGCGGATCGCGAAGCCGCAGGCGCAGGGGCCGTGCTCGGCGGCAAAGCGCGCGGCGAAGGAGTCCGGGTCCTCGTTGATCAGGAAGGTGCAGTCGCCCTGGCGGTAGGTGCTGATCGGCCGGGTCCTGTGGCGGGCGACCTGGACGAAACCCAGCTTGCGGAAGTAGTCGTGCAGCGCCTGGGCCTGGCCGGCGGGGGCGGCATACTCGACGAACTCGAAGCCGTCGATCCCCATCGGGTTCTCGAACTGCTTCACGACCATGCCCACGTCGGGGCCGGAGGGGGCTTGCGATTGCGCGCTCATGATGGCTTCCTGAACATCCCCGTCGGGGAAGCGGTTTGATCCAGCCTCCCTTTATAGTTACGTCTGCAACCATACGCAAGGTACACCGCCGCAATGTCCGCCCCCAACTCCCCCGAAAACGATGCCGCCGGCCACGCCCAGCTGATCCTGGAGCACTTCCTGCCCTACCGGCTGAGCGTGCTCTCCAACCGGGTCAGCCAGACCATCGCCGACATGTACCAGAAGCGTTTCGGGCTGGCGATCACCGAGTGGCGGGTGATGGCCGTGCTCGGCCGCTTCGCCGACCTGTCGGCCAACGAGGTGGCCGAGCGCACGGCGATGGACAAGGTCGCCGTCAGCCGCGCGGTGGCGCGGCTGCTCGAGCGCGACCTGATCAAACGCGAGATCCACAGCGACGACCGCCGCCGCTCGGTGCTGACGCTGTCGGAAACCGGCTACGCGATCTACGACGAGATCGTGCCGATGGCGCTGGCCTGCGAGCAGCGGCTGATCGCCACCCTCGACGAGCAGGAGCGCGCCACCCTCGAGCGCCTGATGGTCAAGCTTTCCGGCCCCGGCCTGGCCGCGCTGCGCGAAGGCGCCTGAACCCGTTCGACGAAAAGGGCCCCCGCAGGGGCCCTTTTCCCATCCTGTCGGCGCTTACTTGACCCCGTGCATCAGGCGGTTGACCAGCGGCGCGACGATGAACAGCAGCACACCCGAACCCACCAGCGCATAGAAGCCGAACGTGTAGCCGGCATGCGCCGATTCCACGGTCATGCCGCCCTCGCCACTGACCCGGCCGGCGAAGATGCCCGCCAGGTTGTTGCCGATGGCGATCGACAGGAACCAGCAGCCCATCGCCATGCCGCCCAGCTTCACCGGCGCCAGCTTGGTGGTCATCGACAGCCCGATCGGCGACAGGCACAGCTCGCCCACCGACTGGATCACGTAGACCATGAACAGGGTCCAGAACGGGATCTTGCCGGCATCGTTGACCATGCTCGACAACGCCACCATCAGCAGCAGGAAGGCCAGGCCGTTGAAGATCAGGCCCAGACCGAACTTGCGCGGGATCGAGGGATTGTTCTTGCCCAGCTTCACCCACAGCCAGGCCATGATCGGCGCCAGGGTGATGATCGCGATCGAATTCACCGACTGGAACCATTCCAGCGGGAAGGTCCAGTCGCCGAACTGGCGGTTGACGATCTGGTCGGCGAGGAAGGTGAAGGAACTGCCGGCCTGCTCGAAGAACATCCAGAACAGCACGTTGAACACGAAGATCACCAGCATCGCCACGACCTTGTCGCGCGCGACCTTGCCTTCGCGGAAGCCCTCGACCACCAGCATCACCGCGGGCACCACGAACAGCGCCATCAGGATCGCCTGCAGCGCGTTGGCGTCGATGGTGAGCAGGAAGTAGAACAGCGGGATGCCGATGGCCGCGCCCAGCAGCGCCACCAGCCCGATCCGGCCCAGTCCTTCCTGGCCCGGCGCCGGTACGCCGATGCCCTTGAGCTGGCTGCGGCCGATCCAGAACCACACCAGGCTGACGATCATGCCGATGCCGGCGGAGATGAACACCCAGTGGTAATGCGGGTCGTCATTGGTGCCGAAGATCTCGCGCGCCAGCCAGCCGGTGATCACCGGGGCGATCATCGCGCCGATGTTGATGCCCATGTAGAAGATGGTGAAGCCGGCATCGCGGCGCGGATCGCCCTGCAGGTAGAGCTTGCCGACCATGGTCGAGATGATCGGCTTGAACAGGCCGTTGCCGACGATGATCGTGGCCAGCCCGAGCTTGAACATGGTCTCGGTGGACGTCGCCAGCAGGAACAGGCCCACCGCCATGAACACCGCGCCGAGCAGGATCGAGCGCTGGAAGCCGATCAGCTTGTCGGCCACGTAGCCGCCGAAGATCGCGCCGGCATAGACCAGCGCCAGGTAGGCGCCATACAGCTCGCTGGCCGGCTTCTGCCCGGTGGCATCGCCGCCGTGGAACTGGGACACGATGTACAGCACCATCGCCCAGCGGATGCCGTAGAAGGCGAACCGCTCCCAGAACTCGGACATGAACAGCATCCACAGCGGACGCGGATGGCCCATGACCTGGGCGAATTCGGGTATCGCGGGCGGCGGCGGGGCCGCGACCTTGGGCTCGACGGCGTCGGCGCTCATGGAAGTCCTTATGTTCTGTTCTGGCTGGAATCAGGGCGGACCGCTGTCGGACCGCTCCCCCGGAGTAGGCCGAGAATCACCGACGATGTGCCGCACGTCAATGCGGGGCGCGGCCATGCAGTCCCGCCATTGCCAATTTCCTCCATTATCGATCAATGACTTGCGCCCACAGCGCCATGGTCATCGCCCCTCGTGCGGCGCCGACGGTCAATCGGCTGCCCTTGGTGGGCGGCCTCGGGAGCGGCCCACCGGCAGTCGACCCGATGGCGAGAACAGGCCGGAACCGTGCCGGCCGGCGCCTCAGCCCGGCCCGATATGGGTCCGCACCTCGAACAACTCCGGGAAGAAGGTCAGTTCCAGCGCCGCCTTGAGGAAGCCCACCCCGCTGGAACCGCCGGTGCCGCGCTTGAAGCCGATGATCCGCATCACCGTGCGCATGTGCCGGAAGCGCCACAGCTGGAACTGGCTTTCCAGGTCGACCAGGTCCTCGCACAGCGCGTACTCGCGCCAGTAGCGGTCGGTGTCCTCGTAGATGCGCTCGAACACCGGCACCAGCGCCGGATCGGACACGTGCGCGGGCGTCCAGTCGCGGCCATCCTCCAGGTACCGCGCCGGGATCGCGTGGCCGAAGCGGGCCAGGTAGCGCAGGAATTCCTCGTACAGGCTGGGCCGTTCCAGTTCGGCGCGCAGCACCGCCTGCCCTTCCGGGTCATGGGCGAACACCCGCACCATCGCGGCGTTCTTGTTGCCCAGCAGGAACTCGATCGCCCGGTACTGCAGCGACTGGAAGCCCGAGGACGGCCCCAGCAGGTGGCGGAAGCCCATGTATTCGGAGGGGGTCAGGGTCTCCAGCACCGACCACTGCTCGGTGAGCTGGCGCAGCACCTGCTTGCTGCGCGCCAGCACCTTCTGGCACTGCCCGACCCGGTCGGCCTGCAGCAGGCTGCGCGCGGCCTGCAGTTCGTGCATCAGCAGCTTCAGCCACAACTCCGAGACCTGGTGCTGGACGATGAACAGCATCTCGTCGTGGTGCGGCGGGTCCGACACCGGCTGCTGCGCCGACAGCAGCCGGTCCAGGTGCAGGTAGCCGCCATAGGTGAGGCGGCCCTGCAGGTCGGTGTGGATGCCCGCTTCGAGCGCGCGCTGGTTCTTTTCTATGCTCATCGGCTTGCCGGATGCACAGGGGCCGCAAGGGTACCCCAGCCCGCCCCCCGGCCGCCCCCTCCGTCGAACGGACTGTGGGTCCGCGGCCCTTTGGATGCTCCATCCGCACGCCGCTCCCGCCACGCCCAAGTCCCCGGATTGAAAGCGTTGTTGCATCGCAATGCGGGATTCACGGCGCAGTTCCGTACCATGTGCAACTATCCTGCACGATGCAACCGCGCCGGTGACGCACGCCATGACCCTCGCCGCCAGTTTCCAGATCGACTACCTGCAATACCTTGGCCCGGACGGCGTTCCGGTACGCGAATTCCCCCGCGCCCTGCGCGATCCGGCCGCGCTGCTGCCACTGTTCAGGCGGATGCTGTACGTGCGCCACTTCGACGCCAAGGCGGTAGCCCTGCAGCGCACCGGCAAGCTGGGCACCTACGCCTCCTGTTTGGGCCACGAAGCCGCCCACGTCGGCATCGGTGCGGCAATGGCGCAGGGCGACGTGTACGCACCCAGCTACCGCGAGTACGGGATCCTGTTCGAACGCGGGGTACGCCCGCGCGAGGTGCTGCTGTACTGGGGCGGCGACGAGCGCGGCAACGATTTCCAGGAAGGTGCCGCACGCCACGACTTCCCGTTCTGCGTGCCGATCTCCACCCAGTGCCTGCATGCAGCCGGGGCGGCGCTGGCGTTCAAGCTGCGCGGCGAGCCGCACGTGGCGGTGGCCACCTGCGGCGACGGCGGCACCTCCAAGACCGATTTCTACGCCGCGCTCAACTCGGCCGGCGCCTACGCGCTGCCGCTGGTGCTGTGCGTGGTCAACAACGGCTGGGCGATCTCGGTGCCGCGCGCCGCGCAGACCGGCGCGCAGACCCTGGCCCAGAAGGGTATTGCAGGGGGCCTGCATTGCCTGCAGGTGGACGGCAACGACCTGGTCGCGGTGCTCGAAGCCATGCGCATCGCCACCGAGCGCGCGCGCAGCGGCGAGGGCGGCAGCGTACTGGAGTTCCTGACCTACCGCCTGTCCGACCACACCACCGCAGATGATGCCCGCCGCTACCGCGACGACGCCGAAGTCCAGGCCGCCTGGAAGGAAGAGCCCATCGCCCGCCTGCGCATCTGGCTCACCGCGCAAGGCGCCTGGAGCGACGCCGAGGAGGCGGCATGGAAGCAGGAGTGCGACCGCCTGATCGCGATCGAGGTCGACGCCTACCTGGCCACGCCGGTGCAGCCGGTGGAGGCGATGTTCGATTACCTGTACGCCGATCCGCCGCCGGAACTGCTGGCCCAGCGCGCGGCCGTTATCGCATCGGAGCGCCGCCATGGATGACGACGTCCGCCATGAACGTGCCGCGCATCCCGCGTCCGGCGATGCCGGCCACGTCGACGCGGCTCGCACCCCCGTCCGTGGAGGACAGCCGATGACCGCCGCGCCCGCCGCCGCCCCGATCACCTTGATCGAAGCCGTCACCCAGGCCCTGGCTTGGGAACTGCAGCACGACCCCACGGTGCTGGTGCTGGGCGAGGACGTGGGCGTGAACGGCGGCGTGTTCCGCGCCACCGCCGGCCTGCAGCAGACGTTCGGCGCGCAGCGCGTGCTGGACACGCCGCTGGACGAGACCACCATCGCCGGCCTGTCGGTCGGCCTGGCCGCGCAGGGCATGAAGCCGGTGGCCGAGGCCCAGTTCGACGGCTTCGTCTACCCGATGGTCGACCATCTGATCTGCCACGCCGCGCGCCTGCGCAACCGCACCCGCGGCCGCCTGCACTGCCCGCTGGTGCTGCGCGTGCCCTGGGGCGGCGGCATCCGCGCGCCGGAGCACCACAGCGAGGCCAACGAGGCGATCTTCACCAACGTGCCGGGCCTGCGCGTGGTGATGCCATCCTCGCCGCAGCGCGCCTACGGCCTGCTGCTGGCGGCGATCCGCGACGCCGATCCGGTGATCTACATGGAGCCCAAGCGGATCTACCGCCAGTACAAGGAACAGGTGCCCGACGACGGCGAGGCGCTGCCGCTGGACGTGTGCTTCGTGCTGCGCGACGGCAGCGACGTGACCCTGGTGGCCTGGGGCGCGCAGGTGAAGGAGGCACTGGAGGCCGCCGACGCCCTCGCGGCCGAAGGCATCAGCGCCGAGGTGATCGACGTGGCCACCCTGCGCCCGCTGGACTTCGACACCATCGCCGAATCGGTTTCGCGCACCGGGCGCTGCGTGATCGTGCAGGAGGCCCCGCGCAGCGCCGGCTTCGGCGCCGAGATCGCTGCCCGCCTGGCCGAGCACTCGATGTACGACCTGCGCGCCCCGGTCGAGCGGGTCACCGGCTACGACACCCACATCCCGCTGTTCCGGCTGGAAATGAAATACCTGCCGAGCGTGGAACGGGTCGTCGCCGCGGCCCGGCGCGCGGTGGCGCACGGCTGAAATCCCGGCGCCGCGCACGACGGCGCCGCGCCCGTTAGCATCCCTGGGCATGGCGCACCGCGCCCGCCCGCAACGATCGCCAGGAACCTCCGCATGAGCCAGAGCAAGACCTTCCACCTGCCCGACCTGGGCGAGGGCCTGCCGGACGCCACCATCGTCGAGTGGTTCGTCAAGGAAGGCGACACGATCCGCCTGGACGAGCCGCTGGTGTCGATGGAAACGGCCAAGGCAGTGGTCGAGGTGCCCTCGCCGGTGTCCGGGAAGGTGCTGAAGCTGGCCGGCGGTGCGGGCGACGTGATCGTCACCGGCGCGATGCTGGCGGTGTTCGAGGCCGATCCGAGCCTGCCGCAGCGCGCCGAAGGCCAGGATACCGGCCACGGCCACGGCCATGGCGGCGGCGGGCATCACGCGGCCGGCGCATCCGCGCAGCCGGCGGCGGCACAGGCGACAACAGCGCCGACGGCCGATGGCGATGGCGATGGCGATGGCGAGCGCGACGATGCCGGCACCGTGGTCGGCGCGATGCAGAGTTCGAATGCGGTGCACAACGAGCAGGCGGTTTCCGTGGGCGGCGTGAAGGCGATGCCGGCGGTGCGCGCGCTGGCGAAGAAGCTGGGCGTAGACCTGTCGCGCGTGCGCGCCAGCGGCGCCGACGGGACCGTCAGCCTGGCCGACGTGAAGCAGGCCGCGGCCGATCCCTCTGCCCTGCTCCCCTCCGCCGCCGGGAAAGGACCGCGGGGAGAGGATCCGGCAGCCAGCCCCGCAGCCGGAACCTTTGCGGCTCCCGCCGTGCCCCCGGCCCAATCCTTCGCCCATGGCGAGAAGAGCCCGATGCGCACGCCTGTCTCCGCGAGCGGCAAACCCATGCGCACCCGCCCGCCGGGCGCGCAGGCGGCCGCCAGCGGCCAGCCCGAGCAGCTCAAGGGCGTGCGCCGCAACATGGCGCGCGTGATGGCCGATGCGCATGCGAAGGTGGTGCCGACCACCCTGGTCGACGACGCCGATCTGCATGCATGGATCGGCAAGCAGGACATCACCGCGCGCCTGATCCGCGCGATCGTGACCGCCTGCAGGACGGTGCCGGCACTCAATGCCTGGTTCGACGGCGAGGCGCTGGCGGTCACCCGCCACCCCCAGGTGGACGTGGGCATCGCGGTGGACACCGACGACGGTCTGTTCGTGCCGGCGTTGCGCAACGCCGACATGCTCGACGCGCGCGGCATCCGCGAGGGCATCAACCGCCTGCGCGCGCAGGTGGAGGAGCGCACGATCCCGGCCAGCGAGCTGTCCGGTTACACCATCTCGCTGTCCAATTTCGGCATGTTCGCCGGCCGCTATGCCACCCCGGTGGTGGTGCCGCCGTGCGTGGCCATCGTCGGCGCAGGCAGGCTCGCGCACGACGTGGTCGCGGTGATCGGCGGGATCGAGGTGCATCGCCGCCTGCCGGTCTCGCTGACCTTCGACCACCGTGCCGCCACCGGCGGCGAGGCCGCGCGCTTCCTCAAGGCGCTGCTGGACGACATGGCTCTGCCGCAGTAGCGCGGGACTCCCGCCCCGACGCCTCACCGTCCGCTACCACGGTCGGCCCGGATCACGCCCTGCGGCTGCGGTCCAGCCAGACTTCCAGGCCCTGGGCATTGAGTTCGATGTCCATCTCCAGCAGGCGCAGCACCGCCGCGTCGTCCAGCGCGCAGCCGTGCGCCTGGGCGCGTTCCAGGTAGTAGCCGGACAGCGCCGCCACCAGCGCGCGGTGGCGGTCCGGGCCGCCGTCGCAGGCCTGGGCCAGCGAGACCATCGCATCGACCTGCTCGTGCAGTTCGGCCGCCAGCCGCGCCACGCCTTCCACGCGGCCGAAGTGGGTCAGGTACATGGCCTGCGGCGACTCCGCCATCATCCGTGCGATCGAGGCCTGCATCGCCTCCGGCTCGAACTGCACCGGCGAGGACGTCGGCAGGATGAAGGCGCCGGCCGCACTGTCCAGTTCGCGATACGACAGTCCGAAGGTATCGCCGGTGAACCAGCTGCGGCTGCGCGCGTCCCACACGCACAGGTGGTGGCGCGCATGCCCGGGGGTATCGATGCAGCGCAGCGCGCGCCCGGCCAGGTCGACCCCATGGCCGTCGCCGGCCACCACCACGCGCCCGGCCGGCACCGGCACCAGCGCGCCATAGTGCTGTGCGAACGTCTCCTCGCCGTAGACCTCGATGGCGCCGGCCGCCAGCCGCGCCGGATCGATCATGTGCGGCGCCGCGCGCGGATGCGCCACCAGGCGCGCGTTCGGCAGGCACCGCATCAGGGCCCCGGCGCCGCCGGCGTGGTCCAGGTGCGCGTGGGTGAGGATCAGCCAGTCCACGTCGGCCGGAGCCAGCCCGGCCGGTTCCAGCGCCGCCAGCAGTGCCGGCACGCTGTGGTTGGTGCCGCAGTCGACGAAGGCGCCGCGCCCGTTCTCCACCACCAGGTAGGCCGCGTCGAAGCGCGGGCGCAGGTACCCGGTGTCGATGGTGTGGATGCCCTGTTCCGGCATGTGCGGTCCTTCCCTGCCAGTCGCCGCTGCGACGCGCACCACGATCCTAGCCAGCGGCAGGGGAAGCGACGATCCGGCTTTGGTCGTATGCCGGCAGTGCGGACATCCATGGCGCCGCCCGATGCAGGGCCGGCGGCCGGTCGGCTCTACGCGCCAGGGGTTCCGGCAGCGGATCGGCGCCAGCGGGCCATCAGGCGCATGCGCACCGGGATCGCCAGCGCGAACACGGCCAGGAACGCGCCATAGGCGTAGAGCACGGCCAGCACCTGGCACCAGATCGGGCCGCTGCGCACGTCGGCCACGCCTTCGGCGTAGCCCCAGCGCATGCCCAGGATGCTGAGCGCCAGCGCGAGCAGGAGCACGACCGCGTCGTAGGCGCGTCGCGCCGGCGGCCGCGGGGTGCGGGGATAGAACCAGTACAGCGCGCCCAGCAGGGCGAACCAGGGCATGAACAACAGCAGCGCCATGACCGCGATCACTCCGCCACCTCGGCCAGTTGCCGCAGTGCTTCCCGGATTCCGTCGACTCCGGCCAGTCCTTCGCCCAGGGTGCCGATCCGCTCGCCGAGCAGGCCGACCGCACGCGCCTCCATCTCGTGCAGGGCGTCGCGCCCCTCGCGCTTGAGCCGCGCCACCACCTGCCCGCAATCGCGCGGCGAGGCATGGCCATCGCCTTGCAGCAGCAGGCGGCCCTCGCCATCGACCAGCTTGAAGTGGAAACGGCCGTCGGCCTCGCGGTATTGCTTGAACTGCGGCAGGCGCACCGCCGCGTCCTGGGTGGATGCGCCGGCCGCGATCGCCGGCACCGAGAACGGCCCCAGGCCGACCGCCCGCTGCAGCCCGTCCAGCAACGGTACGGTCACCTCGCGCGCCTTGCGCGCGCCCTCCTGCAGGATTTCCTCCAGCTGCGCGGGGCGGGCGATCAGCCGTGCGTACTGCTCGCGCATCGGCGCCACGGTTTCGTCGACCAGCGCGAACAGGCGTTGCTTGGCGTCGCCCCAACCGATGCCCTCGGCATAGGCGTGGCGCATTTCCGCGGCCTGGGCCGGGGTGGCGAAGGCCTGGTACAGCTGGAACAGGGCCGAGCCTTCGGTGTCCTTGGGCTCGCCGGGCGCGCGCGAGTCGGTGACGATCGACATCACCAGCCTCTTCAGTTCCGCCGACGGCGCGAACAGCGGGATGGTGTTGTCGTAGCTCTTGGACATCTTGCGCCCGTCCAGGCCGGGCAGCGTGGCCACGTTCTCGTCGATCTGCACCTCCGGCAGCACCAGCGGTTCGCCGTCGCGGCCGGTGGCCTGGCGCCAGGCATCGCCGTACAGGTGGTTGAAGCGCTGGCCAAGGTCGCGTGCCATCTCGATGTGCTGGATCTGGTCGCGGCCCACCGGCACCCGGTGCGCGCCGAAGGCGAGGATGTCGGCGGCCATCAGCACCGGGTACATGTACAGGCCGGCGTTGATCCCCGAATCCGGGTCCTCGCCGTCGGCGACGTTCTTGTCCACCGCAGCCTTGTAGGCATGGGCCCGGTTGAGCAGGCCCTTGGCGGTGACGCAGGTCAGCAGCCAGGTCAGCTGCGGGATTTCGACGATGTCCGACTGCCGGTAGAAGGTCACCCGTTGCGGGTCCAGGCCGCAGGCCAGCCAGGTGGCCGCGATCTCCAGGCGCGAACGGGCCACGCGCCGCGGATCGTCGGCCTTCACCAACGCGTGGTAGTCGGCCAGGAAGAAGAAGCTCTCCGCGCCCGGATCGCGCGAAGCGGCGATGGCGGGACGGATCGCGCCGGCGTAGTTGCCCAAGTGCGGGGTGCCGGTGGTGGTGATGCCGGTGAGGACGCGGACGGTCATGGGGAATGCGGGGCGAGGGACCCGACGATTCTAGCCTGCGCGCGCAACCCCATCCGCCGGCACCGGCCGTTCATGCCTGCAGACCCCCAACCGGAATGCCGCCATGAAACGCCCGACCCTGCTCGTGCTCCTGGCCCTGGTGCCCTGGTCCATCCCGGCCGCCGGCCGGGCGCGGGCGCCCGCGCCCGGCGTTGCCCTGGAAATCGTGGACCGCGAGGAGGGCCGGATCCTGCCCCAGTACCCGCACCACGGCGAGACCTGGCTGCCCGCCGAGCCGGGCCACGGCTACGCGGTGCGCCTGCGCAACCTGGGTGCGCAGCGCGTGCTGGTGGTGCTGTCCGTGGACGGGGTCAATGCTATCAGCGGCCAGACCGCCGACACCCGCCAGGCAGGCTACGTGCTGGGTCCATGGCAGGTGCTGGAGGTGGACGGCTGGCGCAAGTCGATGGATGCGGTGGCCCGGTTCGTGTTCGTCGACCCGGCGCGCAGCTACGCCGCGCGCACCGGCCGTCCGGACAACGTGGGCGTGATCGGGATCGCCGTGTTCGGCGAACGGCCGCCGCCGGCCGGCATCGCGCGCCTGCTCGACACCCCTCCGGCGACGGCGAAGTCCGAGCGGCAGGCGCAGCCTGCCGCGAGCGCGCGCTCGGCCGAGGCCGGGTCCGATGCCGCCGCTGACGCCTACGCGCCCTACCCGACTGCGCCCGGCCTGGGCACCGGCCATGGCCGGATCGAATCCTCGCCGGCCCACGCCACCGCCTTCGACCGGCAATCGCGACCGATCCAGGTCACCCAGGTGCGCTACGACACCTGGCGGGGCCTGCTGGCCCACGGCGTGCCGGTAACGCCCCCGCAGCCTCGGCGGCGCTGGGGCGATGCACCGCAGGCGTTCCCGCAAGGCTTCGTCCCCGATCCGCCATGCTGCGTGCCGGGGGAGTGAACCGGATCGTTGGGCGAAGCGCACGCTTGCGTCCATGCAGGCACCGCCCATGCAGAGGCGGCGGGCCGGAGCCCGCCGCCTTGATCGCTGCCGCCGCTGGCGGCGATGATCAGTGCCGGTACTTGTCGTCCAGGGTGCGCTCGAACTCACGCACTTCCTTCTCGGCACGATCCTTCTCCCAGCCGTAGCGTTCCTGCAGCTTGCCGGCGAGATACTTGGAATTGCCTTCGGCGACATCGAAGTCGTCGTCGGTGAGATCGCCCCACTTGGCCTGGATCTGTCCCTTCAGCTGCTTCCAGTTGCCACCGATGATGTCGCGGTTCATGTACTGCTCCTGCTTGGTTGGGGGAACGGTGCGTGACCCTGTCCTGCACCGCGCAACCAGCATCGCAACACCTGCGTTCCGGAGGTGTCCAACCCGCGTCAAGGGGAAGTTATCCGGCTGAATCGCCCATGATTGCGCCGCCGAAACGCGAAGGGCCGGGAAATCCCGGCCCTCCGGAACACGGCGTGCCGCGAACCTCAGCAGCGGCCGTCCTTGCAGTCTTCCGCTTTCTTCTCGACCTTCTCGCCGGCCTTCTGGATGTCCTTGCCGGCACCGGCCATGGTGTTGCAGGCCGACAGCATGGATACCGAAAACAGGCTCAGCAGGGTCAGGGCGACGATGCGCTTCATGGGCAATCTCCTGGTCGGGGTGAAGGATGCGGATGGTTCCTTGCCGGCCGACAATGCCACGGCGAGGCGGAAGCATCCATGAAAGCGCATCGTACAGCCACGCGCCGGTTCAGTCGCGCATCAGGGTGGATTTCCCGAACAGGCTCTCCACCAGGTCCACCGCCAGCTCGGCGGTCATGTTGTGGTCGTCCAGGACCGGGTTGAGCTCGACGATGTCCAGCGAGCCCATGCGCCCGGTGTCGGCGATCATCTCCATCGCCAACTGCGCCTCGCGGTAGTTCGGCCCACCGGGAACGGTGGTGCCCACGCCCGGGGCGATGCCCGGGTCGAGGAAATCGACGTCGAAGCTGACGTGCAAGTGGGTGTCGGCGCCCACGCCCTCGAGCGCCTGCTCCATCACTCGCTTCATCCCGATCTCGTCGATGTAGCGCATGTCGTAGATGTCCAGGCCGTGCCGCTTGACCAGGCGTTTCTCCTCCGGATCGACCGAACGGATCCCGATCTGCCGGAACTGGCGCGGATGCATGGCCGGGGCTTCGCCGCCGAGCCCGGTCAGCGCGTCCGGACCCAGCCCGCACAGACAGGCCACCGGCATGCCGTGCACGTTGCCCGAAGGGGTGACGGCGCTGGTGTTGAAGTCCGAATGCGCATCCAGCCACAGCACGCGCAGGTCCTTGCCGGTCTCGCGGCAGTGGCGCGCCACCGCCGCGATCGAGCCGATCGCCAGGCAGTGGTCGCCGCCGAGCATCACCGGCAGGCGCCCGGCGCGCAGTTCGCCCAGGCTGGCCTCCATCAACGCGGCGTTCCAGTCCACCACCTGCTGCAGGTGGCGGTAACCGTCGACCGGCGACTGCCAGGGATTGGCCGGACCGGCGAGGTTGCCGCAGTCGCGCACGTCCACGCCGCGCCCGGTCAGCGCCTCGGCCAGCCCGGCGATCCGCAACGCCTCCGGCCCCAGCGAGGCACCGCGATGGCCGGCACCGACGTCGGTGGGCACGCCGATCAGCGAAACGGGAGGAAAGGTGCGGACCATGCTCGACTCCATGGGTTCGGGCGGCATGACGCGGGCCGCACGACTGCGTTGGGCCTATCCGATTCCTATAGGCCGGCCAGAGTTAGGCAGGACAATGGTTTCAGGCAGGCGGCCAGTTCTTGTGCCCCCAAATGTGCCCCCTGACTGCGGGCGCTGGGCATCCGGGGACGGGGCTTGTTTCGGGCCTGTATCCTACCGGCCCAGGGGGATGACATGCATCGATGGCACTTCTGGCTGCTCTGGCGGCCGCCTCACACACGGTCTAGGGCCAGACGATCACGGCCCAAGGCCCCGAAACCTGCTGGCCCTGCCTTACAGGGCATCCCGAACGCACCGTAGCCCGATTACACCTGCGTCGGCCCCAACGGGGGTCAAGCCGCTTTTCTTGCCTCATCAACACAGATCTTCACGAACTCTGTAGCAGGTAGTTTCATATCTGCTGAGTCAAATTTTTGTTCGCTGATCATTCTTACGATTGCCATCAGCAGAGAAAGTGGCACTGCGGAAAAGACGACAAGAGCAATACTGATAACAAAGATAGCGTGCCAATTGGAGCTATTAACCTTTTCCAATATTTCCGTGAAGCCTCCACCAAGCAAGATCGAGTGGAGCGCGAAGAAAAGGAAGATGAGATAGATGCCAGCAATAATCCCAATGAAGAAGAAAGCAAACCATCGCATATCGCGATAGGCTTTCATGCTTTGCTGAACTTCTGACCTGTAGTCCTCACTCCAAGCAGATGGAGGAGCAGGGCTATCTGTAGGCACGCTTTGAGTGTCAGTCGCAGATCTCGCGGCTGCGGCTGCAGCCGCAGCCATTTCCTCAAATTCTCTGCCCGTACCAGTAGTCACGCATGAGCCTGCTGCTGGATTTCAGCGATCTTTGATTTGTAGTGATCATTGATCAACCGGTCATCAATCTCAGCAAAGTATTGGTTGCTTCCACCCTGCTGATGCCATGCGACATACCAAGGAGTATCCGGCATATGCGTCATGGATGACAGTTGAACTCCACTGAATCCCGCATAATGCGTCCAGACGTGGTCTAGGAGCGACATGGTCGTCTCATCCATCTGGGCTTCTCGCAACCAAGGTAGCGCACTGGAACGAAGCGGCTCACGCACGGCGCCACTGCCATAACGCTTTACTTGGTCATATAGAGATTTGATAACGGGACCGTACTTCCAAGCCTGCACGGTTTCATTGATCAACGGTCGGTCTAAATAACCCAAGTGCCACCCGTGCGCTATATACACGAGCTTGATCAATTGCATAGGCGTGACCGCCCGTCCTTCGCGAGAAGCCTTGTCCAAAAAGTAGTTCGCGATTGTGGCTGGCGAGTAGGTCATCTTGATCTCCCCTAACCTGCTATGGGGCAGCTCTGGCCTGTTCCACGGCCTAAAACGATAGCAGATAAGTCTGTGGATAACTTGTGTTGAAGTAAGGAATTTTCAAGCTGAATTAAGATGTTGGCTTAGGAGCTGTTAAGCAAAATTGGGGAAATAAGAGTCTGTTTTTTCAACACTTTTTAGGCTCTATCAATTTCGAACACACCGATCCAGCCACCTCAGATCACATCTAGTCTGACCTGAGGAATCGGGTTTCCCTTACGCTTTAACATGCCGTTTTCTGACCTAGGGGCAGCGCTTCCCCGACCAGTGGCGCGGAGCCCGGCCTTCTGGCCTGCCCCTGGCCCCTCCTCGCGCCCCTGGCCACGGGCGCTGGCTGGGCTAGGGGGCCAGAGTCGACCGTACACCGGTCAGGCAGGCCGCACCCTCCCCAATTCGGCCCCTCACCACGCGTCTCGCCTCTTGCGACTGGCGTGCCTGATCCTCGGGCCACACAAGCCGATGGGAGAGAGCAAGGCCCAGCAATGGACATCAACTACTGCTTCGATTTGCTGGGCTCGCCGTGCTTCCCTCAATCGGTATGGGCCGCCTGGGTGCAAGCAATCGGCTCGGTTCTTGCGATCGGGCTATCCATCCTGTTTTGGCGACTGGATGTAAGGGAGCGACGCCGGCGTGCGTTCATGGCCCAGGCTGTACTAGCCACATATATTCTCTTGCCCGTAGGCGAGACACTGCAATTCCTCAGGAGCCTTAAAGGCCCGGCAGGGATCGTGAATGTTTATGGAGGATATCGAGGCAGGCATCAACATGTAGCAAGCTTCAAAATTCCGAAGCGCCTTCAAAGGGCACGAGCACGAACCGAATCCCTCGGAGACCTCGGACCACTGCTACTCCTCTTCCTAGGCGATCTAAGCCATGTTCTAACCATCGGACAGGCTCTTATGCATGGAACGAGGAAAGAAGATCTCTTAGCCAAGCATGGCATGGATTACGAGCAGACGATACGTCGCACTATTGACCGAGGCGAACTGCTGCTTTTCCGGATTGAGGAATCAATCAAGAGGCTGTCTTAGTTGAGTGCTATATGACAACTGTCCATGTAACTATCGATCCCAACATAGAGTCCAACGACTTAGCCGATCTGCGCCTCTTTCATGAGCGGGTCGTAAGCCTAGCGAACACTGCACTTGTCAAAGGTAACCAATCGAGGATCGGCGCCTCTCTGTCGATAAGCAGGGAGTCAGGCATTGTAGTTCGCACGACTCTACCTCCAGAAGAACAACTTGCCCAATTCCTAATGGCCTTCCGCTTCTTCTACTTGAAGAAGGAGCCAACGCATTTTCCAAGGATATTAAACGTCGTCTCAAAGTATGCGGACAATTCTTACAGAGAAATCGCCAAGACATTGAAATTGCAGTGGAAGCAGAGTCTGTTCAAGAACTCCGCCACCATACGCTGGAACGGCCAGCCGCTTACAGCAAAGCAATTGATCGATCTATGGTTCAATGCTCACTACTTCCATAGTGATGCGGACAAGCGAACGGAGCTCGCTAGGCTGAACGCCCTAATGCGGGAAGATTTCTGCAAGTTCCTACTTGTGGATAGCACTTACAACGCATCAGATGTTGTGCAAAGATTCCATTCAGGAATCGGGGCGCTATTCGTTCAAGTTGGAACCACAATATAAGCGGGCACCTCATGGAAACCGGCGCGCCTAAGGCTGACCCCAGACTGTCATCGGGACGTATCGATGATCACTGCCATGGCGATGAGCGGAATATCTCAGGCAAATAACCGTCTACTTTGGCGAACTGCCCCTCTCCTGCTCTTCCATGATCTCGGCCAATGTCTTTCCCTGGCATTGATCAATCAATGCATCTGGCTTGGTGGCCTGCTCAATGAACTCAGGGCTCGATTGCCGACCAGTGCGTTTGTACTCGACGTAGTCTTGTGCAGTGAGAATGCACCATTGGATGCCCTGCCAGAGGAAAACGGCCAACAATGCCAACAGCCGCACCGCAACTACAGCTATCGCCGCTGCCACCGTCACAACGGCCACGACTGCGATGAAGGCGAGCGCGCCCTGGCCTCCTTTACCCCAGCCTTGCCTGTAGCTAACGCCAGGAATCCCCGTTCGGATGCTGAATCCACTTGATCCGATGGAGCCGTACCTGCCGCGCACGCTAGTGCCGACTCCGGACTTACTCACGTTCAGACCGAAGCCATTTCCCATGTTGATCCGACGGTAGAACCGGAAACCCATCTACTTCTCCCCCGCTGCCCACCCGCTCAACGATACCGCTTGTTGCCCCCGGACGTGATGCAGTACCTGCCGCCCCGCGGACCGTAGCAGTTCGCCGATCCCGAGCAGGGGCAACCTCCGGTGTAGGACTGGCGACTAGCCCTTGCCACTGGCGCGGGCGCCTGTACCGGCGCTGGCCGCCAGCATCCAGCAGAGGCGCACGTGTAGCGCGCGGCGATCCATCCCGATGTGCCGCCGCCCTCCACCCTCAGCCAGCCAGCGCGCGACTCCTGCACCAGCACCTCCTGGCCTCCGGCAAGCTTCCCCACCACAGCACCATTCGGGGACTCACGGACGTTCAAGGAGGCCGCATCGACATAACGCCTTTCAACCGGCGCCACGGGCCTGAGAGGTTCTGCTGGAGCCAGGGAGGCCGGCTGGCTGATCGCCTGCGGCTGTGAGTACACCGTAGGAGCCTTTAGGGCGTCGTTGCTCGACCCTCCCGAGCATCGCCCCATCACCCAGGCAATGACCAGCATCACAACAACCACACTGGCCGAAAGACCCTGTGTCCTGCTGTTCCGAGCCATAGTCGCTCCCCACTCCCCTGCCCCATTCTGACGCATTCCCACTGAGGGGTCGCCTCAATAGCCTTGGCGCGCAGGAGGCGCCTACAGCGGTCATTTTGACCGGCGCGCTGTGGGGCGGGGCTCAGTGGCCCATTCGTCCCGGTCTGCTTCGTAAGGTTGCAGCAGGCGAAAGTGTCGCCCATGGGCGACAAATCACCGAGCGCCAGGCCAGGGGAATCAAGCCAGCCTGAAGCTTTGAATATGCCTCCTAGCGTCACTATTGGGCACCAGGTCCAGCTACTAAGTACGCTGATTGGTGACACACATCACACATACTGCTGGCATGGTTCCTGCTTGAAAATATGGCATAGAACTGACCATTTCGCGCTTAAAGATCAGGAGAGAGAGAACCATGCGTCTAGTCACTCTAGTCATTGCCATTGGGTTATCTTTCAGCGCATATGCACAACGCCAATTTCAGCCCGTAACCGTGGATGGCCAAGAAATTCGCTATGAAGCCGGAACCGCATACGTACTAGCAGAGACAAGTAAGGCTCAAGTCGCGATCAGCTACTCTCCAGACAGCAAGAAAACAGGGCTGGTCATTGTTCGCGTCACCAACATAGGTGACCGACCTTTTAACGTGACTGACTCTTCCGTCACAGTTCAATCCAATGGCGCAGCACTCGAAGTGCCGACATACCAGCAGCGTGTTGCCAAACTGAAGCGCGCCGAGATGTGGAGTGGAATCGCCACCGGGCTGGCTGCTGCTGCAAACAGCATCAACGCCTCCAGCGCCGGATATGAAACCTATTCCGGCACATATCGGGCGAACACGAATGCATCATTCTATGGGTCCGGTCGGTCTGCATATGGGACCGCAACGACGACAGGCTATTACTCCGGCAGCGGCTATAACGCCACTGCCGCGCAGCTTGCCAAGTCAGATGCTGACTACAAAAATCAAATCCTCATGGATCAGCAAAGAGTAACGGCAGAATATGCGAGGAAGAATCTTCAAGATCGCGCATTACGCACAAACACGATTGACCCGGGAATGAGCGTGATCGGAGACGTGGAGATCGAGCTTCCAAAGCGAAGGAAGAACGAGTTGGTTGAGCTCTCAATCAACGTCGAGGCTGCGGGTGAAGTCATAACGTTCCGTTTCCGGGAATGACTCATCATCGCCCAATGAGCTTCAATGGCATGCAGAGATTGTGTTTCGTCTGTTGTGCAGTGATGCTGTATGTCGCAGGAGGCGCTTGGGCTCACAGTGGCGGCCTGAACAAGGACGGCTGTCACAACGACCGGAAGAATGGCGGGTATCACTGCCATCGAACGCCGGCTGCGCCTACCAGCTATCAGCGACTCGCTCCTACCTCCTTGGCGCCCGCCAATATGGCCCCGGCTCAGCGTGCCAGCGGGCGTGCATTCTCCAACTGCGATGAGGTGCGCGCCGCAGGGGCTGCACCCGTCCGGCGTGGCGATCCGGGCTATGGACCGCATCTTGATCGGGATAACGACGGGATCGGCTGCGAGCCCTACCGTGGGCGCTAATTCGACCAATATGTAGGAGGCTCGATGATCCGCTTGCCCTTCATCATTGCATCGGCATACATACTTTTAGCCACAGGCTGCTCGATGGACTCCTGCCGCGAGTACTCAAAGTACACCTGCGCTCAATTGGAAAAGCAGACGTACAACGTCTACTACTACGACAAGGACGCCCGATCAGGAGATTAGCGGGAGTTCCCTCTCGGGCAGACCATCGGCCTGCAGAGCTGCGGCACTCTTGCCTGGAACAAGGCCGCTGTTCGCGAAGTTTGGCGGGATGGCGACTGGTCGTATATTTGCTGCCTGCAGACCAAGACATCCTCTTGTGCCGAGAAGCACCGATAGGTGCTACCGGGACCCCTGCACCTGCTTCTCCAGCTCATCCGCCAGCTCCACCAACTCCGGATCCTTGGTGTCCTGGGCGATCCTGCGCAGCATCTGAAGCTGACCCAGTATCTCGCCGACAGGCTTGTCCGTGTTATGGGCCAGCCACATCACTGCGCGCGGGTTGGTCATCAGCCGGGCAAATCCGTTCGCCATGCCTGCAGCGGCAGCCGACGCGCCGATGGTGTAGATCGCCTCCGCCACATTGCCCCGCAAGAGCGACTGGCCGGCGATGACTGAAGTGCCGGCCATCTGGATCAAGGCAGCCTGCCGTGAGGTTCCAGAGGTGTTGTGGAACACGCGACTACCGTCCCGCACGCGTTCGGCCATCTTCGCGATCCGGTCCATGCTATGGCTGAAGATGGGGCCATGGCGGTCGAACAGCGCCTTCCGCGCCTCTGGGCTGACCTTGTTCCAGTTGGTCAGGAAGCTCAACATGCTGAACACGTCGCCAGCGCTGTTCTGCTGGCTGTTGGTGGCCCGACCCATCCACCGCACGAATGATGCGGTGAGTTCCGATCCTTTTCCCGAAGGCTGTCGATCGCTCGTAGTGCTTCCCTTCCGGGCATGTAGTCGATCCGCGTCATCCTGGCGCGTCGCTTCCGCTGAAGCTCGGCGATCCGCCCCTTGTCTCGGGAGAGGTATCCGTCTGTCATTGAAGCCTCCTTCTACGGCCTGGCCAGACGCCGGGATGGCGCCCCATTAGTCAGGCGTGGCCCCTTATGCATTCGTTCGGCGTATGCCATCGCGCCCGGAATGACTCTTCGGTCTCATCCGGGTCTCTCACAAACTTGCAGCCGCACGGTTCACGCAGCCCAGCGCGCGCGTCGTCGCGCTTGATCACCACCTCCCTGAGCGTCACCTCCGGATACACACCGACCGCCAGGCGCTTCTCGCGACCAGCGAAGCGGTACTTCATGCGCCAGTACTTCGACCCGTTGGGCATGACTTCCAAGTACAAACCACCGCCGGCAGCAAGCTTGTACGGCTTGTCCTTGGCCTTCGCGTTTCGTGCTGCAAAGTCGGTGAGCGTCTTGGTCGCCATGAGGGGGCACAACCCCGATCCGATGCCCCCACCCTGGGGACCTGCCCCCAAACATGCCCCGGCTTGGGCTGGGATGCAATGGGACGGCATGGGACAACATGGGACGCCAGAATGCCTTGATTCAGGCTATTTTCGGGATTCGTGGGACGGGATGGGACGGCTATTTGGTGCCGCCTGTCCGAATCGAACGGACGACCGCTCGCTTACAAGGCGAGTGCTCTACCAACTGAGCTAAGGCGGCGCTGCGCGCTGGATTCTAGCGCAACGCGGTTTCCGGCAAGGAGGCGCAGTCCAGCTCCTGGGTCGCGGGAAACGCCGCCCGCACCGCCACCGGATCGGCGCCGGCGCCGAGCAGCCACCATTGCGAAGCGCCGGCCGCGCCCTGTGCCTGCACTTTGGCCGGGAATCCCGCCGCACCCAACGCCGCGGCGCGGCGTTCTGCGGCGTCGCGCCCCGTGTAAGTCCCGAGGGCGATGCCGTTGGCTTCGGCGCCCTGGGACAGGATCAGGAAATCGTCAAAGCCGGCCGCGGCGATGCGATCGGCACTGGCCTGCGCCTGGGCACGGTCGCCCGCCGGCGGCAGCAGCACGCGGTAGCGGGATGCCTGGCCCGGTTCCTCGCGCAGTTCGGGATCGCGCAGCGCCGCGCCCAGGCCGTTGCGCGCGGCATCGGCCGCGGCCCGGTTGGTGAATGGGCCGATCCGCAGGCACGCCTGCGCGGGCGCAGGCCCGGCTACCGCGTGATCTTCCACCGGCGCCGGAGCCGGCGCCGCGCTCGCAGCCATTGCCGCGGCATCCATCGGCAGCAGCCGCAACGCCGCGCCGCCCTTGTCAGAAACCGGCGCAGTCGCAGGCACCGGCGCGGGGCGCGACAGCCACCACACGGCAACGCCGAGGTTGAGCGCGACCAGGACCACGATGAGGGCACGGGCGAACATGGCGGTCGATTCTAGCCGAGCGACTGCCCCGGCCCATCGCCGGCACCGGGATCGGCCACGCGCGCCCACACCGCCAGGCCCTCCAGCACCAGGGCAGGGCGCAGCATCGCCTGCGGCAGCAGCGGCGCCAGGGCCTCGCCGCCGCCCCCGTGCAGCAGCAACGCCGGCCGCCGGCCCAGCCGCAGCGCGGCCTGGTCCAGCGAACGCTCGACCAATGCCAGCGCCGCGCCGTCGCAACCGGAGGCGAGCGCATCGTCGGTGTCGTCGGCGAACTCGCGGTAGCCGCCCCCGGATTCGGGCAGTTGCGCGGCGCGCTGGTGCAGCGCCTGGCGCATCAGGGTGGGCGAGGCGGCGATGCGGCCTCCAAGATGACGCCCGTCCGCATCCATCAGGTCGAGGGTCAACGCGGTGCCGACGCCCACGACCAGCACGTCACCGCCGATCGCGCGCGCGCCGAGCAGGGCCAGGAAGCGGTCCACGCCCATCCGTTGCGGCTGCGCATAGGCCACCCGCACGCCCGCGCACTCGGCCAGGGTGCGGGCCACCCGCACTTCCACGAAACGCCGGCGCAGCAACTCCAGTACCCGCGCGGTCAGTGCCGGTGCGGCCACGCTCGCGACCCACGCGCGCTCGCCGCGTGGCAGCGGATCGCCGTCGTCGTCGCCGAACGCGAACGCGTCGGCGCCCTGCGGCCAGGCCCGTGCTTCGCCGATGTCCTCCCCGCCCTGCCAGGGCGCAGCCTTGAAGCGCGAGTTGCCCAGGTCGAACAGCCAGTCGCTCATCGCGCCCTCACGCTTACTTCGCCGGCATGGAACACCTGCTCGCCCGCGGCGGTGGCCACGCGCAGGCCGCCATCCGCGGCAAGCCCGAGCGCCCGGCCCTCGATGACCTGGCGACCGGCCAGCACGCAGACCTCGCGACCGACCAGCGTGCCCAGCGCGGCATGCCGCGGCAGGAACGGTGCCAGTCCCTCGCACTCGAAGCGCTCCAGTGCCTCCAGCAGATGCTCGAGCACCGCGATGGCGACCCCATTGCGCGACGGCGGCACGCCATCGGCCGATAGCCGCGCCAGGTCGGTCCAGGGCTGGTCGATGGCCGCTGAGGCCATCTGCGGCAGGCGCACGTTGATGCCGAGCCCCACCACCACATGCGCCGGCCCGGCAGGTTCGCCGCGGCATTCGACCAGCACCCCGGCGAGCTTGCATCCATCGGCAATCACGTCGTTGGGCCATTTCAGGCCGGCCTGGGCGAAGCCGAGCCCGCGCAACGCCTCGACCACCGCCACCCCGGCCGCCAGGCTCAAGCCGTCCAGCCGCACCAGGCCGCCATCGAACCGGCGGCGCACCGACAGGCAGACCTGGGCCGACAACGGCGAAGTCCAAATCCGGCCGAGCCGACCGCGGCCGGCGGTCTGGCGCTCCGCCAGCAGCACGGCGCAACCGTCCGGCGGCGGCCGGCGCCACAGTTCGGAGTTGGTGGAATCCACGCTCCACGCCACTTCCAGCGAGACCGGGCCGGCGGCCACCCGACCGGGCAGGGCGGCGCGCAGCACGTCGGCATCGAGCAGGTCCGGCGGGGGGAGCGGCGGATTGCGGGCTTCCAATTGCGCTCCCGGCTGCACGGGCGAGGGTCATGCCGATTATTACCTGCCCCGGAGGCGTCCCGGCGCCCCGGGACGGCCTGTGCGTCAGGCACATGCCCGGGCGTCGCCGGCGGGGTATAGTCCAAGGATTGCCCCGGTCGACGGATCCGCCGATGCGCCGCCTGTTCCCGTTGTTGCTGCTCGCCGCCCCGGCCTTGTGCTGGGCCGCCTCCGATCTCGACACGGCACCCAAGCAGGGCGCCTGCGTTTATGCACGCCCTTCGGCTGCAACCACCATCGCCGACGCCGATTCTCAGCAGGCGCGGCCGGCTACCCCGCCGGCCGCGCGCGCCGCGCCCAAACCGGCCACCTCCGGCGGCGGTGGCGGCGGTGGCGGCGGCAGCGATGCAGAAACGGTGGCGCCGCGCACCCGCGGCACGCGCTGGCACAGTTTCCTGCCGGGCATGTTCCGCTGACCGGGTGATCGGCCTGCTGTCGCGCTGGCTGCGGCCGCGCCCCCCGGATATCGACGACCCTTCCTGGCAGGCCGCCTGCGCACGCCTGCCCTGGGTGGCCGCGCTCGAGCCGCAGCGGCGCGAGCGCCTGCGCGCGCTGGCCGCGCGCTTCCTGTGGCAGAAGACCATCACCCCGCTGGGCGGCCTGGAGCTGGACACGGCACAGCGGGTGCTGCTGGCCGCGCTGTGCTGCCTGCCGCTGCTGGAGTTCGGCGCGGCCGGGCTGCGCGGCTGGTCGCAGTTGCTGATCTATCCGGACGCGTTCCGGGTGCGCCGCAGCCATGTCGATGCGGCTGGCGTGCTCCACGAGTGGGACGACGAGCTGATCGGCGAGGCCTGGGACCAGGGCCCGTTGATCCTGTCCTGGGCCGACGTGCAGGCCGACATCGCCGAGCCGGACGCCGGATTCTGCGTGGCCGTGCACGAGATGGCGCACAAGCTCGACGCGCTCGACGGCGAGCTCGACGGCACCCCGCCGCTGCCGTCGCGCTGGCAGCGCGAATGGGCGCGCGACTTCCAGCGCGCCTACGACAGGTTCTGCGCGGACGTGGATGCCGGGCGCGAAACCACGATCGATCCATACGCGGCCGAGGCCCCCGAGGAATTCTTCGCGGTGGCCAGCGAGTACCATTTCTCGGCGCCGGCGCTGCTGGCCGAGGCGATGCCGGCGGTGGCCGCGCACCTGGCGCGCTTCTACGGCCCCTCGCCGCCATCCTGATCCAGGATCCGCCACAGAGGCCGCCCTGGTGCCGGCCGTTGGCCGGCTCCGCATGGCCGGCCGGGGGATGCGGCAGGGCGCGCGCCGGTCACAACCCCGGCGGCAGGGTGACCTCGAAGCGGGCGCCGCCGAGCTCTTCCGAGCGGCTCACCTGCAGTTCGCCACGGTAGTCGCGCACCAGGTCCTGCACGATCGACAGGCCGATGCCGTGGCCCTGCACGCGCTCGTCGCCGCGCACCCCGCGCTGCAGCACCTTGGCCACGTCCTCCGGGGCGATGCCCGGGCCGTCGTCCTCCACCGCCAGTTGCAGGCCGGCGCGGCGGTTGGGCGCGGCCGGGCCGGGGCGCGCGGTCAGCAGTACCCGGTGGCGGGCCCACTTGAACGCATTCTCGAGCAGGTTGCCGAGCAGCTCCTGGAGGTCGCCGGCCTCGCCGTAGAACTGCACGTCCGCGGCGATCTCGAACTCGCACAGGACGTTCTTGGCCGCGTATACCTTCTCCAGGCCGCGCACGATCTCCTCGGCGCTGGACTCGATCGCCACCGGCGCGGAGAACAGCTTGTGGCCACCGGACGCGGCGCGTGCCAGCTGGTAGGAGACCAGGTCGTTCATGCGCTTGAGCTGGGCGTCCAGTTCCTGGCGCAGGTTGGCCTCGCCGGCGCCGGCGTCGAGCTGGGTTCGCAGCACCGCCAGCGGCGTCTTCAGGCTGTGGGCCAGGTCGGCCAGGGTGTTGCGCTGCCGATCCAGGTGCTCGCGTTCGGACTCGATCAGTGCGTTGATGCTCTCGGTCAGCGGTTCGAGTTCGCGCGGGTGGCGCTCGCTCATGCGCTGCAGCTGGCCGCGCTGGACCCGGGTCAGCTCGGCGATCACGCGCTGCAGCGGACGCAGGCTCCAGTTGAGGATCACCACCTGCAGCAGCAGCAGGAACAGGCCGGCGCCGCCCAGGTAGACCCACAGCGCGGCGCGGAACACGCGCACCTGCGCGGCCAGGATCTGCGAATCCTCCATAACGAAGATCGAGTACGGGAACTCGTTGTCCGGCCCGCGCTCGCCCCAGACCAGGCCGATGCCGTAGCGGTAGACCTCGCCCTCGCTGCCGTCGAGCTGGGTCATCGGCAACGGGCCGTCGAAGCGCTCTTCGCTCGGCTGCAATTGCGTGGATACCTCCGGCAGCAGCGGGCCCTCGGCCGACAGCGAGGCCCAGTGCCCGTTCGGCATCAGCACCTCGGCGTAGAGGCCGCTGCCGGGCCGGTGGAAGCGCGGATCGGGACCGACCTCGGGCGTGTACAGCGAGCCGTCGCGGCCGAAGTCGATGTTGTCCACGTACGCCATGGCGTAGCTCTTCAGCCGCTGGCGCAGGTTGGCCTCGGCGGTCTCGGCGAAGGCCCGGTCCAGGGCGAAGCCCGCCAGCATCAGGAACGCGACCAGGCTGATGCTGGCCGCGGTGAGCTGGCGCGCCTTGAGCGAGCGCGGCTGCCAGGGCTTGAAGCCGAGTCGGCGTCGCTCCACGGCGGACTCCCCGGTCGCGCCGGTATCAGCCGTCGGTGCGCGGGATCGCGAAGCGGTAGCCGCGCCCGCGCACGGTCTCGATCGGCTTCAGTTCGCCGTCCGGATCCAGCTTCTTGCGCAGGCGACCGATGAAGACCTCCAGCACGTTGGAGTCGCGGTCGAAGTCCTGCTGGTAGATGTGCTCGGTCAGGTCGGCCTTCGAGACCAGTTCGCCGGCGTGCATCATCAGGTACTCGAGCACCTTGTACTCGTAGCTGGTCAGGTCGACGTTGCTGCCGTTGACGCTGACCGTCTGCGCGGCCAGGTCCAGCGCCACCGGGCCGCATTCGAGCACCGGCTTGCTCCAGCCGGCGGCGCGGCGCACCAGCGCGTTCAGGCGCGCCAGCAGTTCCTCGACGTGGAAGGGCTTCACCAGGTAGTCGTCGGCGCCCTGCTTGAGGCCCTCGACCTTGTCCTGCCAGGACGAACGCGCGGTCAGGATCAGGACCGGGAAGTTCTTGCCCTCGTCGCGCAGCGCCTTGACCAGTTCCATGCCCGACATCTTGGGCAGGCCCAGGTCGATGATGGCCACGTCGAACGGCACCTCGCGGCCCATGTACAGGCCTTCCTCGCCGTCCTGCGCGGCATCCACCGCGAAGCCCTCGCGCTTGAGGCGCGCGGCCAGCGTCTCCCGCAACGGCGCTTCGTCTTCGACCAGAAGGATTCGCATGCACTCTCCCTGAGTTGCGGTTTCGTTGTGGATCCTGCCCGAGCGTCCCCGGAACGCACACCCGGCTGGGGCCGCCAGTATCTAGGGTTGCCCGTTATCCGGGCGTCGCGGTGGCCGGCGTTCTTCGGCGCCCGGATCGTCCATATAGCGGACCCGGCCACGCTCGTCCATGTACTTGACCCGGGTGATGTCGCGGCCCTCGTACGGCACCCGCTCGGCACCGATGATCTGGCCGCCGGTCGAGCGCTGCACGCGCCGCACCGCATCGGACATCGAACGATGATCCTGCGGGGCCGGCGGCTCGGCACGGCGGTCGGGGTCCGGCTCGGCGCGCCGCTGCATCTGCATCAGGGACTCCCTCGGCCTGAACTCGCGCCGCCCATCCTGCGCTGCCGACGGGGCCGGCATCCGCGGCGGAGGCGCCTGGGCCCGGCTGGGGGACGGCTGCGTTTCCGCCTCCTGCGCACCCGTCGCCGCCGCGCCCAGGGCGAGCGGCAACACGATGATGGCGAGGCGGATCCGGCGCGACATTACGACTTCCTAACGGACTCGGGCGGCAAAGGCAAATCCCGGCCCGGGGACGGATACGGGAGACGGGGCCATGGCAGGCCGAAGATGTTCGTTAGAAACTGGTGAATCCGGTCTGAACTTATCCACATCCCCGGGCGCTGCGGTTCAGCCTGGCCGGGCTCAGAACACCTCGGCCACGCAGCAGCGCAGCGAGCCGCCACCGGCCTCGATCGCCCCCAGCGACACCTGCCCCAGCTCGAACCCGGCCGCCGCCAGTGCCCGCACCTGCGCCGGCCGCAACGAAGCGGCGGCCACCTCGCTCATCCAGACCCGTCCCGGCGACAGGGCGATCGCATTGGCGGCGAAGGCGGCCTGCTGGACCGGATCCAGCAGCACCGCGTGGGGCGCGTACAGCCCGGCGACGGCATGCGCCAGGTCCGGGACGGCGAACCCGGAAGGACTGAGCAGCAGGGCGCGCCCGGCCAGCACCGCCATCACCACGTTGGCGTGGTACTCGCCCGCGGCCAGGTCGAACAACAGGGTCGCGCGCAGGCCGAAGGCCTCGTGCATCAGCCGCGCACCGGCCTCGTCACAGCGCTCGGACAGCCCGCAGTAGCCCAGCCCACGGGCCCGGTCGATCACCAGCGAGCCGGTGAGTTCGCATGCATGGGGCTGCTGCGACAGGTCGACCTCGCTGGTGCCGAGCAGGTCGCGGAAGAAGCCGCGGATGTCGGCCCGCACCGCTTCGGCCTGGCGCACCGCATGGCGCATGCGCCCGACCACCAGCCGCGGCATCGCCTGAGGGAAGGCGCGCGCATCCGGGCGGGCGATGGCGAACACATTGTTCGGGAACACCGCATCGGGCGTGGCCGGGTCGCCGGGAAAGGCGAACACCGGCAGGTCGGCCGCCAGCGCCCGCTGCAGCGCGCGATGCTCTTCGAGCGCACCGTCGCAGCGGTAGCAGTCGGCCGCGGCCATGTAGCGGTTGTCCAGCGCCGACTCCTCGGCGCGGGCGAAGCCTTCCGGGGACACCAGGAACGCGGCGCGCGCGGTGGCCGGGCCGAAATCCGGCGCGCAGGCGCGCGCCAGCGCCAGGAACCGGCCGGCGTCGCGGGTGATCATGCCGCCGCGCGCCGCGGCAGGGTGCAGGCCAGGGCCTGTTCGAGCAGCGACCAGTCCGCGCCCGCGCGGTGCGCGCCCTCGCTGAGCACCTGGCGGAACGCGCGCCCGCCGGGCTGGCCATGGAACAGGCCAAGCAGGTGGCGGACGATGTGCTTGAGCGCAACGCCCTGCCCCAGCTGGGCTTCGACGTAGGGACGCAACGCGCGCAGCAGCCCGGCGCGGTCCCGCGCCTGGCCACCGTACAGCGCCACGTCCATCCGGTGCAGTTCGTAAGGATCGTGGTAGGCGGCCCGGCCGATCATCACCCCGTCGGTGTGCGCCAGTTGCGCTTGTGCCTGTTCCACGCTGGCGATGCCGCCGTTGACCAGCACTTGCAGGTCCGGGCGCTCGCGCTTGAGCCGCCAGGCCCATTCGTAGCGCAGCGGCGGCACCTCGCGGTTCTCCTTGGGCGACAGGCCCTGCAGCCAGGCATTGCGCGCATGCACCACGAAGGTGTGGCAGCCGGCGGTCGCGACCGTGTCGACGAAGGCGCGGAAGCGGTCGTAGTCGTGCTCGTCGTCCACGCCCAGGCGGCACTTCACCGTGACCGGGACGCTGCCCGCCGCGGCCATCGCCGCCACGCAATCGGCGACCAGCGCCGGCTCCTTCATCAGGCAGGCCCCGAAACGCCCCGCCTGGACCCGGTCCGACGGACAGCCGCAATTGAGGTTGACCTCGTCGTAGCCCCATTCGGCGCCGATGCGCGTGGCCTGGGCCAACACTTGCGGTTCGCTGCCGCCCAGTTGCAGGGCCAGCGGATGCTCGACCGGATCGAAGCCGAGCAGGCGTTCGCGATCGCCCAGCACCACCGCGTTGGCATGGACCATCTCGGTGTACAGGCGCGCATGCGGCGCCAGCAGGCGGTGGAAGACCCGGCAATGGCGGTCGGTCCAATCCATCATCGGGGCGACGGACAGGCGCACGGACGCCCGGTAGCGCGATTGCACGCGGCTCTCCGCTGGGCGTTCCTGGCTTTCGCGATGCTCGATGATGCCCATGTAGGCCCTGATTCCGACCCGTGCCGCAGAGGTGGGTCGCTAGGTTACACGGCTCCTGCCTGGCTATCGGGGAGCGTCGGCGGCCGCCTGGCGCTGGGCGCGTTCGCGCAGGGCGCGTTTCAGCGCCGGATCCGGCTGCAGCGGCCGATCCCAACGCCGATAGCTGTCGGCCAGGGCCAGGCGCACGGTGGCATGGGCCGGCGACCCGGGCGGCGCTTCGAATCCGGCGGCGACCGTGGACCAGGGAACCCCGGCGCCGGCGTGGCTGCGATCGCGCACCACGCTGCGGCAGGTCGCCTCCACCGCGCGACCGAGGAAGCAGGCGAACCAGGCGTCGCCCGCGCGCCAGCCGGGCTGCGCGAGCAGGGCCTGGGTGTAGGCGCGCGGCACGCCGGCATGGCGCTCGAGCTCGTCGGCGAAGGCATCGGGGTGGCGGGCCGCATAGCGGTCGATGTCGGCGAGCCGGCCATCGATCCAGGCGTCGCCGGTGGCGTAGGCGGCCGCCTCGGTGTCGACCCGTGTTGCCGCCGGCATCGCCTCGGCGGCCGGTTGGGCAACGCCCATGGTCGCCAGCGCCATCAGCCAGGCGCCGATGGCAATGCGCAGGCCCGGACGGGGAATCGGCTGCGAAGCAGGCATGCCGCGATTCTGCAACACGATGGCTGGCCTGTCAGGCCTCTCCGGGGATCGGCCGGTACCGCGATGCGGTGCGATGCGGCCACGCGGCCGGGAGGAATGGTCCCTGGGCTGCAGCTGCGAGCGCGGTCCGGCCACGGGGTGACCGGCGCGCCAGCGGAAGGTCAATCAATCGTCCCAGCGACCACGAGGCTTGCCGTGACCGTGACCGTGATCGCGGTCGTGGCCACGGTCATGGCCGTGCCAGTCGTCGCGGTGGTCGCCATAGCCCATCCGGTAACGCGGCGGCGGGTAATGGCGCGGCGGCGGCGCGTGGCGGTGGGGCGCCGGCGGGTACATCACTACCGGCCGTGGCGCATAGCGGTAGTAGACCGGGCGGCGCCATGCGTCGTATTCCACCACCACCGGCTGGTAGTAGCCATCGTCGTAGTAGTAGGGCCTGCCGCTGCGGAAGATCAGGTCGGCCACGTCCACCAAAACGCGTACCTGCACGTCGGCTGCCCGCGCCTGGCCGGGCACGGCCACGGCGGCACCGCCCAGGGTCAGCGCCAGCAGCGCGGCTGGCAGCCACGCGCGCGTGGGATTGCGGAGGTTCGATGCGGCGTTGTTCATGGCAACACTCCCGTGGGGCGACTGTTGCGGATGACGTTGCGGCGCAGGCGGTGAACGGTGATTTAACCCGATCGGCTGGAAACGATCCCAGCCAGCACGCCCGCGCCCGGCATTCAGCCGCCGTTGCGCGCGCGCCCGACGATGCCGCGCACCGCCTGCGGCAGCTGCGCGGCGCGCTCCACCGAGAGCACCCGCGGATGCGCCTCGGCCAGGCCGTGCTCGGCCTCGTGTGCCCAGGTCACCGCATAGGGCAGGTGCACGCCCCAGCCACCCAGCCGCACCACCGGCTCGATGTCCGAGCGCAGCGAATTGCCGACCATCACGAACTGCGACGGGTCGACGCCGAACTCGGCCAGTACCCGGGAATAGGTGGGCGGATCCTTCTCCGAGACGATCTCGATCCGCGGGAACAGGTCGGCCAGGCCGGAGGCGGCGATCTTGCTCTCCTGGTGGAACATAGGTGTTCCGTATGTTGCTGTTTTTTCAATCATTTCAGGGTAGCATCCGGTAATCGTGGCAAATCAGGGGCAAAAATGGCGCGTCCTTCCAAGGCAGTAATGGCGGCCAGGGCCAAGTCCAAAGCGCTGCTGGCACAGGATTGGCCGTCCTCCGTTCCGGGCGTCTTCTTTATAGCCGTTGGCGAGCCCCGATGGGCTGCACGCATCCGCTGGCAAAAGGAAAACACCGCTCATCGTGACAAGACCCATGTCTGGAAGCTGTCGATCAGCCCCAAGACGGGTGGCTACACCGAAAAGGATCTTCTCCATTGGCAGAAGCAGGCAGAAGCATGGGCTGAGGCCGAATGGCACGCATTGAAGGAGTCCGGAAAGAAGTTTTCGCGCAGTGCGCAGGCCAGTTCGTGGACGCTGAGGGCGTTGCTCACCCTGTATCTGGAAGGGCTGGATGACGGCTCAATCAAGTACCGTTCCTGCGCTTCTGATCGCTCCCGCGTTCGTGTCCTGCTGGGTATTGCCGAGAAGGGAGCGAACGCCAAGAACAAGGCTTTCGCCCCGGTGATCGACAAACCGATGGACGAACTTGTGCCCACGGACTTCTATACCGAACACGCGAAGTTTCACCCCAGGGCGATCCTGCTCCACTACAAGGGCAAGAACGGCGAGCTGCCGAAGAATGGCGCAAGCATCAAGCTGATCCAGACTATCCGCACGGTGATGGGGCATGCCATCCGCGAGTGGGGCTTGAACCTGGACCTTACAAAGGTTCCGCTGCCACCCTTGCCCAAAGATCCTGGACGCGACGAGATCCTGACCGAGGAAGAGTTCGGATGGATCCTGGACGAAATGAAGGACTGCGATCAGGCAACGCTCGACATCGTGCTGATGAACCGCTACTCCGCCATGCGTCGAAGCGAAGCGGTCAAGCTGGACTGGGAGCGGGTAGCCACGGACAACACCTCAGCCAGGCTCACGAACACCAAGAGTCGCCGGGTGAATGGTAAAGAGTTGAAGCGGGAGCGCGTGGTTCCGTTCGTCCCTGTCATCGAGGAAATGTTGGCTCGACGTCGTGAGGCCAGCAAGGCGCAATCAGGTGCCGTCTTTCAGACCGTTGCTGGCAATCGAATCTGGGCGGACGCTGTCACGAAAGCGTGGGAGCGGGCGCGCCGCCGAGCAGCAAAGAAGCACGACGCCCCCCTCTTGTTGAACAAGAGGCTCCACGACCTCCGCCATACGCGCATCACTGAACTGGGCGAGGATATGCCCGCGGCGATGATCGCCAAGATCTCAGGCCACGAAGACCTCGGCTCCTTCATGCGCTACTACAACCCGAAGGCTGATGCCATGCGCAAGAAGATGGTAGAAGCCGACCGCAGGCGGTTGGCTAAGGGCGAGTTGGTAGGCGAGTCCATGATCGAGGCTGCAGCATCCATGCTGTCGGAAATGCCCGCTGATGAAGCGGCCAAGGTCATCGCCCTTGTGCTGGCCAAGCGGACCGCGGTGTAGAGCTTCAAAGGCCTCGCGCTTGACTCCCGACCGACCCTGCGCATCGTAAGAGGGCGGCGGGCTTCCCTCGCCCTCGCCGCTGGGTCTCTATGCCCCGCCCCCGGTTCGCCGGGGGCGTCTTGTTTCAGGGTTGCCAGAAATGGCTCCCATCCTACCTTGGAGGGATGGCCCATCATGTCCGACGCTCTAACTTTCAGCGGCGCACCCGCCACCTGTACGCGCTGGTCTTCGATGACGAGCGTGCGGTCTACATCGGGCAGTCCGTCGACCCTAGGCAGCGAGCCAGCCAGCACCGCGCCTCGCGCGGCGGATGGCTGCGCCCCCACAGGATGGTTGTCCTGGAAGCTATCGATGGCACCTATGGCGATGCGGAGCGGCGGGAGTACGTATGGCGCTGGGTGGCCCATACGGCAGGCTGGACCGTCTACGTCCAGCCGCCCAACTTGGTAGTGAACCTGGGTCGGCGTATGCCGTGGTGGCGACGACTGGAAGCTTGGCGAACCCGGTTCTTGGTGGGGTGGCCTATTTGAGGGCTATTTGAGGGCCTTGATAGCCTCGAGTTCGCCTTCGACTTCTTGCCAAATATCCCCGAGGTCTCGAGGAGTCATTGTGGGGTCTGCATAGTCTCCTAACAGGCTCGTCAATCGTTCAAGCCTCTTAGATCTCATATTGGCCTTAGCTGTAACGGAGACAATGCCGTTGACCTTCGTCGCCTCAATGTCGGCCTGAGGCTTAGAGTTCAAGTACTCCACATTAGGCATCGCATTTCCGATCTGCGCGAAGTAGTCAGCGGCGTGCTGCTTTGCTTCGTTCTGACTTTCTCCGCCGGAGAACTGCTCCGAGTTCCCATGATTGTCAATCACGCGAACCATCCAAAGGCTTCCAATTGGATAGATCAGTACTCGCGACATCGGCCTCTCCTTGTCGATAGGCATTGACTTCTTCGTGAAGTGTAGGATGTCTCTTGACAGATCGCATCCCGCCTACATCTGGAGCCCGCTACTTACCTCCTGATCTAGCCGCCGCCGCAGTTCCTGGTCGTACTGCTGCTCCGCCGAGGGTACCGGAGTCCTGGCCCGCCACAAGCCTTCCTGGGTGGCGTTCTGCTTCAAGCGGTCAGCACCCAGTCGAGTACGGACCTGTTCTAGCTCGACCTCGGCGCCGTACATGCGGTAGCGATCTGACGTGAGGCGGGTGAAGGCCACCAGGGCCGACTGGTTGTCGACCATCTTGGCGTTGGCGAAGTGGAAGACCGCGGGCTTGCCCTGTCCTTGGGCATCGTGGACGGTACGGCAGTAGCCATGCTGCAGGTGGTTCCATTCCTCCGTGTCCACAGCGACGGCGAAGCTAGGTTGGCCATGTCGGCCTTCCACGCGCAAGTTCAAGGCGAGCGATCCCTTACTGGTTCGCGAGATGCCTTCGACCTCGCACATGTCGCCGTTCTCTACGCCCAGCGTATTGTCGTTCTTGGTGATCCGGACCCGGTCGCCCAGAGCCACGCTCATGTCGTACTCCCGCTGATCGCGTCGTCCCACGAATGAGTGGTCGGGGCCTACCAGGACTCCCCGCTCGCGCAGACCGTCGCGAAGCTTGGCGGTCAGGGCTTGGCTGTCGGCATGGTCGTGAACGAGGAGCAATCGGTTGTCGATGGCGTGCGGGCTGTCGAGCCATTCTCGGGCGCAGGCGTCCATGGCTTCGGGGCGGCTGTTGTAGGCATCGATGGCGCCACGTGCTTCTAGTTTCTCCCAGATGGCCGCACCCTTCTGGACAACGTCCCGTCGAGACTTCGGCTCAGCGCGCCCATCGAGGATGACGCGCCCTTGGGCATCGCGGTCGTAGAACGATACGGCGATATCGCGGTCTGCCTCATGCTTCTGTCGGCGTATCTCCGTGAGTTCGGCCTGACCCAACTGCTCGGAGAGCAAGGACATTCCGGATCCGAATGAGATCGGCTGGATCTGGCGTTGGTCTCCCTGGGCAACCAGCTTCGCCCCAGCGTTATCGACATGTCTCATGAGGCGGCGGACGGCTTCGGTATCGATCATGCCTGCCTCGTCCAACACGACCACGGACTTGTTCGTCAGTCCTGGGATCTCATCGGTAAGTGGCTTGCCCTTGTCCAACCGCCCCAGCAACTTGGTGATGGACATGGACTCAATGCCGGACTCCTCTTGAAGCTTCCCCGCAGCTTTGCGGGAAATGCAGGCACCGATCAGGTGCTGCCCATTGGCTTCGAATGCGCGCTTGTACAACTCGGACACAGTTGTCTTGCCCGAGCCCGCCACCCCCGCCATGACCGCGTGCCCGCCGGACTGGACGCAAAGATGGTCCAGCGCATCACGCTGCTCGTTCGAGAGCGTGAAGCCCTTCTCCTGCTGGAAGTCGGCCACTACGCGGTCGAGGGTGGACTGGGGCACCTGCACGCTAGTGTCGTCCCTGCGTTCATTGGCTCTGCGCGAGACTTCCTGCTCCCAGTCGACTACCTTGGACCAGGCAAAACGAGTTTCAGAGTAGCGCCGGGATACATGCTTGCCTTGATCGACGGCAGCCTGCCGCTCGGGCGCGATGTGGACCATCGTGTCCTTGAAGCGTTGGACATCCGATTGCAGGGCTTCGGGGCTTTCGCCGGCACGGGCGCGGTACACGGCCCACTGGATATCGGCCTCGGTCACCACTGCTGTGGACTTGTGCAGCGCAGCCAAGATGTCATCGTCCGACCGGCGCGGCGCCTGGATATCGGGGCGGCCCTTGTAGTGGGCGATATCGGTCTCCTGTCCCAGCCCCTTGATCGTCTCCTTCCAGTTGGCGAATAGCTCGTCGGGCGAGGGTTCGTCCTTGTGCTTGCGGGTCTGCTGCCATGCTTGCTGGTGGGACAGCCCTGTCTCCATTGCCAGCTGGATCTCTTCCTGGCGCTTGGAAAACATCAACTCGGTCTCCCGACTGATGCCGGCGACACGCCAGGACCGGATGCCGGTGTCCTGCTGCTCCTTGTCCAGGAGCGCATCCTGCTCGATACCGTAGCCGAGTTGGCGCAGGTTCTCCGCCAGGTGGGACATGTAGACCGTGTCTGCCGCCTTCTGGTGCCGATACAGCTCGCTGGACTCGAACGTCCTCCATTCACCATCCGGCCCGTAGGAAACGCCGTATATGAGCGTATGGGTGTGGAGAGAGAACGTGTTGGTCCGCTCACAGAGATGGTCGCAGGAGGTCATGACGAGACCGCCGACCGTGTGGAAGTCCTTGCCCGCCTTCCCACGCCGCGTTTCGATCTTGCCTTCCAGATACTCCAACGCCTGGTCGACGGCAGAACGGTGCGCCGCCAAGATTTCACCACGCTCCTCGGGAGGCGCGATGGCCATGAGGTACGACACCGACTTTGGCGCACTCAGCGTGCAGTCGTAGCCCACTTGGTGGCCGCCCTGCCAGACGAACTCAGGGTTGCCGTTCTTGTCCAGGCGTGGCTGGCCATCGCGATCGAGCTTGAACTTCTTCTGAGGCAGGACACCTGCGTTCTGGCACAGCGCCGTCTTCTTCCCGTCGGGCGAGTAGCCGGCTGCCAGTTCCAGCATCTGCTGCTTATCAACGGGCTTGCCCAGCAGGTCGAGCATGGCAGCACCGTGGCCACGCCAGCGCATGGTCTCTTCCTCCATGCCCTTCTGGCCCACGTAGTAGTTCGACAACGCCTCGGTGTTCATGAGGTAGTCGATGACGTTGTCGCCGTTGGCGTTGTGGCCGGTGGCCGAGAGGTCTTTGAGCTTGAGCATGTTCCAGTGTCCGAAAAGCTGGCGCGTTGGCAAGTCACATGGCGCGGCGCATCGTTACGCACTCGCTCACCTGGGCCACGCAGGCGAGCAAGGCTTTACGGTCGTGATCCAGCAGTACGGCCAGCGTTTCCTGCCACCCGGACTCATGATGCCCTGGACCCACAGCGAGCTGGCGCAAGGCGGCATCCAATGGACGCTCGCCGTTCTCGGCTCGCAGGGTGGGGTCAGCGCCGTGCTTCAAGAGCAGTGCTGTCAGGCGTGCCCAGCCCGAGCAGGCGGCGTAGTACAGCGGGGTCATGCCCTGTCGGTCTCGCTGGTTGATCCGTGCCCCAGAGGCGAGGAGCAAGACCACCTTGGTTTCCTGAGGCTTGGGCCAGGAAGTCCAGCGCGACATCGTTTCGTGAAGGGCCGTGCGCCCATCGAATGCAGCGTTGGGGTCGGCACCAGCGGCAAGTAGGCGACGCATTGGTGCTTCGTCCACTGTATGGCAAGCGTGATGGAGTGGCGTTCGTCCAGCACTGTCGGTAAGCCGATGGTCGGCACCTGCCCCCAACAACAACTCCATGGCCTCGAGGTCTCCGTTCGCAGCGGCCAGATGGAGCGCCGTGGCGCCCTGCATATCACCCACCGTGAGATCAGTGCTCGGAAGTTCGAGGAGAAGCCGCAGATGGGCCAACCCATCGCGAGACTTGGCCGCGGCAAGCAACGGCATCCGCACATCGAATGCCGTGCCTGGCACCGATCTCCAGATTTCGTTGGGGTCGGCACCGGCTTGAAGCAGTTCGCGGAAGCGATGCGTAGGTTGTAGGAACCCAGCTGGGTTGAAGAGGCTCATGGAGACAGGAATGTGGAGGCCTGATCCCAGCATGTCTTTGATGCTGTAAATGGCAACTACTCGGGGTGCGAACGGCCTCGCTAGATCTCGATGGTCTTGCTCTGGAAGATCGCGTCGATCTCACGCTCCGTGAAGGCCTCACCAATGGCCTTGCCGGCCCAGCCCGCCACCAAGGGCTCGTCGTCGCGATCCTGCTCGTACCCGGCTGCCCGCTGCGTCCACTTGGCAGGCACCTGCCCCGGTCGTAGGTCGGGCATGGGCTGGCCCGGGAAGTCCAGGAGCAGCAAGTCGTCGCCCTGCTGGACGATGGCCCGGATGACGAAGCCAGGATCCTTCTTAGGGGTCTTGCGGAAGCCCAGCATGTCCGTGAGTTGCGACGGGTACACCACGGGCTTGGCCTCATTCGAGAGACGTGCGTCGCGGGAGTGATCCATGCGGGCGACATTGTTCGAGCCCATGAGCTTGGACAGTTCTTCTCGCGTCTCACCCATCTGGATCTGGCAGACGATGTGCGTGCCCACCATGCCCTGCAACGCCTTGACCATGTGTTCGCCGTACAGCTGGGGCATCCGAAGTTGCGAGAGGTCTTGTGTCGTTAGTACACACACGCACCCCTTGGATCTGCCCTTATCGATGAGCGGGGCAATATTGATCTTGCCGATGCTGGCCAGCTCGTCCAGGAAGAAGCCAAGGAAGCGGCCGTTCTCATTGTCCGGTAGATGCGGAGAAATGATGGCCGGCACCGCCACATTGACCATGGCTGCGATATAGGCGGCAGTCAGTCCTGAGTCCGGGCCGCTTTGCAGGATGACCTTTTTCGGCCCCTGATAGTCGTCCATCGCCCAGTCGGTGAGCGAGAACAGCCGCCGTCCACGAAGCCACTTCGCGTTCCACTTCGCCTCGCTCTTCTCCCCGGGCCATGGAGTATCGGCAGTCAGGTTCTTGCCGACTTCGTAGTCCGGCCAAGCACGTGCCAAGTCATCGATGACGCGAGTGAATCCCTGCAGGGTGGCCAGCACATTGAAGCTCGTCTGCGAGTCTGGATTGGATATCAGGCCGTACGCCTTGCGATAGTTCCGATCGAGAACGGGCGCCATCTCTTTGGCGCGAAGCGATACGCGCTGCGCCAAATCCGTCCAGGTCCACCGCTGCGGCTTCTCGTTCTGCAATGACAACACCACGCCCAGCAGGATCTGCCTGGCTGCCTGCGTCCAGAACTTCCCTGAGCCAGAGTCCTCGGGGATCAAGCTGTCGGCGAAGGCGGCGGCCTGCGTAGAGGTCCGTACGTCGCGGGCCACCCACCACACCCGGCTTCGCGCATCAAATGGGCTACAAATGCTGGCTTGGGCTTGGGGAAACTTCGACGTCATGTCGCCCTTGACATCGTAGATCAGCGCTTTCGCTTCCTTGTGGGCGAAGACCTGCTGCAGGAGACCTAGCAGGATCTGCGTCTTGCCCGAGCCTACCGATCCGTACATCAGGATGTGGCGCGACAGGGTCTTCTTGGCCAGCCACAAGTCGGGGTGCAGATACATCCCGAAGCGGTCTGCTTTCCGTTCCCGCTTAGTGGGCGAACGGCGACGCGCGGCGCGGATCGCCTCCTTGCCTTCCAAGAGTCGTGGCCCCGATACGACCCATTGGTTCGAGCGCGGGATCAAGCCGAGCCAGGCCGCACCTCCACCCATGGCCAAGCCTACGGTGGTGGCTACTGCCAGCGTGGACCAGTCGGCCATCCAGTGCGGATTGTCGAGGCGGGAGTAGAACGCCGGATCCAGGGCCAGCGCTCGAAAGGTATCGGGCCAGCCAAGCCCGTAGCGTGCGATCGGCAGGAAGCCAGCGGCACCACCCAACAGGCCATATGCCAACCCAAGGTCCCATCGGCGCACCGGGATCGATGCGTCGATGTGCTTTCCAGGGGGACCGAAGGAGTCGTAAGTGGCTGGCTTCACCTACAACAGGATGTGCAGGCTGGCAGGCCTGTCCAGCCACACCCGCGATGGAATACGCAGAGCTGCTCTGAACTCCGCTACCTGGCTCCGCGTTCGTTCCAGGGTTGCCACACGCTTGATCCGCGCGGCAGCACCAAAAGCGTCATCACTGAGTCGTATTCGTTAGCGCTGATCTTCATCTCACGCAACGATAGGTCGGCTGGTGCGTGTGGAAACCAGGTTCGCGCCGACATCTCTACGCCGCTCCGCTCGTGATCCACGCTCTCGTTCGCCGCCAAAGACGCGTCTGGGATCGCCACAGTCTGGCTTCTGGTTCGATAGAACGCGCCGTTCTTGAACGCCGCCTCGCTCGAGAAAGCCCATTGCATGAAGCCATCACGATGAACGACCAGAACGGCCTGGGTATCGGTATGGCGTAGCCAACGCAGGGCTGCCGCCGTGAGCGAAACACCATAGCGGTTCGCGCATGCGCCGATCCCATCGAAATCCGCGGAACCAGACATCTGCTCCCGAAAGTCGTTCAACGGCATAAGCAGAGTCGATGCAAAGACATCCGCCTGAGCTTCGATCGTAGCCTCGTCTTTTTCCAGGTTGACCACATCCTTCTCGGCACAGGAGAAGGACTCCTGCTTATGCCGATGGAGGAGGTAGTGCCCGAGTTCGTGCGCCTGCGTGAAACGGATGCGACCTTCGGATCGGATCTTGTCGTTGTAGAGCAACATCCACTCGCGGCGATCCTCGCCCGGGACCAGCGCCCCTTCGAACCGTTTGATGTCAGCGGCACGCACTTCGGTGATGGGATCCGAGCCACCGAACTGGTTGGCTGCATCCTTGGCGAGCGCGACAACATCGATCGGGAACCGCTGTGTGCCGTGATGGGCGGCGAACAAGTCCAGCACTCGGGTGAACTTGTACGCGGCCTTGGACGCCGTTAGCGGGTCGGCCATCAGGAGCGCTTCCGGAACGACTCCACGATCATTCGAATGCGTTCCCGGTCTTCCTTCTCGAGGTCCTTGTAGTTGCGGAAGAAGGCCTCGTTCAGATGCTCTTCCTCTGGCACCTCTTCCTCGCTATCCAGGAAGTAGGACACAGGTCGCCCAAGTATCTTCGCCAACGCATCGAGCTTCTCCGCCGACGGCCGAGGCGACTCCTTGTTCTCGAGTTCCCATAGGTAGCTCTTGCTCATCCCCGCGGCGAGAGCCAAGGCATCCAGGGTCATCTGCTGCTCCTTCCGGAGCTGTCGGATTTTCTCGCCGAGACGTGTCGCCATGGGGTGGGTCTGGGTACTGGGATCGGGAAAATACTACTACACCGAACTTTCCGTTTGACAACCCCGAACTCGGCTGAGAGAATCGACTTGTTCGGTTTACCGGACAGGAAAACCCTGCGGGGACGAAAAAAGTTAGCAATCGGCATCGACGAGTGCTAATCTTGAAGAAATGCGAAAAGGCCCGGCGCTGAGGCCGAGCCCTAGAAGTTGGGTTTCAAGCTCTTTTACAACCTAGATCTAGTGGTCGATCTCGTAAATCGACCCTAAGACCCAAAACCACGCTTGCACGGTATCCAGCATCGTGTGGTCTTGCGGGTGGAGCGCCTGTCCGCCAAGACAGCCGAAAAAGTATATCTATTACTCTTCGAGCCTGTCAATAAGACGCCCCCTCCCGTGAGTTCTCGGTTGGATACCTCCAACACGAGGGCTACGGCCATGTCGACATCGACTCCGCCGATCTACCCCCATCGTCCAGGTTACAGGCTGATTTTCAGGCCTGTGATCACCCTGAGGAACGGCAAGAAGCTGCATGCCGCCTCCAAAGGGCTGAAAGCCTGGCCGATCTGGGTACGCGATGACACCGAAAGGTAATCGCGTAGGTGACTGGGCAGCAGCAATGCTGCCCAGTCATTGGGAAGGCGGGAATGGCTGAGCCCCATCACATCAATCACAGGAGACACTCATGGCTACCAATCCACCCAAAGGTGACGGGCATCGCAACGGCGCTGTCCGCAACCGTTCCCAGACCCAGACGCCCTCGGGTCACTACGTCAAACGAAACGCCGACACGGGTCGTTTCATGGACGTGAAATCGGACAAGCAGCCCTTCAAGGGCGTTCGTAAGGAAAAGTAAGCCAGCGGCTTACAAGAGAGGGGGGCGAAAGCCCCCCTCTTCTTTTTTTTGGGCTACCACATCACAAGTGGCCAGCGATCCCCAGCCAAGTTGGCGAACAAGGGCGCCTCCTGGCTGAACCACACGAGGTCAGTCCTCACCGGGCAGAACCCCTCGGCCTGGATATCGAACATGGGGTTCACGGCGTCGGACGCCTCGGGCTTCCACTCAGGCTTGGTGGGCAGCTTCTGCCATGGCCAGCGGAACCGGTGGGTGGGCTTGGTCATGGAACAGGAGGCAACGGCCTCGGCTAGGCCCCCCTGGTCGCCTTCGATCCACAGGATGGCGTTATCCAGTCCGCGGTCGTTGAGCTGGTCCATGACGGCGTAGGAGACAGCGGGGCACCCTTCCGAGTGCCCTGCCCATCCGTCGCGCACGTAGCGGGCGGGATGGAGCACGACAGCACGCTCACGTGCTGCATCGTTGAATCCGGGCATGAGACCGTCCAGCCGGCGACGAGTCGAACCGTCCTTGGTGTTCCGATAGGGCTCGGCGATGGCGTACAGCCCGACGCTGGTCATCAGGCTGCCGGGAGTGTTCGAGAAGACCTGGGCGAGACCCTGTCGCCCGGGGTCGGATCCGCGGCCATGCGCTACCTCGGTGCGCACCAGGATTTCGCCATTGCGCGTGTCGATCGCCCAGAGCCGCTTGGCCGAGCTGGGCAAGCGCATGTCGGCCACGATCAACAGATCGGGATGCCGCCCTAGGCGTTGTGAGCAGGCCAATGCCTGGGAAGCATGCGCGCGGGTGGTGCGCGACATGCCATCGATGTGTTTCGGAACCGCCGCATGGACGTTGCCTGCCAGTACCAGTGCTGCGATCAGTGAGGCCCTCGCCTTTGTGATCATTGTTGCCTTGTTCGTCGTTGGGTGAACGCCTCGGAGGGCACCTCCTGTGGTGGCGTGTTGCGTTGTTGTTGTTCGCGGGCGTGGAAGGCATTGATTGCCTGGATCCTGGGACCCGCATCTTCAATCCGGCCCAATCCACGGGCCTGGTAGTCGGCTTTCGTCTGATCATTTACCTGTCGCAGACCTTCGTCAGGAAGTGATGCGAGGTCTCGGGACCGCTGCTCGATGTACTGACCCGTACTGCCCTGGAACTCGGCCAATGACAAGCGCGTACGCTTCGGCGCCACCTGCTGCTCGGTGGCCGGTGCCAGCGTCTCCTGCTGGGCCGTCTCAACCTGCGGTGCCTTCTTCTGGGCACGCGCCACCTGCGCCTTCTCGATATCCAGCGACGCCATCGTCTGCAGGTAGTCGTCCTTGGCCACCACAGCACTTCCGGCCTTGGCAGCCCAGGCATCGTATCCATCGCCGTGCCGCTGCTCGACGCTGTTGAAATAGTTCTGGGACGAGTCGGAGCGGCGTTGCTCCAAGGACATGTCGAACCACCTGTTGTTCGTCATGGGATGCTGATCGAACGCGGGCTCACGATCGATGCGCCACTTGTCCTGCTGGTTGGCATCCCACATGGCCTGCTCCTTGTCCGTCGGCCGTACGAGCGCGTCATTCGGGTTGGACTTGTGGGCATGGAAAGCTTCCCGATCATTGCCGCGAAACACTTCCAGGCGCTTCCACTGGGGATCGTCCTTCGGCGCCATCTCGTCGAAGCGGCGCAGCTTCGGATTGGGGTCGGCCGCGAAGGCCAGGTTGTAGGCGCCTTCGTACTTCTTGTAGCGGCGGCCTAGGGAGAGATCGTTCTCGTGGTTGGCGGACATGGGGGCTCCTGGTTAGGTGGTGGTTGCTTGGCGTGCCCGGATAGCCCGGAGACGCCGTGCAAACTCGGCAGTGGTGATGTGCTCCATGCGCGCGAAGTCGATGCGCGGCTGATTGGCACGGTTGAGGTAAAGCAGCGCTACGCCCTCCTCCATGAGGTTGGCGGTCATGTCCGTCATTTCGAGGATCGGCCCTTCCTTGTATTCACCACCCTGATGGACGGGGATGTAGTTCTGCTCATCCATCTCGTCGATGGGCACCTTCCGGGTCATGCCCATGAAGTTCTTCACGCCCTGAACGACGATCTGGAGCCTCGTCGATCCACGGCGGGCCATGTCGCGCAGCGCCCAGGCAGAGGGGTGATCGGGGTTGGAGTAGATGCTGTTATCCAGCACATTGAGGGCGCGGCTGGTGTCGATCGTGGCCTGGACGCTGACAGGCAACGTCTTCTTCTTGGCCGTTCCAGCAACGCCTTGCAGGAACTCGTAGGTCTCTGCCGAGGACTCGAACACGATGCGGGAGCGGAAGTTGGACAGGAACGCGATGGTTGCTGCCTTGCCTCCCAAGGCTTCATTCAGGCCCTCAAAGGTCTGCGTGGCATACACCATCTCCAGCCCCAGGGAGCGGGCTTTTGCCGACAGCGTTAGCTCAGATGGACCAATCAGATCCTGGCATTCGTCCTTGATGTCCACGACGTAGGTCTGGCCCGTTTTCTCCATCCAGTTGTCGCCGTACTTCTCACCGCGCTCTTGGAGGGCGTCGTACACGCGGGTCTGGATCAGCTTGTGGATGACCTTGGCCGTCTTGCCGTAGCGGTCGGAGAGGTTCAGGCCCACCTTCTTGCCGTACAGGCACTGCATGACGTCCACACCTTCCTCGGTGTGAGACCACGCTTCCTCACCGTGATCCACCCCGTCGATGAGGTGGCCGCGCAACTCGTCGTTCTGCAAGAAGCCTTGAAGATCCTTGTCGATGTTCAACAAGAACGACTGGCGCTGTTCCTCGGTCTTGCCCTTGAACCAGGTCTCCGTGAAGTAGAACAAGGAGTTGGACAGCACACGGCTGGAGTCAGCCAAGTGCGCATGGACCGTGTCAGGTTCCAGCAGCTTGCGTTCCTCGGAGGATTTGAAGCCGAGGTAGTCAAAGAGCGCCATGGCACGAGCGCTGGGACGCCAAGTCTTTCCGTCGGACGTCTCGCCCGAACCGATGATATTGATCAGCTTGACGTAGGCATCTGGGTCCCAGCGATATAGCCGAGACCCACTCACCTCACCCTTGGCGCGATCCGCAGCCTCTTCCAGGTCGGCCAGTCTGGCGTCGACTTCCGCCGTGTCCTGGCCCGCACGTTCGCGTAGCAGCTTCTCGGAACACCAGTGATCGATCTGCTCTTCCAGCGCATCGAGCCGCTGAAACTCTGACGATCGACGGCTCTTCTCGTGGGATACCAGAGCTTCCAGGATCGCCAATCCATAGCGATGGGTATCCATCGCGCCCTGCACCCAGATCGACTCTTTGTCGTTCGTGCCGACACTGGCTTCGGTGAAGGCGCGGGCGACTTGCAGGGAAGTCATGCCCTGGAAGGGCGCGAACTTGATACCGGGTTCGATGATCAGGTCCCACCAGTCGCGGGTGTCGGCGACCAAGGCCCACTTGCCGTCAGCACCCAAGGCGCCGATGGGCATGGGCAAACTGGACAGTTCGAGCATCAACTTGCGGATGCCCTTGGCGGTCTTGCCCTTGCCGCTCAAACCGAAAATGATCAGATGGGTCTTGGCGTCCTCTTGGGTGAGGCCCATGATCTGGCCACGATCCGGTGCAAGCGCCAGGTCGTAGCGGCACATGACCCCCAGTGACTTACCCAGCTCCATGAAGGGCGACTTGTCGCGATGGGCGCTGCGGATCTGCGACATGCGCAGGTTCGCGCGTTTGCCCAGCATGCTGGCCGAGCCGCTGGTGGATCCTAGACCCCGCTTGTCCTGCAGTTCGAGTTGCGCAGTGCGCGCCTTGAAGTTGCCTAGCGTGTAGTACAGCGGGTACGCACAGGCTGGCAGGTACCAGCCCAGCGCCTTCATCCAGCCCAGCCACGAAGGAAGGAGGCTCAGGGCCACATTCAGCCCATAGACCGCGGCCACCACCATCAGGAGGTGCTTGGCACGCGAGAAGAAGGAGAACAGGTTCGACTGCTTGCCCGGACCTTTGAATGCGGCAGCTAGGACTGCGCAGACGGCGAACACCGATGCGAAGCCCAGACCACCTATGGTCAGTCCACGGACACCCATTGTTGCGGGATCGAGGCCTGAGCCTACGAACCCTGCGCCCAGCATTGGAATACCGCCACCGATGGCAATGGCCTTGGCCACCGTGCCCGCACCTTCGGCCTGATAGAGCGCGAAGGCATGCAGGGCCAGCAGTGGTCCACACACAGCCATCGCTGCCGTGGGGCCAAACCCAGGGAACTGCCAGAGCGCTTGACCGGCAGCGAACAGGACTGGGAACGCGCCGATCAGCAGCGAGGTTGCGGTCGAGTCCGAGCTTCGGACCAGATCCTCGGGCGGGATGTACCCGTTGGTGGGCTTGCCATCCCGCGTCAAATGCCAGTTCAGATCCTGCGACTCAAGATCCTTGGGCGCACGCGGAAACCAGTCTTTGAACTTCCAGATCTCCTCGTCGTCCAGCTTGTCGGGCATAAGGAACGCGCCATCACGTTCGATCGCACCCAATGCCAGCAGTTGGTCGCGATGTTCCGGCAGGACGTTCACCAAGGGCTGCCCTGCGGGCACTGGGGCCAGGTTGATCAGGTCCCCGCCTTCCACGAGGTAATCGAAGCGCTCCTGGGCGCGCTGGTACACCCATCTACGGTTGTCTCGCGGCTGTGCAGTTTGAGAACGCATCACGATGGAGCGGATGGCGAATGCCAGCTTGTCGAACAGGTTCAGGGAGTCGTAGGCAGTCATGGTGGTCATGTGGGGCTCCTTACTTCACGCGCGCTTGAAGCGCGTCGCCGTACTTGGGGAAACAGACGTCCTGGAACAGCACTCGGTCCGCCCAGGTGGCCTGTCCGCCGTCGGCCATGACCTTGTTTGCCTTGATGCCGAAGTCGGCGCAGTCGTCCAACGACCATGTGCGCGCGATGCCAGCGATTGCCTCTCGGTGCTGGGCGCAACCGCTTTCCAGTGCCGCATAGCGATCGCGCTGCTCGGGGGTGGTGCGCTTTCGTAGGTCAGAGACTTCGTCCAGGCACTTCTGGGCGGAGTAGCCGGCGATCTCGGTGGCCCACTCCTTCTTCAGGTCTTCTCGTTTGATCGTGTACTCACGTGCCTCTTCCGCGGCGGCAGCGGCCTTGTGCTTGTCCCACCAGGGCTGCAGCTTGCTGACCATTCCGCCCAGAGCGGCCAACATCGTGCAGAGGATGGCGGTGTTGAGAACGACGGCTCGGGCGACTTGGTGCTGTTCCACGTCGCGGATCTGGGAGGCCTTCAACTGGCCGACTTCCCAGTTCGGAAGCCGCTTTGGTGGCAGCCGGTCTTCTTGGACGTTGAACCAGGTATCGATGATCCGCTGGTTGACCTCCTCGCCCGCTTCCTTGGGAAGGTCAGCCATGGTGGGGCGCTTGATGAACCGGTCGCCGTAGAACGACAACACGATGGATGCAAAGAACTTTGTCGGCCGACCGCGGCGCAACTGGATGAAAATGGCTTCTAGGATCATGGGAGAGATGGTTTCGTGTGGATGACTTCACGCTAAGACGGATGCAGTAAATGGCAACCCTTGGTCTTGCGAGTTCATAAGCGCTTTTCCAAATCGTCCAGCGCATCCATCGCATCGTCTTGCCACTGCGGCTCGGGCTTGGGCGCGGGCTTTTCCACCTTCTTGGTGTCAGGGCTCCCGGCCTTCGGCTGAGAAGTGCGCTTCGGCGATGCCTGCGGCGGGGTGACCGCTGGCTCGGGTACTGGTGGCGGGAGTGCCTCTGGAGCGGGCTCCGTAATGACCGCGACGGGTTCGGGAGCGGGTTGCTCCACCACGACAGGAGCAGGGGCAGGCGTAGGCGCCTCCACCTGCGGCGCCTGCACGACGATGGGCGGTGCAGACTCCTTATGTATGTAGGAGGCAAGCAGCCAACCGGCGACAGCTAGCCCGATGACCGCTCCGCTCCCCACGATGAGCCTGCGAGACAACCGGGAGTCCGGGGCCAGCGCTACCCATGGGTTGGGCGGATCTACATGCGCTGAGGGAGCAGCCGCAGGCGCAGACATGGGAGGCTGGCTCGCCAGTGGCTGTTCCTCGGCCTCAGGCTCGTCCCGCACAACGGTGGCTGGCGCCACCGCCGCCTCGAATTCGGAAGGCGCAACGGGAGCCTCCGGCTGGATCTCGTCGGGGACCGACGGATCGACCGCGGTCAGAGCCGGGGATGATTGTTCTTCCGCTTCCTGCGGCTCGATGCTGGCCGACTCATCCTTGCCCTGCTGCGGGAGCAGTCCTTCGTCCCGCAAGCTGTTCGCGAGGTTGGGGAGAACGGGCCGGGCGGATTTGACGCTGGGCTCGTCCAGGAATGAGAAGAGATCGTCCGGCTCAGTCATGGCTGTCGACCAGGCCGGCATGGGTGGCATCAGCGAAGAGGGCTTCGATCTCCTCAGGCGTGAAGCCCTGGAACGGTGCGCGCTCCGGTGGCGCGATGGGTTGCTCGACAAAGAAGGCCGAGATGTCTTCGGGAGAGAGTCCTTCGAACGGTGCGGGGTGAGCCGCAAGCGTGATCAGGAGTTCCTTGGTGTCGTTGTTGATGAGGCTCATGTGGAGGTCCAAGTTGGTGGCCGGCCCCGGACTCGCGACCGGCCGTGGTGGGATCAGGTCAGGTCGGGCACAGGCGAGATGACGAGCTGTGCCTTGCCCTTGCCGCACCTGTCGATGGCCTTCGCCGGAGGGAAGGCGCCGCGTGCGGTGAGTTCGGCCAGTGGGATCTGGCAGGCCTTCATGTCCCGGCCCTCGGCAGCTATCGACAGCGGCTCCTTGGACTTCTTCGCCAGCGCCGCAATGCGATCCAGGACAGCGACAGTCTTCGGGTCGCGTGCGCTCATGGAAGCGGGATCGTAGGCGATGACCACCTGGTCCAGAGCCTCTACCTTCTCGCCGGTCTTCGCTTCGACCTGCTTGGTGGCCAAGGTGGCCGACATGCCAGCGCGCTCCGCTTCGGCTGCCAGGTCGCGCGCTTCCTCCATCTGGTGGCGGTAAGACGCAACCGAACCGACGGCAGCGCCAACGGCACAGGCGGCAAGCGCCTTGTCCTTCTTGCCAGTCAGATAAGCCAGGGCACCACCCGTGATGCAGCCGATACCGCCGGCTTTGAACAGGCGCTTCTTGTCGGCCTTGGGCTTGGTGGGCTGACTCTGCTCGGTTGCGGGTGCTGCGTCCTGGGCGAGCGCCGGAGTGCTGGCTGCCAGAACCGTGGCGATGGTGAGGGAGAGGATCGGGGACTTCATGGGTACTCCTAGGCGAGGGGGGTGGCTGAGGGACGGAGGTTGGTCTTCTTGGCGAGTGCTTCGGACTGCCCGTGCTGGCGGCCGATACCGAGGGCGACCTTCACGGCCTCCTTCTGTTGCTCGTTCAAGTCGTGCAGGAAGGCCAAGTGCAATCGGCGCAACTCGTCGGCCGACGCCCGATGGCGTTCGTCGTTCAGGGCGATGGCTTCGTAGACCTTGGCGAACTCGGCGCGCAGATCAGCACGCAGGTCAGCCGCGAAAGCGCGCAGGTCGGCCTTCGGGTCAGGTGTGGCCAACGTCGCGTCGGCTGAGTCTTTCAGGAAGGCCGAGACGGACAGACCGCGGAGGTCTGCTGCCTTGCGGTAGCGAAGCAGATCCTGCGGGTCGAGCGCGATACTGGTCTTCTTGGCAGCCATGAACGGAGTGGATGGACTCGTGTGGAAGTCCATTCACCGTAAGGCGGTAGCAAGTTCTGGCAACCCTATGTTGGCGGTAATGCGTAAACGCCTGACAGATTTAGCGAAACCCACCGCAACACGCGGATTGGCGGTAATCGTGGCGGTAAGGCCCAAGCCCGCGACGCTGTTGAGGTTCAAGCGGTTTCGGGCGATTTCTTACCGCCGCCGTCAATCCACCTAAGGTGCGTGTTGTCCATGCCCCTGACTCTGCTCTGCGCTTGCTGACGAAGCTCGTTCGACCAGCCACGCAAGCAGACGTCCCCGACAGCTTCTGACCACTCGCCTCGTGCTTTTGCTTTTCGCGACGACTGAGTCTGACGCCCCACCAAGACCAGTCGTCGCGCCGCCCGCATCACGCCTCAGCGCCCCACTGCCCTTGCCAACATCGCGCTCCCCGCCACACTCAATGCAGCACAGCCCCATCTCCCCCATGACGCCCGCCTGCCCCACCATCACGCTCGCCGACTTCCAGCAAACCATCGCCTCCCGCGATGTTCAGTTCCACTTGAGTGCGCCCCGCTACGCCCGCCGCAAGATCCTTGCAGCTGCTCCCGACCACTGTCCGCTGTGCCGTTCACCTTTCGATCGCACTGCTCCCCGCTCCTTCTCCGCTCCCGTCATTGCCACCTGCGTCCACACCTCCCTGGGGGGACCGCTGACCGTCGATAACCTCTTCGTGTGCTGCCGTCGCTGCCAGCAGTCGCGCGCATCCACTGACTTGCTGACCCTCCCTGACCTTCCCGCCCACCTCGCTGACCAGCGCCTCGCCGTTCTGCAGCTATCCCAGAACCACCCCGTCTCCCTGCCAAAGTCCGCAACTCTTACCGACGTTCGACAAGCCCTAGCCCAGCGTCATGCGATGCCACGTTCGCGTGTTTACGCTGCCCAACCCGATGACGGGCCCTGCCTCTTGGGAGTGTCGCGCCGCTATGGAGACCGGGAGTCCAAGGGGCTTGCGCACCTGCTCGCTCGCCTGGGAGGAACACCCCTCCACCGCGACAAGCGGCTGACCGTGTACGCCCTCACCGACGCCGACTTCCGCCGCGTCGTGTGGCAGCTGATTGAAGCCAACGCGTGGGTGATCGGCATCGGTCGCCGTAGCCAGCCCCGCGACTTCCAGGATCACTGGTGGGTGTCGTCGTCCAGCGTGAGCGAACTGCGAGCCCGGAAGGTGGGCGGTGTTGTTGTGCCCATGGCCATGTCGGCTACGCGGGAAGTCGGGGCCAGCGCCGTGCGGATGCGCCGACTGGCGGAACGACGCAGGGTTGCCCGCCAGCGGGAAGACGTGGAGCGGGAGTACCGCGCAGCGTCCGCGGCCTACGAGTCCTGGATGGTGACCCGGCGATCACCGTCTGCGTTCCCCATCGATCCAGAAGACGAGCTGGCCATCGTGGCTCGGTACGGAACGGCGTGCCGACGATGGGCCGAAGCGCAGGCTTAGCCCGGCTTGGCCAGTACCGCGTCCGTGGCCACGACCAGCTGACGGATGAAATGGATGTGGCGCCTGAGGTCATCGCGGGATACCGCGTGCTTGGCGGGCACACCATTGGCCGGACGCCCGGAACGATGCGCGATGTCGCCCCGCTTCTTCGCCAGCTTGTTCAGCTCGTTCCTCGCGCCGCTCGGTTCCATCATGTTCCACTTCCAGCTCTCGGTGATGTCCAGCCCGAGGTACTTCTGGAACAGCGGACGCACCCTGTCGGTACTGGGCGTGTGGAAGTACTTCAAGTCGTTAGCCAGGCTCTCGCGCATGAAGCGTGTCTGGGCGGAGTCGCCCTCGCCGCACAAGGCGTCGACAGCCTCGACCAGCCGGTCCTCGAAATAGGTTTCAAGCGCAGCCAAGGCCATGACCAGACTGGCCCGTTTCAGGACCTCGTTCTCTGGCGGCGGTGGCTGGGTGTTGAGCTTGTCAAAGTGGTTGACCAGGTCGACCGCGTCCTGGATGGCGTGGTCGAAGGTCAGGCTGGCGCGAGATGGCATGGTTGTCCCCCAATCGCCCCGATTGTGACTGGGCTCGCCGAGGGAGACAACGGATCAGGCGGCTGCCAGCTCGGGCTCGATCACCAGGCGACGGCGCTTGATGTGGCTCTGCACGCTGGGCGGCAGGTTGGACCAGCCCAGGGCTTCCATGATCGTCTTGCCCCGGCCACGCTCATGGACCGTTTCGCCCGTTCGGCGATCGGTGGTCCGGATGATTTCCCGTCCGCCTTGGGCACCCACGGACGCTTGCTCCTGCAGCAGCCAGTCAGCGATTGCGTCGGCCGCTTCGGCGCCTAGATGGTCGGCGTCCAGCGACTTCTGGCGGTACACAATGCAGGCCCACATGATGGGTGTGAGGTCGCCCTTGCCTCGCACATCGACCAGACCCTGGCTGACCATCAGACCCATGGACTTCATCCGCACCAGCTTGGGGTCCAAGAGGCCCTGCTCCACCTTGCCCTTCACGTAGTCGGCCCGGATGCACTCCATGGCCACCTTCAAGCGGGGAAGTGAACCTCGTTCGATTTCGTGTTTGAGCAGGGAGAAGTAGCGTTCGTTGGTGATCATTGGCGGCTCCTGATTTGTTCTTGGTAGGTCACGCCACCCAGGTCTCGGGACTCTCGGCGCAGCGCGTTGATGCGTTCAAGGTTGTCGGGCAGGTCCTCGTAGGCATCCAGGACATCGACGGTCTCGTAGATGTGGACCCGAGGCGTTCGCGAGATTGACCGCAGCGTATTGGCCCTGCTCTCCCAGTCCGGGTCCAGCGCGCAGATGAGCCGGTATCGCAAGGCGGGACCTTCGGCCAGCCCTTCTGCAATTGGGTTCACGATGACCGCGTAGGTGTGGCCGGAAATGGGGTCGATGTGGGATTCGAGGATGCGCATGACTGCCTTAGTTCTGGGCGAGGTGCTCTGCGGCGACTCGTTGGCGACGCTCAGCTTCGGCCCGGGCCAACCGTTCCAGATGGTCTGGCTCCATGTTCGGGGTGGCCACTTGTTCAACAAAGGCGGTGTTCTCTTCAATCTGGTCGAAGGCCTTGCCGCCCAGGTAGAGCACGGTTCCGGAGATAGCCAGTACAACGATGGCGACGAGTGCTTGTTCGGTGATGTTCATGTGGAGGTCCTTGGCTTAGGCAACGATGTGGGGGAGGACAACGACTGTGAGCAAAGCCAGGCCACTCAGCGCCAACGCCACCAGACCATTGGTACGCAGGGCGATGAAGGAGTGTTCCTGGGAGTGGGCGATGCGGTCGAAGAGGCTCATATCGGTTCTCGTTTGTTGTTAGCTGGCTTGGTCGTGACAGTGCTGTTGGCCATTACCCCAAGGTCGCGGCCTTCCGATCCAATGCCTCGGCAACCTCTGCGAGGGTCGCGTAGCCACGGATGCTGTTCTGATGCCTCCCATCCGAAAGCTGCCAACGCGGCAAACGCTCGTTGTTGTTTGCAGCCTCATACCGGACATGCCTTCCAGCTTCGGAAAGCTCAAGCCCCACGCGACTGGCGTAGGCTTCCAAGTTCTCACGTGAATAGCGGCGTGACTTGTTGTTGTTCATTGATTTCTCCTTAGTGAGTTCGTTTGTTTTGGCATTCGTTCTGCCTAATCTCAGTATGTGCAGGAAGCTGTATATGGCAACTCGTCAAGCCCCTGAAACTGCGTAGCACTACGAGGAACAGCAAAAGAAAAAGCCCCTTTCGGGGCTTGGTCGATTGGCACTTCTGTCTGTGGCTCAACTGGACGCATCGTGTCCAGTGCGGAGCATGGACCCCTGGCCCTAATCCCCAATCAACCGCTCTGGCTCTTGCTCCTCTCGCACGGATATCACTTGATATCGCGGGCAATCACACGCCAGCACTCGTGGCCGGATTCGAGCCGCTCCAAGGCCTCCTCGATCAGCGCCAGAAGTGCCATGCTTCGATTGCCCTGAACTGACCGCTCTAGCCGAGCATGCAGCTCTGGCGACGTACGCAGCAGCATGGGCTTGGTGTCTTCCAGCGGCTCGACCTCCACGTAGATCTTGGGCGGCCCTGGCGAGCGTTCGATCCGAACTCCTCGTTGCTGTGAGGGGTACGAGACCTTGGCCAGGTCGTCTGCATCCAAGTCATTCCAGCTCATGGTCTTGCTCCTGTTCGGGTAAACGGGCCAACGCCCGGATCAGTTCCAGTTCGTTGTGGTCGCGGATCGCAATGACCGTCTCCTCGGGTGAGGTGTCGGAAGCGTCGACTTCGTCCAGACGACCATCAAGCCGCCAGATGAGGGTGCGGGCTGTCATGGGCTACTCCCCGTACGGGCGACGGCTCCGTCGACAGCCGCTCGCAGCGCTTCAATCTCGTTCTGAGCCTTGCCCAGGTGAGGAACGCCCCGTCCATCGACGACGGTGAGGCCCCGGCCGTACAGCGTCGGGTACAGGTCGCGGTCCCTGATCACGGGCTGGTCAGTGAAATGTTCGGCCACTAGGTCCCGCTGCTGCTTGCGATCCGACCGGAAGCGCGATGCCACGGGTACAACGATCAGTCCACGCTCTTCCAAGTGCCGAAGTCCACGCCGATGGATCAGGAAGGATGGCGCGTCCAGCAAGGTGGGCACGATGGCAATACGCGACGGGTAAGCCTCCGCCAGTCCAGGCGGGTGGTCGTGGATGGACACATCGAAGCCGCTGACCCGTGCGCACGTAGGAACGAACGGCAGTTCAATCCCTTCTCGCTCAGCTAGCTTGCCGAAAACGAGGGATGAACCCTGTGGATCGTGGTCCACCAGGCAGGTTCGATGACCATCGCGGGCAAACGATGCCGCCAACTGCAAAGCCAGCATGGTCTTACCCACCCCGCCCTTGGGCGAAACGACAGACAGGTGGATCACAACCCGAATGCCCGAACGGCTGCCTCCGCTCGAGCCTCCTGGAGTGCCATGGCTCGACTGGTCATGGTCGGAAGGTCCACCAGAGAGGCCAGTCCAAATAGGAGACCGAGGAAGGTGTACAGGTAGAGGTTGGTGTTGGATTTGTTGCGCATGTGGAGGTCCTGGGTATCGCGTGATATCAACGGATATCGACCGATATCCCGATTCCAGGATCAGTCGGTAGCTGTTATTGGCAACTGCTCGGAGTGCGAGCGGGTACGACACCCGCAGCAATGGCGACGCCCGGAGTCAGGATCTGGTCAGCCGCCTCTCGCGCTGGAAGCGCTTCATGACCTGAGACCGGGTCAGGATTTCAGCGTTGCCAGGCCCCACCGGTTGCGACCGATCTGCGGGCACCATGACCAGTCGATCGATGACGCGCTGGCTCCACGATGTCTTCCACAGCTGCCACCAGTCCGGGAAGGTGAATGCCCAGCCGCTGCCGTGCAGGTAGCGGTAGCGCTGTGTCCGGTAGAAGAACGCGGGCGAGGTGTGATCCGACAGCAAGAGGCCCTGCTGGATCTTGGCCAGGTCTTCCACGCTGCAGCCATAGACAGCCCGAACGACGGACTCGTCCAGGGTGTTGCGCTTCTTCGGCACCACCGCCTGAGGTGGCGTCCGCGCCATCGAGACACCTTCACGAGCCAGCAGCTTGCGCACCTGCTCGCCCGAAAGACCCACGCGCGTACCGATCTGGCGCAACGACAGGCGATGCCGGGTGCGCAGGTCAATGATCCGATGCAGGGTTCGGGGGTCAGTCATGGATGCCGTAGAAGTGCCGTCGCATGTGATCGTCCAGCCGTGGAAGTTGCTTGGGCATGTGGATCTTGGCCAATGCGTAGGCCTGGTCGTCGACGTAGACAAGCGACCCGTTGCGCTTCTGCAGCATGGATTGGAGCTTGCGGACCTTCTCGGACACGATGACTTCGTGAAGCGTCTTCGTGAGCGCGGGATCGTAATCGGGCATGACGAAACGGGACATGGCGAGCTTCCTGGTGTGTGGTTCAACCAGTGTCGGATCGATGCTGTATTCGGCAACCCTTGATCCTGCGAACAGGAACGGCAACTCGCCAACGTCATTCGACGTGATGTGGCCATCGTGATATCCACGGATATCAGTCCTCTCCCGGCAGCATCAGGGTCAGGACCGGCTCGCCCCTGTCGCCACCCGACACCACCAGCCGGAACAGCTGGGCCCGGGGTGCCGTTGCCTTCCCATCCACGGGCACCATCAGCGCCTCAAACTCGACGACCGCCGCGCCCGCTTGCGCTGCGCCTTGTGCCGCCATGCGCGCCAGGGACAGGACATCGTGTAGCCGGCCATCGGTGGACTGTCCGGTGGCATCGGGCTTGCGGGCCTCGGTTGCTTCGGTCCACTGGACGGAAAGCCAGACCGCCTCGGTGCACGCCAGCGGTATCTTGAAGCCGTAGGGTCGGGCTTGTGCGGTCAAATCGACCAGCACCCCATCGGCCAGAGCTTGGGCGCGGGTATAGATGGAAATGGGTTCGCCCCAGAAGGTGTCGTTCATCAGTGCCTCGTATCGGTGGTGTGGTGCCGCTGGAAGTAGCCATCCAGCCAGCAACGGGCGGCGTGGTCGCCGCGGTGGTATGCGATTTCAGAGGCCCAGAAGTTCAGTGGCCAGTCCAGGCCGAAGGGCACCTGCTGGGCGTACTGACGGGCCAGGAACCGTAGTTGCTCCATGTCCTCGACCGAGGAGCCCGGAAAGGGCATGACCGAGCAGGCCGTGGGCGAGACTCGACGCACGTATCCCTGCTCGATGGGTCCGGTTCTTCGCCTCATGCGGCCACCTGCTTGGCTTCCCAGCGCTTGAACCATGCAAGGCTCAACTCATCGATGGACTCACCCTGGACCTTGAAGTCCAGCGCGCCCTGTCGCAGGCCATCCACTATCAGGTCGTCCGCCCAGTAGCCGCTATCGGGCTCCCAGACCTCTCCGTCTGCATCGGTACGTCGTACCTGCTCAATGGCGCTGGCGATGTCTTCGGCTTCCACCGAAATCGTTGCCGTGTGCGGCACGATCTTGGCGAGGCGAATGTCGAATGTGTACTTGGCCATCAGTTGGCCTCCTTCTGCCAGAACCAGAACGACTCGACGAACTGCTCCACGGTCTTGCCCTCGATGGGGCCGGAAGCCAGCAAGCTTCCAGCCACCGACTCGATGCGCAGACGGTTCTTCTTCTCGGTGATGACCACGCCCAAAGTCTTGCCCTTGCGTACGATCCGGCCGTCCTCGGCCAGGTGGGCGTCGTAGGCAGTCAATGCCTGCTGCCAGGAGCTGAGGTCCATTGTTGGTCTCCTACCGGGGACATGCCCCCGCGATGTTTCCGGATGGAGACCCGGCCGCCGGCAGG